>QZKW01000075.1 GCA_003599885.1 Desulfobacteraceae bacterium | reverse complement strand
AGTGATTCCGCAGATTTCCGCCATTATGGGGCCCACGGCAGGTGGCGCCGTATATTCTCCGGCCATGACCGACTGGATTTTCATGGTCAAAAACACCAGTCATATGTTTATCACCGGGCCGGAGGTAATTAAATCCGTGACCGGTGAAGAAATCACCTTCGAGGACCTCGGCGGGGCCATGACCCACAATGAAAAAAGCGGGGTGGCGCATTTCGCCTGCGAATCCGATGCGGACGCCATCCAGCGGATTCGTGAGCTGCTCGCTTATCTGCCGTCAAATAATATGGAAGATCCGCCAATCGCCGTCTGCACGGATGACCCGAAACGCCTGGCTCCGGTGCTGGACACCCTGATCCCGGATGATCCGAGCCAGTCCTATAATATGAAGGACGTGATCCGCCAGATTGTGGACAACGGCGAATTCTATGAGCCCCACGCCCATTTTGCCAAGAATATGATTGTATGTTTCGCACGGTTAAATGGTAAAACCATTGGGATTATCGCCAACCAGCCCAAAGTCATGGCCGGGTGCCTTGATATTGACGCATCCGATAAAGCCACCCGGTTTATCAGGTTTTGCGATGCCTTTAACATTCCGCTTCTTACCATGTCGGATGTGCCGGGGTTCATGCCGGGCTCCCATCAGGAATGGGGCGGCATTATCCGCCATGGGGCGAAACTGCTGTGGTCCTATTCCGAAGCCACGGTGCCCAAGCTTCTGGTGATTGTCCGTAAGGATTACGGCGGGGCGTATATCGCCATGTCTTCCCGGCATCTGGGTGCGGATATGGCCTTTGCTTGGCCCTGTGCTGAAATCGCGGTCATGGGAGCCGAAGGCGCTGCCAACATCATTCATCGCAAGGAAATCAACACAGCTGAAGACCCCAAAGCCAAACGTCAGGAAAAAATTAATGAATACAAAGAATTGTTTTCCAACCCGTATTGCGCGGCCAACAGGGGCTATATTGACGACGTGATTGTTCCCAGTGAAACCCGGATGCGACTCATTGAAGCCCTTGAGATTATGTATAACAAGCGCCAGACCCTTCCGCCGAAAAAGCACGGCAACATCCCTGCTTAAAATAGGCGGTCAGGCTGTAGCTTAATGGGCTATAGCCTGCCTGAATTGGGCGATTATAAAATTGCCCTCTTAATAAATGCGTTATCTATAATCCCAAATTCGTAATTAAAAAGAGGCCCCATGACCGATAAAAAAAAGATTGCTGCCATTGCGGCGGTAGCGGATTATATCAAATCTGAACAGGAGCTGTTCGCACGCCTTCAGTCCTGCGCACTGCAGGAGTCTGCGAAATGTCTTGATGTTGATGGGCCGGTTGCGCCACCGGTTGCCTTGAATGTGTGGGGCGCCGGGGGCCGTCAGCAGCAGATGCAGATGCGGTGTTTAATGCAGATGAAATCGTTCCACCGATCAAAACCCATGGCTTGAAAATAATAACCTAAACGCGTGAACCATTAACCAGTTTCCAGATATTGACTGGCACACGATCCAATTTGAGGAGATTCCCATGAGTGACCATTATGCGGTAAAAATGAAGTCCATTAAAGATTACAATAACCGGCCCAAGGCGGATAATCCCGTGAAAATCCAGGACCTCACCTTGCGGGATGGCCATCAGTCCCTGTTCGCCACCCGTGGACGCACCGAAGACATGATACCTGTGGCTGAAATGATGGACGAGATCGGATTCTGGGGAGTGGAAGTCTGGGGCGGGGCCACCTTTGACACCATGCACCGGTTTTTAAATGAAGATCCATGGGAACGGCTCCGGACCCTCAAGCGTTACTTTAAGAAAACCCCGTTTTCCATGCTGCTGCGGGGCCAGAATGTTGTCGGGTACCGGAATTACGCCGATGACGTGGCCAAGGCGTTTGTGGAACAGGCGACAGAAAACGGCATGGATATCTTCCGTACCTTTGACGCATTAAACGATTTCCGGAATTTTGAAACCGTCGTGGCAGCCATCAAGTCGTGCCAGAAACATTTTCAGGGCTGCATATGCTATTCCCTGACCGAACCCCGCATGGGCGGCGACGTTTACAATCTTAAATACTATCTCGACAAGGCCCGTGATCTGGAAACAATGGGTGCCGACAGTATCTGCATCAAGGATATGGCCGGGATTATGGCACCATACGATGCCTTTGAACTGATCAAGGCTTTAAAAGATGCCACACCCATTCCCATTCACCTGCACAGCCATTTCACTTCCGGCATGGCGCCCATGACCCATCTCAAAGCCATTGAAGCCGGTGTGGATATTATCGACACCTGCATGACCAGTTATGCCTACCGCACCTCTCACCCGGCAGTGGAACCCCTGGTCATGACGTTAGTCGGCACGAACCGGGACACGGGTTTTGATATCCGGAAACTGGCAAAAATCAATGATGTGCTGGAAAAGGAAGTCCTGCCCAAGTACAAGCATCTGCTGGATGATTCCAAGGTGTCCATTATTGACATCAATGTGCTCCTGCACCAGACGCCCGGCGGCATGCTGTCGAACCTGGTCAACCAGCTTCGGGAAATGGATGCTCTGGACCGGATTGACGAAGTGTATAAAGAACTGCCCAAAGTCAGAAAGGATCTGGGACAGATTCCCCTGGTCACACCCACGAGCCAGATTGTCGGTATCCAGACCGTCAACAATGTGCTGTTTGATACTGAGGACGAAAAATATAAAATGATCACCGGACAGGTCAAGGATCTGTGCTACGGATTGTACGGCAAAACCGCAGTTCCCATCAACCCGGAGCTTCAGGCAAAGGCCTTGCATTGTTATGAACGCGGGGAGGACCCCATTACCTGCCGTCCGGGCGAGGTCCTGGAACCGGAGCTGGAAAAATCCAGAAAAGAATTGCAGGGGCTGACCAGCAATATCGAGGATATTATTTTATACACCCTGTACCCGGTCACCGGCAAAAAGTTTCTGAGTTATAAATACGGCAAGGAAACGCCGCCGGATTCCATGCGTCCGAGAACCCTTGATGACGTTAAAAAAGAACAGGCGCTGATTGCAAAGGCCAAAGCCGGCAAACTGGTGGAAAAGAAAGAAGTGCCGGTTCCTGAAATGGGAAGCCATACACGGACCTTTAATGTGCTGGTGGATGATGAATATTTTGAAGTCAAGGTGGACGAGCCCGGCGGCCAGCCGATAATCACTCACTCAGTTCCCCAGCAGGTTACACCGGCGGTAAGGGCTGTATCACCCCAGCAGGTGTCCCCGCCCAGCCGTGTGATGGCAGCCCCGGCTGCACCTGTTGCGCAACCGGCTTCTGCACCGCCATCCAAACCTTTGACCCCTAAGCCTTCTGAACCAACAGGCGATGTCTGTGAGCCAACCGGAACCCAGCTTTTGGCGCCCATGCCCGGCATGATCGTGAGTTACAATTACAATGTCGGAGACCGGGTGGGAAAAGGTCAGCCGGTGCTGATCCTTGAGGCCATGAAAATGGAAAACGCGCTGCCGGCGCCGGTCAGCGGCGTGATTCGCGCCATCAATTTTAAATCCGGCGATTCCGTACCCAAAAATGCCGTGCTGTGTGTGATCGGGTAAGGGATAATTCCGGCTCCTCAGCCAGCAGATTTTGCATCAGTCCTTGGGGTGTTATACAGATCCGCATAACACCCCAAGATAAAACTTGGCATTGATTATAACAAGAATAATTAAAGATTGTTATCGCTCAATTTTTAATATTTTCCATGGCGTATTATACGGACAGAAAAGTATTATTTAGAGTTTTATACGGACCCATATAAACAATGTAGCCTTTAAGAGATATAGTTTTGAAAAGTAGCCGAATTGAAAAAATAATGAAGCTGTTTTCACCGCTAATTCGTCTATTATTTAATATTCTTGCACGCTTTTTCGAATCGTTTAGAGCCTTAAGAATGTATAATGAAGTCAAAAGGTTTGAGAAAACCAAAAAATATGAAATAGCACATGAACTTCGACATAAGGCTATCAACTCTGTTGACAGGAAATATGCAGCCCCATTTTGGCGACAAGAAGGATTTGATTATCTTTATAGAGTAAAAGATTACTCCAAAAGTTTAGCTGCATTTGAAAATGCAATTGAAGCCTTAGAACTTAGTCCAATGTTTTATGGTGTTTGTAATCCTTTGGACATATATTTTGGGGCTGCTACAGCCTCAGTTGCCATGGGACTTCCACAAAAAGGTCAAAAATATTTCATGGAATTTAAGAGACTTTTTAGTGTTGTTTCCAAAGATGCAGATTTACAAAAGTATTTACAGAGATACAGTGAAGGTATTCAGTGGATTGAAGAAGGCCTTTTAAAACTGTCTAGTGATAAGAAAAAGGAAGTTGGCTAGCAAGTCGCTGGAGGAGTGACCGCCTACGGCGGCCTTTCAGCTCCACCGTTAGCCTTATATATATGGGTAAGAAGTCACGAGAAAAGAAATATAGACAGGCTATTCGGCGAGATAAATATAAACCACAGAGCCCAATTTTCTTATTTGGGATCTCTCTTTTATTTTTTATATTTGGCCTTGCTCCAGCAATTTCAGAAATAAAAGACATATTATTCTGGTATAAAATGCGAGAGGCTATTGCAGTTTCTGGAATATTAAAAAGTATAGACATTGTTGGTCTTTCTAGTGGTCGTGGCGGAAGTTCAGAAACAGTGGTTGCCAAGTACAGCTATGTGGTTGATGGCAAAGTCTATGATGGTTCAAGGCCATCAATGCATACTGGCGGAGATAACTTTGGTTATTATCAGAGGAATCTTTATAACCAATTAAAGCGAAATTATGATCAAGGGCTTCCAATAACTGTTCATATAAACCCTGAAATACCTTCACTATCATGTCTTGATCTTACAATTAGGCCATCGAGAGCTATAATTGGGATTTTATTCCCATTTCCCTTCTTTGGCATTTCATTGATGTGCCTATTTGTAAGTTTAAAAGCAGGGAAGGCTAACAAACGGCTCCACGCGACCGCGGGCCAGGGCAGTACCTTATCATAGGGTATCGGCGCGGTCGCGTGAGCCTATGCGTTGGCGGAAAATAAAATGATGATTGATATACAGGTAATTTCCTTAAAAAATTGCGGTGCTGCTGTCAAAACCATCGCATTAATAAAAAAAGTAGCCGGCAAAATGGGATTAGAGGTTGACCCCGAGTTTATTGAAGTAAAAACCATCAATGATGCTTATAAATACAGACACATTGGGGGTCCAACAATACACATTAACGGGTTGGACATTGAGCCGGAGGTAAGGGGACAAAACCAATTTGCTATTTCATGAAGGCGGTATGGGGTGTCGTCGACACCCCCGGAAGAACTTATTGAAAATGCTTTAGTCGAGGCGCTGAGAAAATCATAAAATCGGAGAAATTTGTATGAAAATTCATGAGTTTCAGGCCAAACAGATGTTCCGGCGGTATGATATTCCGACACCTGCCGGAGATGTCGCGTTTGACGCAGCCAGGGCAAGAGAAATCGCTTCAGAAATCGGACAGTTCCCCGTGGTGGTGAAAGCCCAGATCCATGCAGGCGGACGGGGCAAGGGCGGCGGCGTTCAACTGGCGCATTCCCTGGAAGAAGTGGTAAGTCATGCAGAGGCCATCATCGGCATGAACCTCGTGACCCATCAAACCGGACCGGAAGGCAAACAGGTGCACAAGGTTCTGGTGGAGGCCGGGTCGAATATTGAAAAAGAACTGTATCTGAGCCTTTTGCCGGACAGAACCACCGCCAATATCCTTATTATTGCCAGCCGGGCAGGTGGGATGGATATCGAGGAAGTCGCTGCCCGGACCCCTGAGCAAATAATAAAAGTCCAGGTCAATCCGCTCATTGGCATCCAGCCCTTTCACTGCCGAAAACTGTCGTTCGGCCTTGATTTGCCTGCTTCCGTGGTCAAAGAATTTACACAGATGGTTACCCGGTTGTATCAATTGTTTGTGGAAAATGATTGTTCGCTGGTGGAGATCAACCCGCTGGTGATTACCCGGGATAAACGGATTCTGGCCCTGGATGCCAAGATGGATTTTGATGATAACGCCTTGTTTCGTCATAAGGATATTGTGGCATTCCGGGATTTGGACGAAGAAGATCCCCTGGATGTTGAAGCTTCCAAATATAACCTCAATTACATCAATCTGGACGGTGGGACGGTGGGCAATATGGTCAATGGCGCGGGACTCGCCATGGCAGTCATGGACACCATCAAGCTGGCCGGTGCCGAACCCGCCAATTTTCTGGATGTGGGCGGCGGAGCAACGGCTGAAATGGTGGAAAACGGTTTCAAGATCATTCTGAGCGATCCCAATGTCAAAGGGGTTTTAATCAATATTTTCGGCGGAATCCTGAGGTGTGACGTATTTGCTACAGGGGTTGTGGACGCTGCCCGGAAAATGGAAATCAAGGTGCCGGTGGTGGTCCGCATGGAAGGCACCAACGTGGATGCGGGCCGGAAAATTCTGGCCGAATCCGGCCTGAAACTGTTCACCGCAACGGACATGAAATCTGCGGGCGACATGGTGGCCAAAATAGCGGCCGCCTGAAAACATGTTTGATTTTTTTTAAGGGATTGCAGGAATCCAGGAGCCAGGAGTCAGAATAATGCAAGAACGGTTACCGGAACATTCTCGCTCCTGACTTCTGAATCCTGAATTCTTTACTAACATAGATAATTACAAAAGGATTCCAATGAGCATTTTTGTAAATTCAGACACCCGGCTCATCGTTCAAGGCATCACCGGCAGGGAAGGTCAGTTCCATACCCGCCAGTGCGTCGAATATGGCACCCAGGTGGTTGGAGGGGTGACGCCGGGCAAAGGCGGCAGTCTGATGGATGACATCCCGGTGTTTAACGGGGTTCGGGAAGCAAAAGAAAAGACCAATGCCAACTGCACCATGATTTTTGTGCCGCCGCCGTTTGCGGCGGACGCCATCATGGAGGCGGTAGATGCCGGTATTGAACTGATTGTCGCCATCACCGAAGGCATTCCGGTGCTGGACATGATGCGGGTCAAACACATGCTCAAAGGCTCCGGGTCAAGGCTCATCGGGCCCAACTGCCCCGGCATCATCAGTCCCGGACAGGCGAAGATCGGCATCATGCCGGGCCATATCCATAAACCAGGCGGCCCCATCGGTGTGGTGTCCCGTTCCGGAACCCTGACCTATGAGGTGGTATTCCAGCTCACCGGAAAGAATATCGGCCAGACCACCTGTATCGGCATCGGCGGAGACCCGGTGAACGGCACGAATTTCATTGACTGCCTGGCCGCATTCCAGAATGACCCGGAAACCAAAGGCATCGTCATGGTGGGCGAAATCGGGGGGAGTGCGGAAGAGGAGGCGGCTGATTTTATCCGTTCCCATGTCACGAAACCGGTGGTCGGGTTTATTGCCGGTATTTCCGCTCCGCCGGGCAGACGCATGGGGCACGCCGGGGCCATTATCAGCGGCGGCAGCGGCACGGCAAGCGCCAAAATTGCGGCCTTAAAATCCGCCGGGGTCCATGTGTGTGAAAACTTAGGGTACATTGGTGAAATGTGCCGGGATGTATTTGTTTTTTGAATTTTGTCTATAGATCCTATGGGTTATGTAAGACCCAAAGGATTTATGAAAAAATGTATTTCAACGGTTTGCTGCATTATTGGGAGACCCTTCAATGAGCTGGTTTTATGATACAATCCGTACGTCCATCGGTAAAAAGCTATTGATGGCCCTGACAGGATTATGTTTTTGTCTGTTTCTGATTATTCATTTAATCGGCAACCTGACCCTCTATGGCGGTCAGGAATTGTTCGAGTCCTATGTGAAGCACCTTCATGCGCTGGGCCCCCTGATCAGGGTGGCGGAAACCGGTTTACTGACCCTTGCGATAATCCATGTGTCGACCGGGTGTTTTCTGGTCTGGCAGAACTGGATGGCCCGGCCGGTGCGTTACCAGGTCAATAAAAATGCCGGCGGCCGGACCATCGGTTCATGGACCATGCCGTATACCGGTTTTATCATTCTGATTTTTGTTGCCATTCATCTCTCCAATTTTCATTTTATCGATCATGACCGGCAGACCGTATTTCAGGCAATGACCGCCACATTCACATTCTTACCCTATGTGATTTTTTACACCCTGGCGGTGGTTGTGGTGGCGGTTCACGTCAGTCATGGCTTCTGGAGCCTGTTTCAGACACTCGGGGCCAATCATCCCAAATATATGCCCGCCATCCGGGGACTAGGGATTTTGTTCAGCCTGCTGGTCGCCGCAGGCTTTGGTTTTATTCCCGCCTTTGTCGGATTTATCATGAATTAAGGAACCCAAATGAAACCTGACGTTACATCGGATTTAACAATAGACCCAAAGCTTGACGCCAAAATTCCGGCAGGACCTCTCGCGGAAAAATGGGACCGCCATCGTTTTGACATCAAGCTGGTGAATCCCGCAAATAAAAAGAAGTTTGAGATCATTGTCGTTGGTACGGGGCTTGCCGGTGCATCTGCCGCCGCCTCCCTTGCGGAACTGGGATATCCGGTCAAGAACTTCTGTATTCAGGACTCGCCCCGCCGGGCCCACAGCATCGCGGCCCAGGGCGGCATCAACGCAGCCAAGAATTATGCCAATGACGGAGACAGCATCCGCCGGTTGTTTTATGACACGGTCAAGGGCGGCGATTTTCGCGCCCGTGAAGCCAATGTTTACCGTCTGGCCCAGCTGAGCAACCACATCATCGACCATTGTGTGTCCCAGGGCATTCCCTTTGCCAGGGATTATGGCGGGTTTCTGGATAACCGGTCCTTCGGCGGCGCCCAGGTTTCCCGCACCTTTTACGCCAAGGGCCAGACCGGGCAGCAATTGCTTTTAGGGGCCTACGGAGCGCTCATGCGCCAGGTGGCAGGCGGCATGGTCACCCTGTTTCAAAGGCGGGAAATGATGGAACTGGTTGTTGAAGACGGACGGGCGCGGGGCATCGTGACCCGGAACCTTATCACCGGAGAGATGGAAACCCATACGGCCCATGCGGTGGTTCTGGCTACCGGCGGATACGGCAATGTGTTTTATCTTTCCACCAACGCCATGGCCTCTAACGTCACGGCTGCGTTTCGCGCCTATAAAAGCGGCGCGTATTTCGCCAACCCCTGTTTTACGCAGATTCATCCCACCTGCATTCCGGTCCACGGCACATTTCAGTCCAAGCTGACCTTGATGAGTGAAAGCCTTCGAAACGACGGTCGGGTCTGGGTGCCTAAAAAACCCGGCGACAACCGCAAGCCAAAGGACATTCCGGAATCGGAGCGGGATTATTATCTGGAGGCCAAGTATCCCAGTTTCGGCAACCTGGTGCCCCGGGATGTGGCCTCCCGAAACGCCAAAGACCAGTGTGACATGGATAAAGGTGTGGGAGAAACGAGGCTTGCGGTTTATCTGGATTTCGCCGATGCCATCAAGCGGCACGGGGAAGGGGCCATTGCCGGAAAATACGGCAACCTGTTCCAGATGTATGAAAAAATCACCGGCGAAAATCCTTACCAGACGCCCATGATGATTTATCCGGCCGTGCATTATACCATGGGCGGCCTGTGGGTGGATTACAACCTCATGAGCACCATTCCCGGCCTGTTTGTTCTGGGGGAAGCCAATTTTTCCGATCACGGGGCCAACCGGCTGGGGGCCAGCGCTCTGATGCAGGGGCTTGCGGACGGGTATTTCGTTATCCCTTATACCATCGGCGGATATCTGGCAGGCGCTTCTTTTGGGAAAACCCATACCGGCAGCGAAGCGTTTAAAACCGCGGTAAACGTTGCTGAGCAGCGTGTCCAGAAGCTGATGCAGGTGAATGGCCGGCGTACGGTGGCCGACTTTCACCGGACCCTGGGCGGAATTCTATGGGACCATTGCGGCATGGCCCGAAACGAGGAAGGCCTGACCAAAGCCAAAGGCATGGTCGCGAATCTGCGCAAAGAATTCTGGGAAGATGTCTACGTTCCCGGCAATGCCGCAGACTTTAACCAGAGCCTGGAAAACGCGGGACGGGTGGCCGATTTTCTGGAATTCGGAGAGTTGATGATTGATGACGCACTGGCAAGACGCGAATCCTGCGGCTGTCATTTTAATACCGCTTTCCAAACCGAAGACAATGAGGCGCTCCGGGATGATGAAAATTTCTGTCACGTGGCCGCATGGGAATACGCAGGTGATGAGAGGTCCCCGCTTTTTCACAAAGAGCCCCTGACTTTTGAAAATGTGGCATTGACCCAGAGGAGTTACAAATGACGGCGAAAACGATCAATCTGACATTAAAAGTCTGGCGTCAGGGCCGGGGAGAGCCCATCGGGCGGCTGGAAACCTGCCGTGCTGAAAATATTTCCAAGGACATGTCATTTCTTGAAATGATTGATGTGGTCAACGAACAGCTCACCAAAGACCATCAGGAACCCATTGCATTTGACCATGATTGCCGGGAAGGCATTTGCGGCATGTGCGGGGCGGTGGTGAACGGCCGTCCCCACGGTCATGAACGGGAAACCACCTTGTGCCAGCTGCACATGCGCCATTTCTCGGATGGGGACACCATTGTCATTGAGCCCTGGCGGGCAAGAGCGTTCCCCGTCATCAAGGATCTGGTGGTGGACCGGAGTGCGCTGGACCAGATCATTCAGGCTGGCGGCTATATTTCGGTCAATACCGGCGGAGCCCCGGATGCCAATTCTTTACCTATCCCCAAAGATACGGCAGATGCGGCTTTTGTTCCTGCGGCCTGCATCGGCTGCGGGGCCTGCGTGGCCGCGTGCCCCAATGCGTCGGCCATGCTGTTTGTCGGCGCCAAAGTGTCACAGCTGAGCCTGTTGCCCCAGGGACGGCCGGAAGCGGCAAAGCGGGTGTCTTCCATGGTCCGGAAAATGGACGAACTGGGTTTCGGCAATTGTTCCAATGAAACCGAATGCGAGGCGGAATGCCCCAAGGGCATATCCATCATCCAGATCGCCCGGATGAACCGCGAATTTTTTAAAGCCCGGTTTTCTTAAAGCATTTCTTCTCTTGCAACCATTTTTTTTTATGCTATTGATAAACTTCGATAAAGTTAATGGCCGATACAATTCACTTGCATGTGTTAACTGAAAAGGAAGAAAAATGAAGAAAACCAATCTTATAGGGATGACATCATTGCTTGGCGGGATATCCATGTGGGGATGGCGTGCGTTGGGTGACTTTATGGGAAGTTCCAGAAAGCTTTCATCATATGGCGGGATGAGTGAGATTGATTATTCAGGGCACACCCGACTGGTGGATATCATGGATGAGGCCAATTTTGACTTCGTTGACCAACTCCCCTGGCAGCCGCTTCAGGACGGAGCCAATTACCTGATTACTATGGATCTGTGGCTGTTGCTGGTGATTGTGGGCGCGTTTCTGCTGATTGTCGGGGGATTGTTTATTAAAAAATAAGGGTGATACCGGAAAGATTGAAGGTCGGAAAATTGACAGCCGGATGAACGCGCGACGCGTCATCCGGCTGTTGACGTTTCCGGCTTATTTTTTTTTGGAGTTCATCGCGGATTGGAGTTTTTGGCCAAGATCGCCCAATGCGCCAAAAGACAGAGGTGCCTCTTTTTTTACAAAGGCTTTCCAGTCGTCCGTGTCACCTTCGACACCCAGTGAAATTTTTCGTTCTCTGGGTTTGATTTCCTCAATTGTTACGGCGATGGGGTCATCGATTTTCAGTTTTTCAATATCTCCCGGGTTGTGGGAGGCGCTGATTTTGGATTTCGGGAGCATGCCTGTCACACCCGGTTCGAGCTGGACAAAATAGCCGAAGGATTCTTTTTTCTCGACCCTGCCGAAAACCTGCTGACCGGCAGCGTATTTCTGCTCGATGTTCATCCACGGGTCCCCTTCAACCGCTTTCATGCTAAGGGATATCCGTTTGTTGGGCAGGTCGATTTCCTTGACCATCACTGAAATCACATCCCCGGGGCCCACCACATCCGACGCTTTTGAAATCCGTTTCTGATAACTCATTTCACTGACGTGAACCAGGCCCTCAATGCCGGGCGCGATTTCCACAAACGCCCCGAAATCCATGCACCGGGTCACTTTTCCTTCGGTTTTGTCCCCGGCTTTAAACTGCTGGTTCACCGTCAGCCAGGGGTCGGTTTCTGCCTGGCGGGCGGACATGGAAATCTTGCCGGTGTCTTTGTTGATATCCAGGATTTTGGCTTTGATCGGGTCGCCTGTTTTGATCATCTCATCCGGATGGCCGAGGCGGGACCAGCTCAGTTCGGAAATATGGATAAGCCCTTCCACGCCCGGATAAATTTCCACAAACGCGCCGTAGGGCATGATGGTTTTCACAGTGGCATCCATGATGTCACCGGTCTGAACCTTGCTGAAAAATTCTTTTCTGGCGGCTTCCTGCTGCTTTTTGAGCAGATCGCGTCGCGACACAATAATGTTTTTGCCCCTGTCTTCAAATTTGGTGAGCAGAAATTCATAGGTGTTACCCACATATGCTTCCGGCGTTTCCACATACTGGGTGTCAATCTGGCTGATGGGACAAAAGGCGGTTTTATTCATGATGCTCACCCGGAATCCGCCCTTGCAGGTCTCAGTCACTTTGCCTTCCACCGGAATACGGGTTTTGTATGCGTCATGGAGAAGATGGTCCATACCCGCGCCGGATATGGCTTTTGACAGCCGGATTTCCCCATCTGAAATGGCAACGATATAAAGGTCCAGCCGGTCGCCTTTTTTGTAAGGCAATTCATTGTCTTTATCCAGCAGTTCGCCTTTTTCCACCACGCCGTCGGTTTTGGTGCCGGTATTGATAAACACGTTTTTGTCGCCGATACTGATAATTTCACCCTGAATCCGGTCCCCGACGTTCAGTTCTTTTTGTTCAGTCATATAGGATTCAAACAGATCGGCAAAACTTTCGCCGGAATCGGCGTTGTTCTCATCACCAGCATTTTCATCATCCATCATTTCTGATTCATTAAAATCGTCCGGCATGACTAAAAACTCCTTGCTAAAAATTGGGGATTGAATACCTTTGAACACAGGTTTATGTTTTGTAAAACAAAACCTTCTTTATCAGGGAGAAAAGCAGGTTGCAAGCACAACATCAGGTTTTGTCAATTGAACCCGGACGGTTGCTGCGTTTAAAAAAGGATGCTCATCCATGACAGAAAACTTAATATACGGCCCGGTTCCGTCCAGACGCCTGGGGCTCTCTTTGGGTGTGGATCTGGTGCCTTATAAGGTGTGTTCCTATGATTGCGTTTATTGCCAGATCGGGCGTACCTCTGAAACCACTCTGGAAAGACGGCCCTATGTGACCGCCGGGACCATTATTCCCCAGCTTGCGGATCGTCTGAATAAGGGTGCGAAACCCGATTATATAACGCTTGGCGGTTCCGGTGAACCCACCTTAAACAGCGATATCGGCCGCATTATTCAAAAAATTAAGACCATCACGGATATTCCGGTAGCGCTTCTGACCAACGGGTCATTATTGATGAATGGGAATGTCCGGAAAGATATTCTTGATGCGGACGTGGTGCTGCCCTCCTTTGACGCCTGTGACGCTGAAATTTTTTCGCAAATCAACCGGCCAAATCCCGGCCTCACCTTTGAAGACACGGCCGCCGGACTGATTGATTTTCGAAAAGAATATAATGGGCTAATCTGGCTTGAAATTTTTTTTGTCGACGGCGTCAACGCGGATGAAGAGACGGTGAAACGTTATCTGCCCTGGATGGAAACATTTAAGCCGGATAAGATCCATTTAAACACGGCAGTCCGGCCCACGGCGGAATCCGGTGTTTCGCCTTTGCCTGAAGCAACACTGATGCGTTTTGCGGAAATTCTGGGGGAAAAGGCCGAGGTTATCGCTTCGTATTCTCGCCAGAAAGCAGGTTCAAACTCCACTGATATCCGCGAAAGTCTATTAAATATGCTGTCCCGGCGTCCGTGTACGCTGGATGATATGGCAGCAGGGCTGGGGCTTCACCCAAACGAAATCATCAAACACCTGGACCTGCTATTGGCTGAAAAGCAGGTTGAGACGTCGAATGTGGAAGGCCGGATTTTTTATCAAAGAAATTGAAAGCGCATTGAATAGGTGTTAAATTTAGTCCATACGTTGCCTTAAACCCGGACTTGTCCATGCTAAAATTTTCCAGAGGTGAGTATGCGTGAGAATTTTTCCCAGGAATCGCTGCATCAACTTGCCGCTCACTGGGCCCCTTCCCAAAATAAAAACCATCCCTTTAGAATCTACCATGATACCAGTGATTTCTTTCAAATAGAATACGGCGACATCGTCGTCCTCAACGACAAGGCATATCTGGTCCGCCACAATGCCAAAGAAGGCCGTTTCGGTCTTGACGATGAGGTCAAATTCTGGGTCAAGCGCGCCATTGATCTTTCCAACGGTGAAACAAAATTCATCAAACTGGTTTTTTATGAAAATTTTATCGCCCGTATCGGGGACATATCCTTTGAATGTTTCCGCAGCCCCGTCAAAGAGGCCCGGATTCTCAATCTCATCGGTCATCATCCCAATTTCATGCACGGTTTTTCGGTTCCCGATGATCAGGGCAATGTGGTTCGCATCCTTGATGTGATTTTTGGCCTCACCCTTGCCGATCATATCTGGGCGCTGGCAGCCCGGATGGACCATGAAACCTATTTTTATCAGTATTTTCCCGAAATTCTGGACAAGTATATTGAATGCGTGGAAGCCATCCGTTTTCTGCATGAGTACGGTGAAAAGCACGGAGATATCCGCAGGGACCACCTTCTGGTGGACAGAGACAGCGGACAATATCGCTGGATTGATTTTGATTACAATTTCCGTCACAGGGAAAACATCTATGGTTATGATTTGTTCGGCCTGGGCAATGTTTTAATGTTTCTGGCCGGAATGGGGGATGCGCTGGTCCCGTACATCAAAACAACCGATCTTAAGCTTTATGGCGAATTGAATGATAACGACACCAACATTGTTTTCAATAACCGGGTCGCCAATCTCATTAAAATTTACCCTTATATTCCGAAAAACCTGAACCGGATACTGATGCATTTTTCAAAGAGCGCCAATGTGTTTTACGATCACACCACCCAATTGCTTGAAGATTTATATGAATTTAAATCCTGTTTTCCCGGCAAGGAGGTCAGAAATGAACCCTGAAGTGAACCGAAACATTTTGATCGCTGTGGACGCGTCTGAAAATTCCCGCCGTGCGGTTCAGTATGTGGCCGATTTGTTGGGTGGAATAAAAGGGTTTAGCGCGACCTTGCTTCATGTGATCCGGGAACCGGAAGAAGATGAGTTCCCTGACCCTGAGGAAAAAGAAAAGTGGTATCAGGAATACCGGCGGCAGGTGGACCTGATGCTGGAAGACTACCGCAGGATGCTCATCGGAGCGGGTTTCGCCCCTGAGGCTGTCTCCACCCGGTCTTCCCTGAGGTATTGTCCCTCTATGGCGGAATGTATTATTGCCGAGCGGGATTCTCTGGAATACGCAACCCTCGTGGTAGGCAGAAAAGGGCTTTCTCTCAAAGAAGAATTCCTGTTCGGCAGCATATCCGGCAAGATCGTGCGGATCGCCCGGGATTGCGCGGTATGGGTTGTTGAATGATTGAAAGCGGGGCCGAAAATCAAAAAAAGAATTTATGACGGTTCCAGAGCAAATGGCAAAGGAGGGATATGTCAATGCAAGAAATTCGAAAAATCCGTAAAATCCTCAAAAGCAAGCCAACGCTTGAAGGCGCCGGGGTTCATCTGAAAAGGGCGTTTGGAAATAGTGAAGTACCGTTGTTTGATCCGTTTCTGCTTTTTGATGATTTCCGCTCCGATATTCCGAATCATTACCTGAAAGGATTCCCCTGGCATCCCCATCGCGGCATCGAAACCATCACTTATATTCTTGCAGGTGACGTAGAACACGGGGACAGTTTGGGGAACAAAGGCGTTATCAGTTCCGGGGATGTTCAGTGGATGACTGCCGGAAGCGGGATCATTCATCAGGAAATGCCCAAAGGGGATGATTCCGGTAAAATGTACGGATTCCAGCTCTGGGCAAACCTCCCGGCCAGGGATAAGATGATAAACCCAAGGTACCGTGACATCACGGCTGAACAGATCCCTGAAGTGAAACTCGAAAGCGGTGCGAAGATCAGGATTATTTCCGGTGAGGTTTCCGGCATCAAAGGGCCGGTAACGGATATCGTTATTGATCCCGAATATATCGACGTCACCATGCCTTTAAATTCAGAATTCAGGCACCCCACAAAAAAGGGCCATACCGTATTTGCCTATATCATCGACGGGCAGGGCTGTTTCTGCCGGGATTCATTTGCCGGAAATGGGACAATTGTTCTGTTTGAAGACGGCGACGAAGTGCTGGCCTTTACTGAAGACCATCCCATGCGGTTTCTGCTGATTTCCGAAAAGCCCATTGGCGAACCCGTTGCCTGGCAAGGCCCCATCGTGATGAACACCCGGGAGCAACTACGGGTCGCTTTTGAGGAATTCAATCAGGGAACTTTCATCAAATATAAAGGCTGAATTGACTTATACTTATCACAACTCCCGCAGACAATCCTGGGGCAAACGAAAAGTTCCTTTCCCCTCCAGACTGACTTCAATCAGATCATCGGGATCATTAATGGAGGTGTCCGGATCGACAATAATTCCGTGAAGCCCGATGTATTCATCCATAAAAGGTTCCCAGCTCTCATCCGTTGAGCGCTGAAAAATTGCTACTTTTTGCCCTTTTCGAAAGCTCATGGCCCGTCTCCCTTTTTTACAGGAATTGTTGCGGACATGCTTGATATCCCCTTTTTTCTGGCGCATCTGTCGCAGAGATCCCGGTTTTCCAATATGGGCCCCACAGACCGGATACTGTTGCGGACATAATCCATGTACCGGCGGGTGCCCATTTCAGCGCCGCAACTTTCACAAAGCAGCAGTTCTTCCCGGTTTAAAACAGTGCCGCAAAGAGAAAGCACCCGCTCTCCGTCTTTGTTTTCGATTTTCATGGCCCCGCTGGAACATTGATTGGCGCATGCCCCGCAAAAAATGCACCGGTCCCTGGTTTTTCGGAAATCGGTTGCCACGGGATGGTCGAAGTCCATATATCCCAACTGAAGCGCATCAATTTTCATCTTGTCCCGGCAAGTGGCAACGCATTCCCCGCACCGGCGGCAGATATCGCAGCGCAGGCACCGGCGGGCTTCTTCCCGGACTGTATTTTCCGAGTACCCTAGTTCCACCTGCTGAAAAGTGGTCCGTCTGCGCTCCAGGTTCAGCAGCGGCATTTCCGGGCGTTCAAGAACCATTTTGGTGGCGGCGGGAACCGGCAGAAAGACCTCACGGCTCCTGCGAAAAGGAACGGCCGGCAGCTTGGGCTGAGGGATTCCTGAAAGATAACGGTGAATGGCTTCGGCGGCAAGCTTCCCGCCGCCGATGGCTTCAATGACCGTGGCCGGACCGGTAACCGCATCACCACCGGCAAAAATACCGGGAATGGATGTCTCCATTGTGATTTTTCCGGCATCAATGGTATTCCGGCGGGTCCATTTCAGATCCGTCACTTCCCGCATACATTCGCTATCCACTTTTTGACCGACGGCTGCAATGATCACATCCGCATCAATGATAAAATCACTGCCCTCGATTGGAACCGGCGACATCCGGCTGCTGCCGGGCTGGGCCACGAGCTCGGCCCTCAGGCATTTTAGCCCTGTGGTTTGGTCATTGCTGCCCACCACTGCCAAAGGCACGGTTAAAAATGAGAACTGAACGCCTTCCTCTTCGGCCTGTTCCACTTCCTCCACATCCGCCGGCATTTCCTTGCGGGTGCGGCGATAGGCAATGACAACCTCCTGGCATCCCAGGCGCAAACAGGTCCGGGCGGCATCGATGGCCACATTCCCGCCGCCGATGACCAAAGCCTTATTGCCGGGTTTTCGCCGTTCACCCAACGCCACCCGTTTGAGCAGGTCAATGGCCTCAATCACGCCGTATTCTTTTTCACCGGGGAGATCCAGATTGTATGCAGTGTGCGCGCCAATGGCAAAGAAAAAGGCGTCAAAGCCATCCTGGCGGAGCGATCCCAGTGAAACATCCGACCCGAACCGGGTGTTAAAGCAAAACGTAATTCCCAGTTCCTCCAGCATAGCGACTTCCCGGTCAATGACTTCCTGGGGCAGCCGGTATCGCGGAATGCCTACCATGATCATTCCACCTGCTCTGGGAAGGGCTTCGATAATCCGAACCCCATATCCCCTTAGCGCCAGATAATAGGCGCAGCTCATTCCGCCGGGACCCGCGCCGATCACGCAGACGTTTTTGCCTGTATCCGGAGATTTGGGGGGATTCAGATACCGGCCATCGGACATGGCCCGTTCAGCCGCAAAAGCCTTGAGGAATTTAATGGAAACCGGGGTATCCATTCGTGCGCGGACGCACATGAATTCACAGGGCCGGGTGCAGACCAGACCGCAGACCCAGGGGAACGGGTTGTCTTCACGTATGACTTCAATGGCTTCCGCATCTTTTCCCATGCCGATCAAGGTGACATAGGTCGGAATGTCAATCCCGGCAGGGCAGGCCATTTGGCAGGGGGCCGGCGCAATCGTTATGCATTGACCAGTGGCGCAGTTGCGGGTCTTGATATGGCTTAAAAAAGCTTCTTCGTGCTCCCGGACATGATCCCGTAAAACAATAACCGTGTTCTCGAATGGTTCCCCGGCAGCGCTTTCGGTCATCTCATTCAATAAAGACATCAACGCCGGATAATGCGTTTCGCCAGCCCTTCCCCAGGCCACGTCTTCTAAAATCGTCAGGAGTTCCCCGGCCATGCGGCGAATTTTAGGGGCAGCGAAATGATTTTCAGTCAGGGCGTTTTTTAAAAGAAGGACGGTATGGTTGACAGGACAGGCGTCACGGACCGTGCTTTTTTGTTCCATAGATGGGCTCCCGGTCTTTAGTTGGTTTCCGACTCCGCCACAAAACGAGCATATAATTCCCGTTTAACCTGCGGGATCTGGTCTGCAGGGACGAAATTCAGGCACTGGGTTGTGCAGATGGTGACACAGGCGGGTTTCAATCCCTGATCAATGCGGTCCATGCAATAGTCGCACTTGACCACTTTGCCGGATTCCGGGTTCCATTGGGGGGCACCCCAGGGGCAGGCGGTGATGCAGGTTTTGCATCCCACACAGTCCTCCTCGCGGATAAAGACAATTCCATCTTCCGGCCGTTTCCGCATGGCTCCGGTGGGGCAGGCAGTCACGCACCAGGGGATATCGCAATGGTGGCATGATATGAAAATATAGGAAGCACGGGGCAGGTTCCCTATGAACCGGGGACCTATTGTGATTACCTGACAGGGCTTCGGCCCCTGCGGCAGCGATTTATTGGTTTTACACTGGACTTCACAAGACTGGCATCCGATGCATGATTTTTCATTCTGGAACAGATAATGATCGCTCATGACAGTTCTCCTTTTCCAGCTTTCCGAACCGTCACAAAGGTATGGTGAAGGGCCGGGCTGCCGCCAACCATATCGGTGACGTTCTCCTGTAATTCAGCGTCGGACAGGCCTTTCCCAAAGGAGCGGGTCGCATTGCCGGCCTTTTGCCCGAATCCGTGGGCCATAAATACCGCCTCCGGGTGGATCAGGTCACTGACAAAGGCCTTGATCTCTCCGGAACTTCTGGCAGAGGAAACCAGGACCCGGTCGCCGTCGGCAATGCCCAGGGTTTTTGCTTTTTCACGATGCATCCATAACACGTTCTCCGGAAACAGTTCGTTTAAATACAGGTTGTTCTGGGTGGAAACATGGGTATGCTGGGCCACCCTGCCGGTCAGCAGGCGAAACTGGCCTTCCGGCGGCGACGGCATGGATTCATAAGCCGGCAATGAAGGAATGCCCGCGTTTTCCATTAAAGCGGATTTGATTTCGATTTTTCCCGAGGGTGTTGTGATCTTCAGCCCGTCCTTGCGGTCCCAGAAAATCTGATCTTTGCCGTAAGGAATAAACCCTTTGGCTTCAAAATCAGCCATGGAAAATCCGGTTCCCGCCAACTGCCAGGCAACCAGCTCTTCCATGTTTTGATAGGGGAAAAACTGGCCGATCCCCATCCGGTCCGCCAGCCCTTTAAAAATCATGCCCGCCTCCCGGGTGTCATATCGGGGAGATACGGCCTGTTTTCGCATAAACATCTGGGGCTTAAGGCCGTTGGCCTGCTGAACGCAATCGGTGCGTTCCAGATAGATGGATTCCGGCAGGAGCACATCCGCATACCATGCCGTATTGCCGTAATTAATGTCTATTGCCACGATCAGATCCAGCATGTCCAACGCTTTCCGGGTCAGATTGCTGTCCGGCATGGAGCCGATGATGTCAAACCGGTTGGCGATCAAGGCCTTGATGGGATACGGGTCATTGTTTAAGATGGCCCGGGGCAGCATCTGGGGCACCCCGTGATTGGGGTCCGGCAACGGGAAATCCGGGGTCCCGGCTTTATCAAAACGCACCGGCATGGATTTTACCGGAAATTCCAGATCCGTCAGTTTCCGGGCTGCTTTTCCGCCTGCTTCTCCCGGGCCTTTTTTGAAGAAATACCCGCCCGGTCTTTCGATATTCCCCATCAGCGCGTTGAGTATGAGGATGGACCGGCGCATGTATATTTCGCTGGTGTGGTGGGCCGACCGGTATCCATGAAAAAACAGGGTGGGTTTAAGGGATGCGGATTCCCGGGCAAGCCCAATGATCTCCGACGCCGGAATGCCCGTTTCCGTCTGCGCCCATTCGGGTGTATAGGGTTCCACGAACGCTTTCAGTTCAGGAAGCCCCAGCACCCATCGCTTCACGAACTCGGCGTCATAGAGTTTTTCTTTGAGAATGACGTGTATCAGGGCATAATTGAGAGCCAGATCGGTGCCGGGTCGGATCATCCAGTACCGGTGGGATTTGGTGGCCGTAACCGTCACACGCGGATCAATGTAGGTCAGCTTGGTCCCGTTTGTTATCGCGCTCATGAGGGCTTTGGCGGGTCTGACCTCAATGGATTCAAAAAGATTCCGGCCATAAAGAATGATATGCTTTGCTCCTTTCAAATCCGCGCCCATCTGTGCGTCCGTATAGCCGAACAGGGAACGGAAGGCGGTGTTGGCCGACCCCTTGCACAAGGCGTCATGGGAAAAATAATTCGGTGATCCGATGGCCTTCATAAAGGCCTTGCTCACAAGGGACCCGAGGTTCGCCCGTTCGCCCAGAGTGACGCTTTCGGGGCCATTTTTCTCTATGATGTTTTTGAGCCGGTCCGCCGTATAGTCCAGGGCTTCATCCCAGGTAACTTTACGCCATTTGCCTTCGCCCCTCCGGCCTTCCCGGATCTGGGGGTATTGAAGCCGCTGGGTATCGTTGAGCAGCGCTATTCCTGCGGCTCCTCTGGGACACAGGGACGTATCCATTCCGGCCATATGGGAATTTCCTTCTATCCAGACCACCTGCCCATCCTTGACGCTGACCCGGATGGGACACCGGACGGAGCACATGAAACACAAACTGTATACATCCTTGGTCATACCCGCCTCTTATATCAATTAATAAACACCCAGCAGATTCAATGCCAGAATCAGCAATCCGGCAACAGCGACCCTTTTGACCGTTGTTGGGCTGACGCGCTGAGCGATCTTCGGGGCGATATACCCGCCCAGAATGGCTGCCGGAAACATAATGAGAAAAAACAGGAGGTCAAAGTTTCCGAACTGAAAATGCCGCATGGTGCCCATCAGTGTGTTGAAAAAAATTGCCAGCAGCGAACTGCCCACCACAATATACATGGGCAGCCCCAATGCAACGGTCATGAGCGGCACCATGAAGGGGCCGCCGCCGAATCCGAACATGGAGGAAATAATGGCGATCAGGAACCCGCCGATGCATCCGATTACGATATTTATCTTAAATTCCTGCCCCCAGAAATTGACTATCATTTTTTATTCTCCCTTCCAATAGATTATGAACATGCTTTTGTTTTGGCTGCTTCTTCGGCTTTTTTCTTGAATTCTTTCAAAATGGCCTGTTCCTTCTTGTTCTTTTCCAGATAACCGGGTGTCGTCTGCCAGAACATAAGGGCCGCAAGGACAATCAGAATCCATCCGAAAACAAATTTAAACTGGTCCAGGGTAATGAGTTCCGTCAGTTTCGGGCCGATAAACGAACCCGCGAGCATGGCCAGACCAATGGAAATCCCAAGCTTCCAGTGAATGAATTTGATTTTCGAATAATTATAAATGCCGCTGCCCTGGGAAAAGAGCACCGTCGGCATCACTGTTCCGGCAACAATTGTATGGGGCAGGGGCCAGATGGAAAGCAGCAGGGGATTGAGAATAAATCCACCGCCAGCGCCCATGAGCACACCGAAAATGGAGACTGCCAGGGTCAGGAAAAAAGGTCCCAGCAGGTTCAGGCTGGTTCCTGCGTTGCTTAAATAGATATTGGGTAATTTGATGGTGTTTTCAAATGACGCTACCCGGCTTTTAATATCTTTGTCCACCCGTGCAGCCACCATGTATTTCCCCGGCGCAAGACCTTTCCGAATTTTAATATGGGCCGTAAAGGTTCCGTCCGGTGACATGTCCACATCCGCTCCCATGATCTTTTCTGGGGAACGGAACCTTGCCTTGACAAGCTGCATGGAACTTTTTTTGTTTTCGCTGGCGTCCATGGGGCACAGCATATCGCCCCGGGAACCGATGATGCTGCCCATCAGGCTTGCCTGGCACCGGTCAATGGCAATCATTCCCGGCGCAGAATATGCGGCGTCAGCCCCGGTCTCTTTAAGCGTCTTGGAAAAACTCCATTTCTTGCCTTCATTTTTTGCAGCGTCAATAGCGGGCTGCCGGTCTTTTGGCATGAATATTTTGTAATAAGCGGGCATGGCCTCTGTCAGATAAAGGATATAAGGCCGTTTTCCGGTCTCTTTATCCGGATCCGAGTCAAACCGCGACGCCTTTACCTTTTGCTCGGCCCAGACCTCGATAAACACGGGCTTTCCTGCAGGCGCTTTGCCGGATACGATGATATCACCGCCATTGTTTAAAACGGTTTTATCCAGATTCAGGCTAATGGCTGGCGCTTCTTCCTGGGCCATTGCCGTGCTGAACGTCAACAGCACCAGAACCCCGATGATCAATGTTTTTTTTAATGCGTTCATTTGCTCTCCTTATCAAATGGATCTTATTTATGATGATGGCCGCCAAGCCGGGGGCTGCCGATACATGCATTTCGTTTAATAATTAGCAACATTCATACCAAATTTTAAAACCTTCATTATTTTTCAGGGGGCAGACAAAAAAATATAATTTTCTTGTGTTTACAGTTGGATAGATAACGCCGTCGCAGATGGCGCTTTGAGGTTGCCGGAAATCGGGGATTGGGAAATGGCACTTGCCGCAATGTTTTTATTGCAGCGAAATATTTATCATGCGGCAATTAACGATCTGTTTTTAATGAGATATTTTTTATAGACAGATTATTGATGCAATAAATATATTGCGGGATTTCCCTAAATGCGGCTAATAATATCTGAAATATAATGAATTTATTAAATTCGTGACGTATCAGCGCCGGTGTTATCTCATACCTCGGGAAGCGCTTCCATTGATTTTTCCCCTAATAAGGATTCGAATGTGGCATATGGATTGCAAAGAAAATATCCAGTGCAAGAAGGGGAAGCCCTGACATGAGAAGTTTTTCCCTGTCGCCCAATCCGAACCCGGAGGGTATAAATGAAAAAGAAAATATGGCTGATGATGCTGGTCTGCCTTCTGGGGATGGTTTCTTCCAGTCACGCCACCCAGCTTCACGGCAATCCCGAAGGACTTTATGTGCATCAGGTTTCCCATCTTTTTTTCGCCTGTTGCATGGCCATTTTGATTTACTGGCTTCGGGTCCGGGATCTTATTCGATCTTCCGGCTGGCGCTATATCCAGTATGGGGCTTTGTTTTTTATCGTATGGAGTCTGGATGCCGCCCTTGCCCATTTTCTGGATGAACAGATGGCTGAAACCCTGACCGTCCGGGCAGGTACCTGGCATATCCGGATGGAAACCGCAAACGTCTGGCTGGGCTGGCTCTATTATTTCGTCAAGCTGGATCATCTGTTCTGTGCCCCGGGCATGATCCTTTTATATATTGGTCTGAAAAAACTCCATCTTCAGAATTTCACACAAGAAGAGGAGCACGGAGAGGCCATATGACCATGAATTTAACGGCCTTGCCCATCCTGTTTGTGGACATGGCCGGTTCCCTTGTCATGATCGTGTTTTCATTTCTTTCACTGAAACAGATTCGGGCGTTAAACCGTCAGGAACCGGGCAGCATCATCTGGACTTATCTCTTGTGGGTCTGCTATTTTCTGGCCGGATTTGCGGTTTCCCGGTCCGCCGGCCATATCCTCAAACAATTATTGATCATCAGTGATGATCGGGAGATCTGGAGCATCATCCAGCCCTATAGCGGAACCATCAATACGGTCATGCTCATTCTGGTTGCGTCCGCCACCCTTTTTTTTGAAAGAGTCTGGCAGGTTTATGAGGATATGCAAAACGACCGGCGCGCCCTTCAGTCTGCCCATAAAAATCTGATGGAGTTGAATGAAACTTTGGAGTGCAGGGTTCAGGAACGCACCGAAGCTCTGGCCATGTCCGAAAAACAGATTTCCCAGGCAGACCGGCTGGCTTCCATCGGCCAGCTTTCCTCGGGCATTGCCCATGAAATCAACAACCCGCTGGGCATTATTCTTGGCTATACCCAGTTGATGATCCGAAGCGAACCCACGGATACCCAGCGCTATGACGACCTTAAGACGATAGAAAAACATGTGAAGCATTGCAAAATCATCGTGGAAGATCTGCTTAACTTTGCCCGGACTTCCAAGCCCCGGCAGGAATCCATGAACATTCATGAGGCCCTGGATGATGCGCTGGCATTTATCCGTCACCAATCCGGGTCAGACCGGATGGAGATTGTCCGGGAGTATGATCCAAATGTGCCCCCAATGGTTCTGGATGAAAAAAAAATCAAGCAGGTATTGATCAACCTGATGATGAATGCCATCCATGCCGTCAGAAAAAAAGGCCGCATTACCCTGCGAACCCGGTTTGACGCTCAGGAGAACAATGTGTTGATCACCATTAAGGATACGGGATACGGCATAGAGAAGAAAAATCTCTCCCGGATATTTGACCCGTTTTTCACCACAAAACCCACGGGCGAGGGAACCGGCCTGGGCCTTGCGGTCAGCTACGGAATCATCAAAAGCCATGGCGGCGATATACGGGTAGCCAGTGAAATAGGCAACGGGGCTGAATTTACGGTGGTGCTGCCCGCCGGAAAACCGGGTGCCGGGAGGGGAGATGGTTGAACATAAGATTTTGATTGTAGACGATGAGCTTGATATGCTGAATCTCCTCAAACGGACGCTGGAGCCGGATCTCAACTGCCGGGTGGAAACCGTCTCTTCAGGAAAGGAAGCGCTTCGCCGGATCGGGGAGGAATCCTTTGATCTGGTCCTGGCTGATATCAAAATGCCGGAGATGGATGGCTTGGAGCTCCTCAGCCTCATCAAAAAAGAAGTCCCGGACCTGACCCTTGTCATGATGACGGGCCACGGGTCTATTGAAACCGCCGTGGCATCGATGAGGCAGGGGGCTTATGACTATATCACCAAGCCTTTTGATCATGATGCCCTGATGCTCCGTCTCGAAAAGGCACTGGAACGAAGCTCCCTGTTGAAAGAAAACATCCGCTTGCTGAAGCAGAGCGCTTCTGAAAATGAGTTCCAGGATTTAGTGGGAAAAAGCGCCGCCATGCAGCGGGTTTTTGAAACCATCCATATGGTGGCCGGAACCGACCTGACAGTGCTCATTACAGGTGAATCCGGCGTGGGAAAAGACCTGATTGCCCGCTCGGTCCACAAATTGAGCCTTCGCAGGAAAGGGCCATATGTGGCGGTCAACTGTCCCACCGTGCCGGAGCAGATTCTGGAAAGCGAGCTTTTCGGTTACCGGAAAGGGGCATTTACCCATGCCACGCAAAATCGTATCGGCCTTTTTCAGGAAGCCGAACACGGCACCCTGTTTTTGGATGAAATCGGTGACATCAGTCCCACCATTCAGACCAAGCTGTTAAGGGCCCTGCAGGAAAAAGAGATTAAACCCCTGGGGGATACACGCACCCTGAAGGTGGATGTGCGCATCATCGCCTCCACCAATCAGAATCTTCAGGAAAAAATGAAAACCGGACAGTTCCGGGAGGATTTCTTCTATCGCCTGAATGTCCTTCCCATTAAAGTGCCGCCACTGAGGGAACGGATCGAGGATATCCCCCTGATTATCAATCATCTTCTGCAAAAACACTGTCCAAAGCTGAATAAGCCGATGAAATGCATTTCTCCTGAGCTGATGGAGATATTCATGAAAAGGAGCTGGGAAGGCAATATCCGGGAACTGGAAAACATCGTGGTGCAGGGAATTTTGTTTTCCCGGTCCGATGAAATCCTGCCTCAGGACGTTGGATTGTCCCCGCCCGGGTCCGGCCAGATCTGCCTTGGTAAAGACAATTATGGGGACCTTTCGTACAAGGAAGCCAAGGAAGAAATTTTGAAACAATTTAATTCAGCTTATATCGGCAGGGTCCTGGCCCGGCACCACGGCAATGTCACCCAGGCGGCCAGACTCTGCGGCATGGAACGTCAGGCCCTTCAGCAGATCATACGGCGCTATGGAATTAATGCGGATATGTACCGGGAGGATGGATAAATAATGGGCGCATTGTCAGATTTTCAGAAAACCGGGCAAAATTCATGGAAAAAGAATTAAGAACTGCGTTAAACCATTACACCAACCCATGGCGCGTTGAAAGCGCCCCGGCCATAGAATCCCTTTATGGCTGCTTTGGTTAACGGGTAAAAAAAATTAACGCTGGAGTGAGCGGTCTGATGAAAATTTTCAAAGCCGGAATTCTCTATTTCATATGCGTATTCGGAGCGGGTTTCATTCTCGGGCCCATCCGCCTGTTTTTTGTGGTTCCCCGTCTCGGCACGAGAATGGCCGAACTCATGGAAATGCCTATCATGATCGCTGTTATGATAGTCGCCGCCCGATGGATTGTCCGGCGATTTTCGGTTCCCCAAGCCCTCTGTGACCGTCTGGGCATGGGGATTGTTGCTCTTTGCCTTCTGCTGACAGCAGAATTTTCACTTGTGCTTGCGCTTCAGGGCATCTCGATCACTGAATACCTAGCCACCCGCGATCCGGTTTCGGGAACGGCCTATTATCTCAGCCTTGGACTGTTTGCCCTGATGCCTCTTTTAGTTGAAAGAAGATAAAATTCAGCCAAAGCATATTCCGCGGAAACACAGGTTTTCGCATTACGCTCAATAATATGGAGAACTGATGAAAATTATAAGACACATCCCCCTGCTTGAAGAAATCCTTGGAGATTACCAGAAAACCATGGGGGATGACTATATCCCGTACAAGAACCATGTCTGCCGGGTGATTAATTTCTGTTTTCAGCTCAGGCCGGATATGGATGACGAGCAAAAGGAGAAAGTGATCATTGCCGGGTGTTTTCATGATATCGGCATCTGGACGGATGACACCCTGGATTATCTGCCGCCTTCCGTATCGGCGGCAAAAGCCTATTTGCATCGGACAGGACGAATGGCGTGTTCCGGCGAAATAGAGTTGATGATCAATCTGCACCATAAGTTACACAGATATGAGGATAAAGCCAACCCCCTGGTAGAAGTGTTCCGCAGGGCGGATCTGGTGGATGTGTCATTGGGAATGGTTAAATTCGGTTTATCTCCGGATATCGTGGAAAATATCAAAAATATGTTTCCCAACCGAGGCTTTCACATGCGGCTGACCCAGCTGGCGGCCCGGGAGTTTTACCGGCATCCCTTCAGGCCGCTGCCTTTTTTGAAATGGTAGCGGCGAAAAGCCGGTCGGTTTTCAGCTTCCATGCCGCGAATTGGGCCGCGTCCCAGGTTTTCGGGTAGGCCAGGTAATGCTTGAAGATTTTGGTTCCCGCAGTGGTTGCGGCGTTCAGTTTAAGCAGCAGGCTGGGTCTGGTGATGCCCCCGGCCAGTGTTTTTGCCATTGTCGGCAGGTCGGGCAGGGTGAACAGGCCGTTGATGGAGTCCGTGAGCATCGCATCGCTTAATATGTCTTTTCGGAACAGAAACGAAATATCGTCATGGGTCAGGTCTTGCAGGATGTTCCGCAATGCGGTCAGGGCCGCGTAGTTTGCGCCCCGTCTGGAATCCACAAACCATTTCCGGTTATACTCCCACAATGCCTCGCAATCATTTTTTCCTTTGGATGCCGCGGATATGACGGCCTCGGCCGCAAACTTGCCGCCCATCATGGCCCCGCCCGCGCCGCAACCGGTCATGGGAATGGTCTGTGCGGCCGCATCGCCGATCACCACAAATCCTTTTGCCACAAGGCTTGCCGGTGAACGGCCCACCAGGCAGAGCCCGCCGCCGCCCCGAATGATTTCATCTGAAATCGAAGGGTGCCTTGAAATGAATTCTTCTACAATGTCTTTCGGGTTCGGACTCTTCGGATCATGCCGGACGCCTGCGCCTGTGTCGATTTCATCTTCATTTAGATACTGAATCCACTGGTAGCCGGTTTGATAGCCGTAGCGGTAATGGTCTGCGACAGGATCGATGGCGTTTTTGTTCCGTTTGCGGACCGTCCGGTGGACCATGCCGAATTCGTCATCTGAAAATTTGTCTGCAATGCCGGTGGATGCAGGGAGTTTTGTACGTAAAACAGCATGAAATCCGGTGTCATCCGCCACAATATCCGCCTGAATGCTTTGGGTTTCACCGGTTTCAATATCCTTAACAACTACACCAGTCACCTCAACATCCCCCAGCGAGTTTCCGCCGGAAAGCAGGACATCCACCACTTCATGATGAAACATGACCTGCGCCCCGGCCTGTCTTGCCTGATCCACCAGCAGTTTTCCAAGCGCCCTCCGGTCTGTGGTCACATACCGGAAATTGACCGCCTTCCGGCTGGAATAATCCGGCGCCCAGACTTCCATATAAGGATAGGCATGCTGTTCATAAATCCCGGTGGGGTTGCCTTCGGCGTCTGTTGACTTGACCAGGGGGCCGGTGTTTACCGCACCTTCAAAAGGCGCTGGAAAGCCGGTGGCTTCTAGAGCCGACCGTTCCATGGCGTCCGACCAGTTGTGGCCGATGGTTTCATAATCGCCTTTCTCAAAAACCGTCACATCAAAACCGGCCGTTGCCAGGTCTCTGGCAAATATGCAGCCGCCGGGGCCTGCTCCTGCAACAATCACCTTGAACTTGTCCGTCATGATTCTCCTCGAATGAATGTTTAAATTTTTCGGACAACCTATCATAAGTTTTACGCAAAATCAAAAAGGTTGAAATATTGCCTGTGGAATTTCCGTATCCAGAGACTCTTTGTCGGTTGCCGGGATTTTTATCCCATTGCGATGCGGCCCTGACCTTTTGGCTTCCGTGGAAGAAGGGGGCAAACTGTTTGAGCGGCTAAATTTCGAAAACCTTGACGCTTTCGATAAGTGTTTTCGAACCAATCATTCCCGGCATATCGACTTGCCAGCGAGTTTTTGCCCACGCCACGGAAGCCAAATGGTCAGGGGGTTTTCCGCAGCGCAGGGCGGGCTTCTTTTGTTACTTTTCTTACCCGTTAAGAAAAGTAAAGAAAAACATAAGCCGAGGGATATCGTCAGCATTTGACAGGAAAATCAGCGTTTCTTTTGAAGTGATTGGAAAAATGTAGTTTTTATTTTGAAAAAATGCTAAAAGGCGGTCATTTATTTGCCCATCTTCTGGAAAGCGGATACGATATTCGAACCGTGCAGGAGCTTTTGGGGCACAGTGATGTGAGAACGACAATGATTTATACCCTTTTACTGAACCGGGGTAAATTTGGAGTGAAACCCCCCGTGGACACCCTTTGAAATAAAAGCTGAAGTGTATTATCTGGAAGTAAAGCTGAGAAGCGTTTTTATCAGGAAACCAGATAAACTTATTTGTTCGCTTTCAAATATAATTCCTCTTCCCCTCCACATAATGCTACTTATAGTCTGTAGACTTATAGAATGCAATCTATTAATTTATCGACCATGTCTGACATTCTTGTAATAATTGGAAGCAATATAAGGTACTACCGTAACGCATTAAATATAAGCCAAGAAAAGCTTGCTGAAAATTCTGGTTTACATAGAACATATATTGGAGCCGTTGAAAGAGGAGAAAAAAATATTTCAGCAAAAAATATTGCTAAAATTGCGAAAGTACTTGGTGTTAAGCCTCATATCTTGTTGTTGAATAATAACGAATAAAAAATATATTTATATGCCTATCTTTACAGAGAAAAATGCATGCACACCAGTATCGGTAAGCCCTTCATTATTTAATTTAAAATGCAGGCTTCCATATGGCTTAACAGCAGAACATGTTCAAAAAGCCATGTCTGATTTTATTGATTTTATCGGCTTTATAAACCAGCAACTCTATTCAAAAGATATGCAAAGGTTAGAAAGCTTCCTTATGCCTGCTAATTTTAGCAGTATTGTCGGTGAATTTATGAATATGAGTATCCCAAAATACTGCTCGAAGCTTGTTAAAAATCAATATCACAATGGGCCTCCTGACTTGATACCCAATGGTTTGTTTCCAGATAATTCCATTCAATATGCCGAAGAAGGCCTTGAAGTAAAAGGTTCTCGTCATCCGAGCGGTTGGCAGGGACATAATCCAGAATCAGTGTGGCTTATGGTATTTTATTTCGATAGCAATACTTCAAATGATAAGAAAAAGAATATTGGCCCTAAGCCATTCCAATTTAAAGGTGTTTATGCCGCAAAATTAGAAAAAAACGATTGGACTTTTTCCGGACGTACCGGCACAAGCAGAAGAACTATTACCGCAAGTGTCAATCGTTCTGGTGTTGATAAAATGAAATCAAATTGGGTCTATGAAGATTTATGACGCAAATAACCTTAATTGAGATTCATCAGTCGTTATTCGGGATAACTTGGGGATAGTCTCCTTTCCAATTTCATAATACTTTTCATATCTCTCTACACCAATTGCATTATAATTATTAGCTTCTGCTGCAGCAATCGTTGAACCTGATCCCATAAATGGATCAACAATAATACCCTTGCCCAGTGGTAATGCTGCATAAGTTAATTGGCGGAGAAAAGATTGAGGCTTTAGGCTAGGGTGATCAGCAATATTACGCTCTTTTTGTGGAGTTCGTCCGCTTTCAATAACATCTTCAAAAGGATTACCATCTGTTTTCCTTCTTAATGCTCCAGTTTGAAATTCTTTCAGACAATCACTTACTGTCATTCCATTAGGTATAGGTTTTCTGAATAATCCCCAAGGTTCAAAACAACCTCGTGGAAGAGAACATACGTCGGGGAACTGTTTCTCAGCATTTTTAGGGCGATCACCGCCACGAAGTGTGCGAACAAGCCTAATGACTGTACTTCTATATTCAAGGCCACCTTCAATTAATGATGAAAAAACCAGTTGTGAGAGAAAAGAGTTAGAGGCTATGAAAACATGACCACCGGATAAAAGAGCATTATACACAATTTTTGACCATTCGAGAAAAAAGCGTTGAATATTAATTCTTTCCTTATCATTTAAAGCTGTAAATCTGGGAAGTGGGGAGCGAATATTACCATCAAATGACGGGGGTATCCTCCAAATACCTCCATTCCCATTTGCTCTCTTCTCTAACTGATCAAAATCATATTCTTTTACACCATATGGTGGGTCAGTTACAATTGCATGTATACTGTTTTCAGGAATCTTACAAAACCATTCGAAGCAATCCGCATGGATGATAACTGAATTGCCGATTAATTTATTAGAATAATCAAATGTGAAATTTTTATATATATCAATCATGACCATGTAAAAACGTAATAAATTTGATAAGTAAAACTTAATTGATGCCTAAAAGTAGCACAATTGTTTTTGATATTCAAGGATAAAATAAAAGCGAAACAACCGTTTCCACCCGACGCTCGTACTTCCCGCGACTGAAGCGGGACGTTCACCGATAAATCTCCACATCCACCTTCTGCCTCCCCCAAACCCTCGCCTCAGAATGAGAATCAAAAAAAAGGTCCAGCCGGGTCGGCCCCTTGATGGCACCCCCCCGGTCCTCAATCACCCCATACCCATATCCGGGAACATACATGCGGGTGCCAAACGGATAATACCGGGTATCCGCCGCAATGGTTCCGTCGCGGGAAAACCACAGCCAGGGAAAGACGAGGCGGAACGGGATCATCCAGGGATTGACCAGACTGTCCACTGACAAAAGGCCGGGGTAGGGTTCATTGGGTCTGGTGCCGCTGGCGGTGAGCCCGGAATAGGGGCGGCCTTCGTTTTTGCCGGAACTGATGTATTTGTTCCAGAAATCCAGTTTCAGGAATTTCCAGCTTCCCCGCTCCCATCCGCAGCATTCCCCGCAATCGCAATAGCCGGTGGCTTCCATTCGTTTGACGATTTTGCCGGAACCGCATCCCAAAAATAATGGGGCAATGAGGCACAGAGTTGTAATACCGATGAATTGCCTGAGACTGAGCATGAAGTTGAATTTTATACCTTATATGAGAATGAATCTGAGTATACACCCATCAAATGCATTGCTTTCCCGCCGCTCAGACAGTTTCCCCCTTCTTCCACGGAAAACCGCCCATCAGGGACGCAGCGCGATGGGCAAAAGAAACGGTGATAACGGCCATTACCATTTCACTAACCCGCAAGCATATTTGCCCCTGTGTTCCAGGAAAATCATCGGGTCCGGGCCGCATCGCAATGGACAAAAAACCAGATGACCCTATCGTTGCTCATGAAAATACTGCACCTGATAGGTCTGCACTTCCAGTCCGGGCCTTTGCCATGCATCAGCCGGCAGCCCGGCTTTGCTGCATAGGTGCCTCAGGAACATTTGTTTATCCGGCAACTGCTCCCATACCTGTGGTAAAAAGGTTGCGCTGCGGCCGCCTTTGCGAATGATCAGGCCGTCGATGCCGGGCCGCAGTCTGGTGAGCAGATCTTCGGCATTTGAGTATTCAAGCGCCTGGGGTTCAGTGAGAAGGCTGATTTCAATGGCAACGTGATCCAGTTCTTTTTTTGATAAAGCCGGAAAACGGGGGTCATGAAATGCTGCGTTCACGGCATTGTCCCGGACACCTTCCAGTATGGTTTTATCTGCGGACAGGTTGCCGATGCAGCCGCGCAATTGATGATTGATGGTCAGGGTCACAAAAGTCCCCCGGCAGGCCGTAAACTCTTCATCGGCCAGTGCGGTTTCCAATTGATCCGAAGCATCCGGCTCAAGGCCCAGATGCCCGGCAATCGTTTTTCTGGCAAGTTGTAACAACAGTTTGCCCTTTATTTTTTCCATTTGTTTGTCCTTCTATTACAGGTGATTGACACCGGTTTATCCAATCTCAAAAACTCTGGATGGGGCTCACGGTGTTTAAGCGTATTTCATAAAGCTAAAATTTATAATTAAACCAATATAATGGTGAAAAAAAACTGTTCAATAATACATGAAGGTGGTATAGTGGCCCTTATTTTTGATGGGTTGTTGCTTGATATTGATTATGGTCAATACTTTACAGACGACGGATCATTTTTACAATGCAGAAATTCCTGATCATCGTTAGATTCGCATCCATCGACCATTTTTGCCAGTTTCACCGGCAGCTTTCGTCCGGCCATGTGTTCCTGCCGTCCGCGAGACCTTTACCCGAAGCCTCCCGCATCCTGCTGCAACTCTGGATACCTGAAGTAGAAACCTCGTTTGTGTTTCCCGGCAAAGTCGCACCTGTCAGCGGAAACGGCAAAAATTCCGGCATGACGGTGGATGTCAGCATGGGTATTCCCCATTTGCTGCCCGGACTCAATCGGGCACTGGCCGCTGCGGATGCCTACAAACCTCACCTTGATCTGGCCGCCACCGGAAACCTGGAATCCGTAATTGAAGCCCATGTGATTCCGGAAGATGATCTGCTTCATCTTGAAATGGAAAACGAAGAGGATCATGTATCTAAAAACTTTGATCTGGATCCGGATTCCATTCCGGAAGTTTCGTTAAAAAAGGATGATCCCCTGGAATTCAGACTTCTGGCCGATGATGAAATCCCATTCCATGAACCGGAGCAGCAAATTTCAACTAAGTCTAAGTCTGTTTCCTCTCCCCCGAAACGTGAAAACCACTCCGGAATCCTGTTTGACGATGTCAAGCTGATGGTGAATCAGGTGGAGTTTGAACACGAAATCGCCAAACCATCCGCCTTTTTAAGTAAGAAGAATCCGGAAAAGAAAGATTTAACGCCCGAAGAACGGGCACAGGCGGAACCGATTGGCAAATTTTTCATGAACCTCACCAAATCCATGCTCCGCAGCGGATATTATGACCCCGGCCACCCGAGTTCCGGTTCCGCGAAAAAAGGACTGTATGATGAGTTTATTTCCGTAACGGACGATTGCCGGGAAATTATGGTCACCCATCAATCAACACGGGAAGGGACGGACATGATGCTGACCGGCATCCTTGATGAACCGGTGAGCGTCCGTATGCTGGTCGGTTCAGGCGTTGCCGAGCTGTTCGTGCCCAAACTCAGTTCCTATTGCGAAAAGAAAAAATTACTCAGTTTTGTCATAAAACGCGAAATTACGCCGGATCATTTTTATGCTTTTATCGATATCATGAGCGATCCGAAAGTGGATAATCAGGAAGAAGGAAAAGCGGGAAGTTTTCTGACAAGCACCCTGGTCGCTCAGGGGATCACTGAAATTTCAACAATTTTTGTTGATGATGTGCTGGAATTGGAGGCATCGCTCCCCTGGCGGGTTGAAATGGCCATTAACCGGCTGGCCAAAGATTTAAAAATCCTGCCTTTGTTTCAAGGGTTATCGTCTGATGCCATTAAAAAAATGAAGCTGCAGACAGTAAAGGATATTATCCGCCCCCTCAAACACCCCGTATATCTCAATGATTTTCTGGTCAATAGCTATATCATTGCCCGGTATGTGGAAAGCATGCCGGTGGAAGATATCGAAGAGATGATTGTCGCGGCCTTTTCCATTGATCAGTTGCTGCCCACCACGGAATTCACTATTAAGGAACTGGATTCCCTGAACCGGCTGGGATCTGAACAGCCAGATAACGAGCAAATTCTGAGAAGACTGGCAGGCATCCGCCGCATTTTGAAATTAATCTCTCATCGGGTGGTGGTTGAAAATATCCCCGGCGCCATGCATTTTCTTCAGCACTTGCACCGCAACAACATACTGAATTTTGAAGAGCTTCCTGCGATTGTGCAATATTTTATCAATTCGGTTAAAATGGCGGACGATGTTCAGGCCAATTTAAGTAAATATGTGGAAGCCCTTGATTATTTGAAAGACACAGAGGAAGCGCTCGTCTATCTGCAATGCTTCAGGCGCGTTGTACCGGTTTTTGTGGAATCGGACAACTGGGATGCGGTCAGCCGGATTGCGGCAGCGCTTAAAACAGCCTGCTCCCGGCCGCCGCTCAGTTCAGACAAGGTGCATTCCGGATTGAAAGTGAAACGCAAAGACGGGGTTGAAGATTTTACGGCCTCATCCCTGTTTCGTTCCCTGAGCCCTGCCGACCGGCCTCTGGCGTTTGTTTTTAAAGATATATCAGAAGCGGTCATTTCGTCATACGGCGAGAGCGATACGAATCTCCGCCGGATTCTGGACCACATTATTGATGATCTCGGGTCGTTTGGAGCCAATATGTTAAGCCGGATGATCACGGAAAGTCCGGATCGGGAAGTGCGGAAACAGTCATTTGAAGCACTGCTCACCAAAGGGGTTCATGCCCGCAATTGGGCGGTTTCCGCGCTGGATGATTCTGTCCATCCCTGGTTTGTGCACCGAAACGCCATGATGATTCTTGGCAAAGTCAGCCATGAGGAAGGAGACTTTGACTGTGCCCGGAAATTTCTGGAACATGAGAATCCAAAAATCCGGGAGGAAGCGTTGAATCTTATTGTCAGCCTGCGCCCTGCAGATGCTGAAAATTTAATTATCAGAGCATTTGATGATTCAGACCCTAAAGTCCGGTGGCGGGCCGTCAGAAGCCTTGAAAATTTCAATCCCATTTCCCAATCCGCCATTCATATGCTCCTGGTAATGATTTCCATGCCCATGCCAAAAGATAAGGAACTGGCGGAACAGCAAATCAGTAAAACCGTATCCATCATCAGCACAATTAACTCAATGAAATCAATACCGATTCATTCCAAGGTCGAATCTCAAATCCTGGAAACCGTGAAAGCCATAGTCGGAGAGAAAAAGTCCCTATGGAAAAAAGTCAAAAGTGCAGTGGGCAGTGACCAGGAAACCGTTGTTTTGAAAGCCGCCATTCCCTTGCTCGGCAAAATTGGAAGCGAGGCATCCAGAACTTTTTTGAAACAAGCAGCGAAAGCCCACCCCGAACTTTCTGAAATAATAAAAAAAGCAGCGCTTCAAATCAAATGACGCAAGACAATTCGTCTGATATGAAATCCGGAGGAACGAATACGATGATTATCATTGGATTGGCGGATGTGCATGGAAGTTTGACCGCCATCGAACGCATGAAAGACATTCTAAGTAGCGCCGACCTTGTGCTCTTTGTGGGGGACATCACCCATTTCGGCAAGGCCCCGGAAACCGGTCAGGTGGTCGCGCCGGTGGCGCAATCGGCGAAAAAAACCCTGGCAGTGTCCGGCAACTGCGATTATCCGGAAGTGGGTGCATATCTGGACGATCACGGCGTCAGCCTGCACGGACGGGGGGAAATGATTGACGGCATCGGGTTTGTGGGGGTCGGGGGATCGCTTGTAACCCCCTTTCGAACGCCCAATGAATATTCTGAAAGCCAGCTCGAAGGATTTATGGACAGGGGATTTGCCCAACTGCCAAAGGGCACGGACGCCCCGCTTGTGCTGGTGTCCCATCAGCCGCCCATTAACACCCATTGTGACCGGCTCGCCACCGGCTCACATGTGGGCAGCCAGGCGGTGCGGCAGTTTATTGAAACTTACAGGCCTTTGGTCTGTTTTACCGGGCATATCCATGAATCGGCGGCCATCGATACCATCGGCGACACCCGGATTGTTAACCCCGGTATGCTGGCAAACGGTCAGTATGCGTATGCGGAAATCAGGGGGCGGGGTGTTGAAACCCTCGAAATCAGGAGTGTTTAACTTACAATGAATCCGAAGATGATTCGGATTTTTTCCCGCCCGCTGCCGTCACCTCCTTAACCTTACGGATAAAAAGGGGAATATTGCTCTCTTTGTCAAACCGGAGCCGGGAAATGGTGCGGGTCATGGCCACATACACCAGATTGAATTCATCCGGCTCTATGGTCTTAGGGTCCACAAGTTCATCCTTTTCGATCAGCGGCTGAAAGTCCCCCATCAAATGCACGTTGGGCCATTCCAGGCCTTTTGATTTATGGGCGGTGGTGAGCAGCACCTGGGCGTCCTTCACATCCACCGCTTTTTCCGTGATCATCCGCACCAGTTGGGGAATGCTGAATTTGTAGTTTTCCACAACCCTGCACACGCTGAGCAGTTCAACATCTTCCACGGCTTCCACATATGCTTTCAGATCGCCGTATTCTGGAAATCGTTTGATAAAAGGGTCCATAATCCGGCCTGTTTGATGGGCGAACAGGTGATAGACGTCTTTGATGGTTTGCAGGCGGTATCCCTGAATCCCTCCCACAAATCCGATCTTCCGGGTACGGCACAACTGGACCGCCTTGTCGAAAATCGCGGCATTGGTCCGGGCGATCACCGTGTAGTGCTCCGGGTCCCATTCAGGTTTTCCCGTTTTCGCCCCCGGAGTTCCCACCACTTTTTTCTTTTCCCCCTTAAATATGCCCAGAACCATATTGGCGATGCGGGCCACTTTGTTGTCAAACCGGAAACTCCGGGTCAGAAACAGGGTTTTGGATGTCTGGATGTTCTCCAGCGTGTCTTTTGCGCCCCGGAAACTGTAGATCTGCTGGTGGGTGTCTCCGACCAGAATAATGCTGGCCGCTTTGGGCCTGAGACCTGGCCGGGCCTGGGCCATTACAAAGGCGCTGGTTACTGGGTTGATGTCCTGGGCCTCGTCCAGCAGAATGCAGTCATAATGGAGCACGGGGCTGGACAATTGATAAAGTTTTAAATACCCGTCATGCAGCATGCCGATGCGCTCATCCGAGCCATCACACATCAGCCGTCCCAGCCGGTTGGCCAAATTGACAAAATCCGGCATGGGTTCTTTGCACTGCTCATAAAAGGTTTTAGCCTGATAAGGGATATGCTGTCTTGCGACTTTTGGCGATGCTGAAATCAGATACCGGTATAGGGTGTCGATGGTGAATTTGGCGTCTTCAAATTTGTCCAGCTCCAGCGCGTCCATGACCGTGCCGGCCCGGAATCCCGAAACCAGCCGGTCTTTATGCTTATACCCTTTTATGCCAAAAGCCAGAGAATGGGAAGTCCGGGCGGTCACATTGGCCGGGAACTTTTGCGCGGCTTCCAGTTGAACGCTTTTGTTAAAGGCCAGATACAAAAACCGCAGCTGTGGCCGGGCCTTGGCGTATTCCACCAGAATGGATGTTTTTCCGGTTCCGGCAAAGGCGACCACTTTCAGGCTTTCACCGGGTGACAAATCGCAGGCCACAATCTGTTTTTGTTCCGGAGTGAGTGAAATCAAGGAATCAGGCATGAATTAAATACAGGATCGTCATCAAAATTTAACTTGTTTTATCCAAAACTTTCATTATATATGGCGGGATCAAAAATCAGCCCAAAAGATATAAACCATAAAGGTGTCAAATTGAAAGCCAAAGCAAAAAGGACGATTACGAGTGTTCTTCCGGTCTCAAAAACCCGGTCCGGCCAATGCATCGGGTGCGGAGCCTGCTGCCGGTTGCCGAGCCCCTGCTATTTTCTGAAATACCGTGAAGACGGCAGCGGTTTTTGTTCCATTTACGCAATCCGGTCCTTAAACTGCCGGAAATACCCGCGAACCGCTTCGGAATGCCTGACCTCCGCCACCTGCGGATTTCGATTTGAGCAAAAACACCCAAAGACGGATTATCTGCCGATTCAAAGACGGCTCCCTTTTTTATCCAGCGGGATAATGCAGCTATTCGGCCTTGCGTCCTGGCTGCACATGTCCGTCATTTTCAGGCATTTGAAAAAGCTGTTTGATTGATTTGCATCACGGTTCAGGCGGGTTTTCGGCGAAAAGAATTGTTACCGCTTTTTTATGTTTTTGGGTGTTTTCCCGGTCTTCTTTGCATTGCGGGGACGTTCCGTTGATTTGACAATGGTTTTTTTCTGTTTTTTAGGGATGTTATCTTTAATCTCCCGTTTGCCTGTCTTTTCCTTGAGTTCCCGCTTGGTCTTCTTTTCTTTTCTTTCCCGCTTACCGGCCATTTTTTTCTTGAGTTCCCGTTTGGCGGCAACAATATCCGGATCATGATCGTTTTTCGGCTGAAAACCGGCTAGACGGCTTACCGGAATTTTATGGTCCAGCAGCCGCTCAATCTCAGCCAGCAACACCTGTTCCTTGTCGCAGGCCAGCGAAATGGCGACGCCTTTTTCTCCGGCGCGGCCTGTGCGCCCGATACGATGCACATAATTTTCCGGGATTTCCGGCATGTCATAGTTCACAACCCACGGCAGACCGTCGATATCCAGGCCCCTGGCCGCCACATCGGTGGCCACCAGAATTCTAATGGATCCGCGCTTGAAATCCGCAAGCGTCCGGGTCCGGAGAGACTGGCTTTTACTGCTGTGAATGGCTGCGGCAGTAATATCGTCCATGATCAGTTGTTCAGTCAGCTTGTCTGCGCCGTATCGGGTTCGCGTGAAAACAAGCACCTGCCGCCAGTTCTCCTTTTTGATCAGGCTGGAGAGCAATTCGCGCTTGCGGGTCCGCTCTACCCGGTAAACCACCTGAGTGATTCCGTCAGCCGCCAGATTGGGACGCGCTGCTTCAATCCGCCGGGGGTTGTCGAGCAATTCATCGGCCAGGGCTTTAATGCTGTCCGGATAGGTGGCGGAAAACAGCAGGGTCTGGCGCTTTTGGGGCAAAAACGCCGCTACTTCAAGGATATCGTCAATAAATCCCATGTCCAGCATCCGGTCTGCCTCATCAAGCACCAGAATTTTTACCTTAGAGAGATCCAGAGTTCCCCGGTTGGCATGATCCAGGAGGCGGCCCGGCGTTGCCACCACAATATCCACCCCTCGATTGAGCCTTATGATTTGTGCATTGATGTTGATCCCGCCGTAAATAACCGTCGCGCGCAGGGACAAACGGCGGCCATAATCTTTCATGGCCTCCCCGACCTGGGCCGATAATTCACGGGTGGGCACCAGAACCAGGGCACGCGGCTGCCTCTTTTTTTTTGCAGGTTGATCTTCACTCAGGATCTGAACGACAGGCAGGGCAAAAGCCGCTGTTTTTCCGGTGCCGGTCTGGGCAGCGCCAAGAATGTCTATTCCTTCTAAAATGGCAGGTATCGCCTGGGTCTGAATGGGCGTGGGCGAAGTGTACCCCTGGGAAGCGACAGCGCTCAGCAGTTCGGACCGAAGGCCTAATTTTTCAAAAGACATAAAAGCTCTCTCCGTATATCAAAATTCGTGGCAAAATATTATTTTCCGTCGTATTTCCGGCACCACTGGTCCGGCCGGCGGTGAAGATTGAGGGCAGGGATTATTTCATCGGTCAAATAACGGTCGCCGATCCGGTCCGGATGAACGCAGTAATTATAGGCCGGACCGTCAAGCATCATTGGTATATATCTGTCCTCCGGCACGAAAAACCGGCACGTCGCGCAGCTTTCTCCGGGTTTTCTGAAAGGAATCACATCACCCAACGCCCTAATCCTCTGTATTTGTATATTTTCAGATCGGCGCATATCTTTATTGTTTATCAAGCTGTTTAGCTTACATGCTTTTCCATACAGATGAAACATGTTTTTCGATTCGATCATAGGATACGTGAGCTTTAAAGAATGATTGGCATAGGCTTCATTGAACGGCGGGTTTGAACCGGCATTCGCTTTCAGGGTTGATGTTATTCTGAAATATGATTAATACATTATGGTATTGCTCAATAAAAAGATCAGTGACTTAAATTCAACTTTAGGAGGGGTTCAATGAAGGGATGGACAGAGGACGAGGTCAAAAACAAAGAATTGATGGCCCCCTGCGGATTGTATTGCGGCGCCTGCGGCATTTATATCGCCACACGGGACGGCAATGAAAAACTGAAAACCGCTCTCGGCAACCTCTATGGAACAAAGCCTGAGGAAACTGAATGTTATGGATGCATGCAGGCCGAACCCCATAAGAAACTTTACAGCTTTTGCAAAGACTGCAACATGCGCCAATGTGTCCAGTCTAAAGGGTATTATTCCTGTCACCAGTGCGGTGACTGGCCCTGTGATTTGGTGGAAAATTTTGGCATCGCAACGGGCAAGCGGGTAATGAAAAGAACGATTCCCATCTGGCGCGAGAAAGTGGCTGAACTGGGAGGCGAACAAGGAAGCGAAGCTTGGGCCCGGTCTGAATGTGAACGATATCATTGCCCGGAATGCGGGAATCCCTTGTTCAGGGGCGCGCAAACGTGCCGGGCATGCAAACGGTCGGTTGCCGAGGATTTGGACGGATCATTCTGATCCGTCGATAAATATCGCTAATTCTCACCATCGGTACCATAAATACGGCGGTGGACAACAGGTAGGACGTGGGTGGCAACCCGGCTCAGCATCACTGCGCTGACCGCGAATTTGGTCTGTATGACGGGCAGGGCCACATTGACGGCGGATATAAGGTAGGGACCGACAAAAGACGTGACGGTCGCCACCAGCAGGGTGGAGGCCTCAAGGCGTCGGCTATCGGATGTTTCAGGCATGGTGTTCAATGGCGGATGATTCTTTTTATCGGAAGGTCAATATTTGAAAAGGCCGTACATGTATTTTTCAATACCATTTTCAGCATAAAGATTGCAACAGCAGGAAAGCAGCCGGGCATCGCGCATCCTGCTTGGCGTCAGAGCGCATGACTTATTTCTCAAGGCGGCGTTCGATACCCCAGGCAAGCCGTGCGATATCGGCTTTCGGAACGGCAAACGATTCAAATAGCGACTGCCATTTCATCATGGATTCACGAACACGGTCAACGATTCCGGAAGCGCCGGGCACTTTTTCCATTTTCCCGATCTGTTTGAGCGCATCGGAACCGGGGGCGATGTAATTCCCATTGAAATACAGCACATGTTCCCGCCGGTCAGTCGTATCCGGCATCAGATCATAGGCTGACGACAAAAAATATCCATGATCATCATGGATCATGGTGAAATTTTTCAGGTGATCGTCGGTGTTTCCAATCAGGGCGTTAAAAGCCATCTGGCTGAAAAGATAAGGAATATCTATTTCAGGCTGTGCGCTGTATTTGCGGATGATCTCAAAAAGGTCGTGATATCCGAACCGGTAAACCCCTTCTGCGCATAAGAGCGTCTGCATGCTGATCATGTGCCGGCGGCCGGAACCCCCGGTATCAAGCCGCTGGATATCAAACCGCTTGATCAGCAATACCTTCCTTTTGGCGCAAGGCAACATTTTTGTCTCGGACACATGCAGTCCTGCCTGCCGCGCCAGCGCCATAGTCGCCGCCTCAATGGCAACCATGTTCAATCGATCACGACGGCTGGGAAACTTTACCATCCATTGACCCCCGTTCTCGTCTGCGACAAGCGCCTTGGGACGCGCACCGCCTGGAGACGATGCGGCTTGAAATAGCATGGTCATTTCAGCATCGGGTATCGGTTCACCGTCATCATACCTCAGGGCGATATTGAGCAGATTTTTTAAGGAAATCAGGTTTGAATCTGCTCGCACCAGCTCAGGCATATCTTCCTGAGTATAAGACAATGCGCCAAGGCCGTTTGAACCCAGAGCCAGCAACAGGTTAGGGATCGTCCATTCCCTGCGCTGAAGGCCGGCTTTTCTTACCAGCAAATTGCGGCCCCAGTCATCCGGAAGAGAATCTTCAAATACGCCGTGAACTCCGCAGGGCCGGTCACATGCAAACGGATTCACGCCCAGAGGCAGACTGACCGGATCAAGGGAAAATGCTTTCGGATGACCAAGGTATTGCGGATGGTATCTGAATTCGCCCGAAATCCTTCCCCGTTTGTCCGGGTCTTCGCATAGCATATCACCGGCAGGCAAGCGGACACCATCGGGAAATGTCACCCACAAATGAATCCGTTTCATGACGTTTTCCTTTTTGATGCCCGTTTCCGATTGGCTGCGGGCTTTCTTTCCATCCGGTCAAACAGGCTTTTCCCGGGAGCAAGAACGACATCAAGGTCGTTAAGCCGGTCAAGCGCCCATAGTGCTTCGACAAAAGCACCGACAGCAACATTCGGGTCGCCTTGCTCTAGTTTTCGCAGGGTGGGCACGGACACCCCGATGCGCACGGCAAATCGGGATTGCGGTTCATTTCGGGCCAGCCGTGCATCGCGTAGCCGTTCCCCGATCATTCGTAAAGTATTTTGTGAATCAACAGAAATCATAATTTTCTTTATTAGCTTAAAATATATTTAAAAGCAATTATATTTTCTGTTGATTGTTAAACATTTTTATAAAGCATACATTATCAGTTTCAGCTTATCTGTTTTCTTAATAATGGTTTGCAATGAATAAAACTTCAAATTCATGAAAAACCATTTAAATTAATTGACTTTTCATCTGTTTACCCAATAAGAATAGCAGGACATGAAGGAATGAAAATAGTAACCACGGGATTGGAACGGTCACTATGAATAAGAAGTCACTCTCAGAACGCGATATCTGCACCAAGTTTATCACCCCGGCGCTTAAAAACGCCGGATGGAATATCCAGACCCAGGTCCGGGAAGAGTTCTCATTCACCGACGGCCGGATTTATGTCCGGGGGCATTTGACCGCCCGTGGAAAACGAAAACGCGCCGATTATATCCTTTACCACAAACCCAATATTCCGCTTGCCATAATTGAAGCCAAGGACAACACCCATGCCATCGGCGCAGGTATGCAGCAGGCCCTGGAATATGCGGAAATATTGGATATTCCCTGCGTTTTCAGCAGCAACGGCGATGGATTTGTTTTTCATGACCGGACCTGCACCGGCAAACTCGAAAAAGAGTTGACCAACGACCAGTTCCCCACCCCTGCCGACCTCTGGGCCATATATATAAGGTATAAAGGTATCCAGACATCGGAGCAGGAAAGAATCGCATCCCAGGATTATTTTTTTGACGGCTCCGGAAAAACGCCGCGTTATTATCAGCAGATCGCCATTAACCGCACGGTGGAGGCCATTGCCAAGGGTGAAAACCGCATCCTGCTGGTTATGGCCACCGGAACCGGCAAAACCTATATTGCATTTCAGATTATTCACCGCCTGTGGAAATCCGGAACCAAAAAGCGGATATTGTTTTTGGCGGACCGGACCGCGCTTATTGATCAGCCCCGGAGAAATGATTTCAAGCATTTTAAAGACAAGATGACCATCATCAAAAAAACCGTGATCACCAGACATGACGGCAAAGAGGTGCTGGTCTCAAACAACAAGCGCGGCATCGATTCATCGGACAAGGCTTATGAAATTTACCTGGGTCTCTACCAGGGGTTGACCAATGCCAACGATATGGAAGACGCCTATAAGGATTTCAGCCTCTCTTTTTTTGATCTGGTGATTGTGGACGAATGCCACCGGGGAAGCGCTGCCGATGACAGCGCATGGCGTAAAATCCTGGAATATTTCGGCAACGCCACCCACATCGGCTTGACGGCAACCCCCAGGGAAACCAATGAGGTGTCCAATAGCGAGTATTTCGGCGATCCCATTTATACCTATTCCCTGAGGCAGGGCATCAGTGATGGCTTTCTTGCGCCGTACCGGGTGGTGCGTATCGGGATTGATATCGATCTCGAAGGCTGGCGGCCGCCATCCGGATATCTTGACAAAAAAGGCGACCCCGTGGAGGACCGCATATACAACCGGTCTGATTTTGACAGGCTGCTGGTGGTGGATGAAAGAAGAGAACTGGTGGCCCGGAAAATCACCGAATTCCTGAAAGGCACGGACCGGTTTTCAAAAACCATCGTTTTCTGTCAGGATATTGAGCATGCGGACGGCATGCGCCGGGAAATCGGCAATGCAAACGCCGACCTTGTTGCCGCCAACTACAAGTATGTGATGAAAATCACCGGCGACGATGAAGAGGGCAAACGGGAGCTGGATAATTTCACGGACCCGGAACAGCCGTATCCGGTGATCGCCACCACCTCCAAACTCATGAACACCGGCATTGACGCCCAGACCTGCAAGCTGATTGTGCTGGACAGCAACATCAGATCCATGACCGAGTTCAAGCAGATTATCGGCCGGGGCACCCGGATTAACGAGGAATACGGCAAACGGTATTTCACGATCCTTGATTTCAGAAATGTGACGGACCTGTTTTCCGACCCGGATTTTGACGGAGACCCGGTTCGGATCAAACCGGTATCCCAGGATGAGGACATCAGCGTCATTGAAGCGGAAGAAAAAATTGCCGATGTTCCCATCATGGACGAAGAAAGTGGCGAGGAAATAACGGATTTTGAAGACCTGACAGGCGAGGGCGACGAAGACAATGCCCCGCCGGATTATCCGGAAACCCCTGATAATCCCCCTGATCCTCCGGAAGTGAATGAACCGCGTGAAAAAATATTTGTCAACGGCGTGGATGTCACGGTACTCAACAGCCGGGAAATCTATTTTGACAAGGACGGCAAGCCCATCACCATGAGCCTGAAGGATTTTACCCGGCAGCAGATTTTAAACCAGTATCAAAGCCTTGATGATTTTTTGCGCAAATGGGGTGCCTCGGATAAAAAAGAAGCCATCATTGAGGAACTTCTGGAGCAGGGCATTCTGGTGGACAGTCTCCTGGAAGCGGTCAACCGGGACTGCGACTTGTTTGACGTCATCTGCCATGTTGCCTGGGACATGCCGCCCTTGACCCGGAAAGAACGGGCCAACAATGTCAAGAAGCGCAACTATTTCGCCAAATACGGCGAAAGCGCCCGGAAAGTCCTGGAATCCCTGCTGGACAAATACGCGGACGAAGGCATCCGGCAGATCGAGGACATCAATATTTTAAAGATCACCCCCTTTGACCGAATCGGTTCTCCCATTCAGATCATCCGGTCATTTGGCGAAAAATCCGATTATTTAAAGGCGGTTAACGAGCTGGAAGACCAGATATACAACACAGGAGCGGCATAAATAGATGGGTATCAATTTGAGCGGGATGATGAAAACCATCCGCAACATCATGCGGGAAGATACGGGTTTAAACGGCGACGCCCAGCGGATTGAACAACTGGGCTGGATGATATTTTTAAAAGTGCTGTCGGACAAGGAGAAAGAGCTGGAACTGATGGAGGATGAGTATGTTTCGCCCCTGCCCGCAGTCTACCACTGGGACCAGTGGGCCGGAAACGACGAGGGCATGACCGGCGACGAGCTGCTTACGTTTGTGGACCGGAAACTGTTTCCGGATTTAAAAAACCTGGATGTCAGCACCGGCAACAAGCGCGCCCTGATCATCCGGGACGTGTTTGAAGGCAATCACAATTACATGAAATCCGGCACCAACCTCCGCCGGGTGCTGAACAAGCTCAACGATTTGGATTTTAACGTGGCGGAAGAACGCCACCTGTTCGGCGATATTTATGAAGGAATGTTAAAGGAACTCCAGAGCGCGGGCAAAAGCGGCGAGTTTTACACACCCAGGGCGGTCACCCAGTTTCTGACTGACATGGTCAACCCCCGGCTTGGCGAAAAAGTGCTGGACCCGGCCTGCGGAACCGGTGGGTTTCTCACCTGCACCATCGAACATCTGAAAAAACAGGTCACTCAAGCCCACCAGAGGAAAGCGCTTCAGGAAAATTTAACCGGCTGGGAATACAAACCCCTGCCGTTTCTGCTGGCCACCACCAACCTGATTCTCCATGATATTGAAATCCCCAACCTGTCTTTTGACGATTCATTAAGCCGTCCATTGAGTGATTACAAAAATCAGGACAAGGTGAACGTCATCCTCACCAATCCGCCCTTTGGCGGCGTGGTGGCGAACGGGTATGAAAAAAACTTCCCCCAGAATTTCCGGACCAAGGAATCCGCCGACCTGTTTCTGATTTTAATGATCCGTCTGCTCAAAGACGGGGGCCGGGCTGGAATTGTGCTGCCGGACGGATCTCTGACCGGTGACGGGGTCAAACAGCGAATCCGGGAAAAATGGCTCACCAGTTGCAACCTGCACACCATTGTCCGGCTGCCCAATTCGGTGTTTGCACCTTATGCCACGGTTGCCACCAACCTGCTGTTTTTTGAAAAAGGCAGACCCACCCAGGAAATTTGGTATTATGAACACCGGCTACCGGACGGCCAGAAATCTTACAGCAAAACAAAACCCATTAAAGTGGATGAATTTGAGCCCATTAAGAACTGGTGGAACAACCGGCAGGAAAGCGAACTTGTCTGGAAAGTGCCCATTGAAATCATCAAAGATCGCGGCTGGGATCTGGATATCAAGAATCCAAACCGGAAGGAAGATGATGCCGCCCATACCACTTCCGAATTACTTGCGATGCTGCATGAGTCGTTTAAAAAGAGTGATGAGCTTCTTGGAAAGTTGAAAAAGGAGCTTGTTTAATGGGTGTATTGATTGGTTCTTTTTTAAAACGCATAAGACGGCCAGTAGAAATTGAGAATACCAAAAAATACAAGCTGGTTACAGTGAAGCTGCATCACAAAGGAGTTGTACTGAGAGAGATAAAGCTGGGCTCTGAAATACGTTCAAAAAAGATGTATGCAGTTAAAACCGGTGATTTCATACTTTCAGGAATTGATGCACGAAATGGTGCCTTTGGAATTGTTCCGGAAGAACTTGATGGGGCCGTCGTTACAAATGATTTTTGGTACTTTCAGGTTGATGAGTTGATAATAAAAAAGAAGTTATTCCTTGAATTAACTCAAACTTCCTGGTTCGATGAAATATGCCGTAAAGGCAGTGATGGTACAACGCAACGAATCAGATTGCAGAAAAGCAAATTTTTTAATCAAATAATATCTCTACCAGAACCTGAATTACAGACCTCGCTTCTTTCAAAAACATCAAATACAAAAAGAATAACTCAATTACTTTCTGCCGAGGCCTCCCACCAGCAAGTCCTCTTAAAAAAACTCCGCCAGTCCATTTTACAGGATGCCATATCCGGAAAACTGACCGAAAAATGGCGAAAAGAAAACCCGGAGGTTGAATCGGCTTCCGAACTCTTAAAACGGATCAAAACAGAAAAAGAACGGCTGGTAAAAGAAAAGAAAATTCCCAAACAAAAGCCCCTCCCGCCGATTACAGAGGAAGAAATCCCGTTTGAACTGCCGGAAGGATGGGTTTGGTGTCGGTTGGGGGATGTTTGTTTGAAATTGTCAACCGGACCTTTTGGATCAATGTTACACAAGTCTGATTATGTTGAAGAAGGGATTCCCTTAGTGAACCCGATTAATTTAATCGGCAATAAAATTTTTCCCAACAGTAAAATGATGGTTAATGAGAAAACAAAAGCTCGTTTAAAGCAATTCGTTTTAGATATCGGTGATATTGTAATTGCCAGAAGAGGTGATTTAAGCAAATGTGCTGTCGTTTATGAGAAAGAATCAGGTTGGCTATGTGGAACAGGCAGTTTTTTCCTATCGATATCAAAATATATACAACAAAGTTTTTTTCTTTTCTTTTATATTTCTAATTACTGCCAAGGGATATTAAATAATACCTCAGTTGGTTCTACAATGAATAATCTCAATCAAAAATTACTGCAAAGTCTTCTTTTTCCATTTCCGCCTGTAAAAGAACAAAAAAAAATTACTGGAATCATTGATCGAACATACAATATCTGCGATCAACTCGAATCCCAAATCACAAAATCCCAACAGGATGCCGAATCGCTCATGCAGGCGGTTCTGAAAGAGGCGTTTGAGGGGTAAATCCCGTCGTTTGTCGCCTGCCCCCTTTTCCTTCTTACTTTTCTTTCGAAAGAAAAGTAACAAAAGAAACCTGCCCGTACGATGCGGAAAGCTCCCTGATCCTTTGGTTTCCGTGGCGCGGGCAAAAACTCGCTGAATGCAGCGGCATATTTGGGCGGATTGCCGGTATTAAATTCTGGTGAAACTTCCGGGGTTTTTGGTTTCGAACCGCTCAAACAGTTTGCCCGCGTTCTCCACGAAAACCGTCAGTCTCAGGGCCGCATCGCAATGGGCTTTTTCAGCACCAGGGCAATTTGTGGCTGAAGATGGGAAAAAACACCGGCCTGAAAAGCATCTAATTATTCGGGTAGGTCTGGATTCCCATCCCGACAAAAAGATGAGCGATAAATGACATAGCCAGAGATTTGCCAGGAAGCAGGAGCTGCTGAGAAGATGTTGCCCATCGCGCCGCGTCCCGGTTGGGCGGTTTTTTTGTGGGAAAAGGGGGAAACTGTTTGAGCGGCGGCAGGGCAATACAGTTGAAGACCGCAAGCCATTACGATGGATTCAGCTATCCGGGAGAACCGGGAGAGAGCGAGTTTTTCCCCCGCCACAATAAAACCGTCCGGACGGGAAACAAGCGGCGCAGGGCCGGGTTTCTTTTGCTACTTTTCTTTGCCCGCCAAAGAAAAGTAGGGCAGAGAAGGGCCGATGGCAATTAATTCGAAAATCCGGAGAAATCTATTGGACTGCAAGGGCTTTTTGTGTAAAAAAGCCATTTACTGCCGTTTGAAGCACATTTGATATGACCAAATCCGAAACCGTCACCCCCTACTGATAATGTAAAGGCTTGTTATGTCGACAAAACCCATCCGAAACAAAATCGTCAACAATGGCACCACCGTTTCCTATTACCGGGCCATGCATGAGGTTACGACCGAGGACGGCATGAATCTGATCATGACTCAGAAAACACCCCTCAGCAGAAACCCCAAAGGTCATATCATGCTGGTACACGGACTGGGTCAAAACCGTTATACCTGGACCCTTTCCAAGCGCAGCCTTGAGAATTATTTGATTTCCGAAGGATTTGAGACATTCAATATTGAGCTGCGCGGTCATGGCCTCAGCCGTGCCAACGGCAGTGATTATCCGGAAGAATTTGAAACCTATTTGAATTACGACATTCCTGCATTCATTGACGCCATCAGCCATCTCACCAATGGGAAAAAAGTATTTTATATGGGACACTCCTTAGGCGGTTCCATCGGATATTGCATCGGCGCCAGGTTTCAGGAGCAGATCGCGGGAATGATTTCCATCGGCGGCCCCTTTATCATGGCCAAAGGAAACCGTCTGCTTAAATCCATCGCCCATATCGGCGTTACTTTGGGAAAACTCAACCCAATGCCGCATCTTCAGCCGGATGTCTTCTACATTGACACGATTGGCGCAGTGGCATCTTTGGGGCTTGGTGTTTTTGACCATCCCTGGTACCGGATCCCCCTCCAGATCTGGTATCCGCGGAGCATCGAACGGGACATTTTGAGTGAACGGATCAGCAAAGGCTTTGACCGGACCAGTTTTAATGTGATTAAATTTTTCTTTAAATGGGGCGCTGGGGGAAAATTCATCTCCAGTGACGGCAAAATCGATTTTGAAGAAGAGATTCAGAATCTTAAGATTCCCATTCTTTTTGTCAATGGCGACCGTGATCTCGGCGTTCTGCCGGAAGCTGTAAGGGAAGCCTATGAAAAAGCCGGTTCTCCTGACAAGATATTCAAGACCTTCGGCGGGGAAGAACCAGGGCTTCACTGGGGGCATATTGATCTGATCTGCGGCAGGAAGGCCCCGGAAATCGTCTGGCCGTATATGCTGGACTGGATGAACGAGCGGATTCAATCCGGCAGTTTATTTTCAGAAAAAGAAATGAACGCAGCCTGATCCGTGGACCCGCGGTTTGACTTGATTTCCGGGTGGATTGCGGTCGGGCAATCCACCCCATAATTCATCCATTCGCTATAGTATATAACCTCTCGCCAATTGCTGATAGGCATCCACCTGGGATTTGATCCAGGCTTCATCCTTGTTTAATTCGCCTGCCATGAGCCGGGCCACGTCCGGGGCCATTTGCATGCTGGCCCGTGCATCCAGAAGAAGGGCCCGTATCCGTCGGGCCAGAAAATCCTCCACTGTCCGCGCCATTTCCTGACGAACCGCCCATACCACTTCACCGGCCATCGTGGTGAAATTCGGGTGCAGGCGTTTTTTATACTCCGGGTTCCCTGCGATCAGGTCGCTGATCACGCTGGCATCCGACCCGTAAAGGGCCAGATCCCCGAACCGCTCTGCATGATGGTGGAATCCGTGAATCTGAAGATTCGCCGTGATGGACGGTTTTTCATCCAGACGCGCCACCAGCGCCGCATGGTCGATGGTGTCCTCGGCCATCCGGCGGCAGGTGGTCCATTTGCCGCCGGTGACGGTGACGAGCCCTGAGCGGGAAATGTAAATGGTGTGGTCCCGCGATATGGCTGCGGTGTTGTTGCTATCGCCCTGGCTGACCAGAGGACGAAGACCGGCAAACATGCTGAGAACATCGGACGGGCGAGGATCTTTTGTCAGGTATTTGGCCGCATGGGACAGGAGGAACTCGATTTCCTCGGCCAGGGGTCTGGGTTCCAGAAGCGCCTCTTTCACCGGGGTGTCGGTGGTGCCCACGATCACTTTATCGTGCCACGGAGTGGCAAACAGCACGCGCCCGTCGGCGGTATGGGGCACCATAATGGCGCTGTCGCCGGGCAGAAAGGACTTGTCCAGAACAATATGTACGCCCTGGCTCAGGGCAATCATCTTTTTGGCTGTTGGTTCATCCATATGAATGATGTCATCGGTAAATACGCCGGTGGCGTTAATGATGCCTTTGGCGCGGATTTCAAATTCCTCGCCGGATTCCAGGTCTTTTGCCATGACGCCGGCCACAATGTCCTTTTCCTTAAAAATGCCCGTGACCTTGACGTAATTAATGACCGTGGCGGATTGTTTGGCGGCAGTCTGGGCCATGTTGACGGCCAGGCGGGAATCGTCGAACTGGCCGTCATAATAGATCACCCCGCCGTGCAGGCCCTTGGGTTCCACGGTGGGCAGGTATCTCAGGGTTTCCTCTCTGGATAGAAAGCGGGAATGTCCGAATCCCTGGCGGCCGGACAGCAGATCGTAGACCTTCATGCCGATGCCGTAAAACGGGCCTTCCCACCAGTCGTAATTGGGTACCACAAAAGGGAGGTTATGCACCAGATGGGGTGCGTTTTTCCGGAGCAGGCCGCGTTCCTTCAACGCTTCCAGAACCAGGGAAACATTGCCCTGCTGCAGGTAGCGGACTCCGCCGTGAACGAGCTTGGTGCTGCGGCTGGAAGTGCCTTTGGCAAAATCATCCTGTTCCAGCAGAAGGGTTTGGTATCCTCGGGATGCGGATTCAATGGCCGATGCGAGTCCGGTCGCGCCGCCGCCGATAATGACCAGATCCCAGATATCGCCTGTGTTTTTCAGCCGTGACATCATTTCATTACGGTTCATCGGTTTCTCCTTTTTATAAATAATGGGAAAGCTTGTCGTGTCAGTCAGGAAAGCTGCCCTGGCAGTTCAATCTTGTGTTTTTTATACTGTAATTTTTTACAGTGCCTGTTTCTTAATCTCATGAGGATGGTTTGTTGTCAAAACAATGATAGCCATTTTGGCGGTTTGAACACTTATCAATGAAGTGTAATTCTTTGTTGATATTTTAGGTGTTTTTGATAGTGAACAGTGACACTCATCCACCTGTTTATATCTTATGTTCACAAAAAATTTGCCCGGAATGAAGGAGTCCATGGAAGATACGAATTTGAAAACTCAGGTATTGATTATCGGCGGGGGCGCGACCGGCACAGGAATCGCGAGAGACTTATCTTTGAGAGGCGTTTCCTGTATTCTGGTTGAAAAAAAAGACATCAACGCCGGGGCGTCTGGGGCAAACCACGGCCTGCTTCACAGCGGCGCACGATATGTATTCAATGACCCGGAATCCGCAAAAGAATGCCGGGATGAAAACAGATTGCTGAAACAGCTCGCACCGGATTGCATCGAAAATACCGGCGGGCTTTTTGTGGCGGTGGAAGGCGATGACGAAAAATTTGTTGCCGATTTTCAGCCTCACTGCGACAAAATCGATCTTCCCTGCAAGCCCGTGGACGTGAAAACCGCGAAGGACATGGAGCCCGCCCTCTCAGACAAAACCATTGCCGTTTTTGAGGTGGAAGACGGTTCCATTGATCCTTTCAAGCTGGTGCTTGCAAACATCACGGATGCGCAAAAACTGGGCTGCAAATTTTTCCGGCACATGAAGGTGACCGGTTTTACAAAGCAGGGGGCGCGTATTACCGGAGTTGACCTTTTCAACAAAAATACCGGCGAGAGAAAAACCATCGAAGCCGACATGGTGGTCAATGCCACCGGCGCATGGGTCGGTGATGTCGCGAAACTTGCCGGTGCCAATATTGATGTCATCTATTCCAAAGGGACCTTGCTGATAACCCATACCCGGATCACCGATCGGGTGGTCAACCGCCTGAGGCCCCCATCGGATGCGGATATCCTGGTTCCCGGCGGAACGGTTTCCATCATCGGCACCACCTCCCTTCGCATGGAAACACTTGATGAAATCAGGCCCACCGTATCTGAAGTGGACCGCCTGGTGGAAGAGGGCGCTTCCATGCTCCCCGTGCTGGATACCATCCGCTATATTCGGGCGTATTCCGGGGTACGGCCGCTTCTGGGCTCCGGCAAGAAAGGCGACGACCGTTCCGTGACGCGGGGATTCGATCTCATTGATCACGCAAGGGACGGTATTGAAAATTTCGTCACCATTACCGGCGGCAAGCTGACCACCTTTCGCTTGATGGCGGAAAAAACATCCGATCTGGTCTGCCTGAAGCTCGGGGTGTCCACGCCGTGCCAGACCCGCCGTATCCCGATTATTTCCGCTTATGAAACCCGGTGGACTGTGCCGGGGTTTTCGCCCAAACAATGGGTCGGCGGACATGAGATTGATGATATGCTCCTGTGTGAATGTGAAATGGTGCCCCAGAGCGCCATTGAAGAAATTACCGGATATTTTGATATATTCAAGAAACAGGCGGATCTTAAGGGGATCGGCAAACGCAGCCGCATCGGAAAGGGTTCCTGCCAGGGGTCCTTCTGCAGTGTCCGGATTGCGGCTTATCTCTACGATCGTGGGGCCGCAACCGCCAATGCCGGGGTCGGCAACATCAAGGAATTTATCAACGAGCGCTGGAAGGGGCAGCGTTGCCTGCTCTGGGATACGCCCATGGTCCAGGTTGAACTGGAAGAAGCCATGCATTGCGGACTGTTCGGCCTGGAATTGAATGCGTAAACTTCAGGTCATTCAGGCTGAAAGCGGTTCGGTTGAAGTTCATATGGAATGGGTTATTTTATAAAGGGAAAAAGAATCAATGGCGGATTTACAAACCATAAAAAGTGAACTGGCAATCATCGGTACCGGATTTGCCGGCATTGCAGCAGCGGTTTTCGCGTCCCGAAACGGCATCACCACCTCTCAGATCGGGGTCAGCGGCGGCATTTTGTATGCCAGTGGATATTTTGATCTCATGGGAGTCCATCCCGTAAAAGAACAAAAAGTCTGGAATAACCCGTGGGACGCCATTGATGCATTGATTAAAGATGTGCCGTTGCATCCTTACGCACGTCTGTCAAAGGCGGATATCCGTGAATCCATGGATCAGTTTGTCGGATTCCTGAATGAGACCGGTCTGCCCTATAAAAAAGAGGATGATCGCAATGTTTCGGTCATCACGCCGATCGGCACGGTAAAGCCCACTTACTGCGTGCCGGCATCCATGTGGAATGGCGTTGCCGCGCTGTTGGATGAACGTCCCATGCTGATCGTTGATTTCTGGGGGTTAAAGGGATTTTCCGCCATGCAGATCACGGAAATGCTGACCCAAAACGGCCGGGCGAATCTGCGGGCCGTCCGCATCCCGTTTCCATCGGTGGATCTGTCGACGGATCTCTTTCCCGAGCGAATGGCCTGGTCAATGGAAGTGGAAGAAAACATTGTGAAACTCGCCGATGAAATCCGGCCGCACCTGAACGGTGCCCAGGTGATCGGTTTGCCCGCAATCCTTGGCATCCACAGAACCGAAACCATCATGTCCGGACTAAAAGACCTGCTGGGCTGTGATATTTTTGAAATTCCCACGATTCCCCCCTCTATTACCGGTCTGCGGATCAAGGAAAAAGCCGAAACCACATTGCCCCAAAGAGGCGTTCATTTGTTTTCACAAAAACGGGTGGTTAGTGTCAAATCAGGCAAAAACGGGGGGTTTGTTCTTGATGTCGGGGACAGGGCAACCGGTGAACCGGAACATCGTATTGAGGCGGACGGTGTCATCCTGGCCAGCGGCCGATTCCTGGGTATGGGGCTGCATGCCGGCCGGAAAAACATTCAGGAGACGCTGTTTGATCTTACGGTGTTTCAACCGGGGGACCGCTCTGACTGGCACCAGAAAGATTTTTTTGACTCACGCGGACATGAAATCAATCAGGCAGGTATTGAAATTGACGAAACGTTCCGTCCGGTTGGCATTGATGGCAAGCCGGTATTTGATAACCTGTTTGCCGCCGGCTCCATACTGGCCCATCAGGACTGGATTCGTCAGAAGTGCGGGGCCGGGCTGGCTGTTTCAACTGCTTACGCCGCTGTCAGATCGTTTATGAAACAGGTTAAAAACAGATAAAATCGGTATCCGGTTGTTCAGAATTTAGCTTACCCGTTTGAGCAGTCATCCCGCCAAATTAAATTTTTCTTTTAACCGCAGGATTCGCGCCACCGATTCACGGTTTTTTTGCGCGAATCCTTCATCATTCGTTGTTTTCCTTTTAATCTCTTCGAAGGCGATTTCGATATTGGGCCCTTTATGGCAGATCAGGGCAATATCAATTTCAGCGGCCAGAATCTGTTCGATTACAGTGTAAATATCATAATGATTGACAATGGCGCCCATGTCCAGGTCGTCGGTCATGACAATCCCGTCAAATCCCAGGCGCCGCCGGAGAAGGTCGGACGCGATTGCCTTCGACAGGCTGGCCGGCCACAGGGGATCGATTTGTTTATAATAAATATGGGACAGCATCATGCCCGCCACATCGGCTGTCAGGGATGCTTGAAACGGAATGAGATCAAACGCTTCGAGGCCGTCTGCGGAAACATCGAGCTCCGGCATGTCCAGGTGGGAATCCAGGGTGGTGCGGCCGATCCCTGGGAAATGCTTGGCTACTGCCATGATCCCCTGTTCCTGGAAACTTTCAATCATGGCTTTTCCCATGGCCGCCACATGAATCGGATCATGGCCGAAGGAACGCCGCTCCATGATACTCTGCATGCCCTTAGGCGCGATATCCAGGACCGGCGCCATATTCATATTGATGCCCAGTTCGGATAATTGACCGGCCATTTCCAGGGCGAAGGTTTTGGCCTCAGAAGGGGTTGTCAGGGCCGGAATACCGGGAAACTCCCTGAAATGGGGCTGCCGGAGGCGCGCCACGGTCCCGCCTTCCTGGTCGATGGCGATAAACACCGGCGGCTGGCCGGCATATCTGGCGTGATCCTGAATGGCGGTGCACAGGCGGGCGAGCTGGTTCGGGTTTTCAATATTACGGGCGAATAATATAATGCCGCCGACTTTTAATGTCCCGATCAGAAATTCGAGGTCAGTGTTGAATTCCGTTCCGTCAAATCCCACCATCAGTCGCTGGCCGGTCATCTGATCGGCTGAAAACTCATTTCCCATTCGTAATTCCTAATTTTTCATTCAAAATACAAGCTTATCAGGTAAATGGATTGGTCCGTTTTTCCTTCTCAATGGTGGAAGATGGGGAAGGGCCATAATCATGGCCGGGCCAGACCCTGGTATCTCCAGGCAGGGTGTAAAGTTTTTGGCGGACAGAGGCCAGAAGCTGGCTGGGGGAACCGCCGGGGAAATCGGTCCGTCCCACGGCCCCGACAAACAACGTGTCACCGGTAAACAGGTTCCCATCTGTATAAAGGCAGATGGAACCGGGCGTGTGGCCGGGCGTGTGGATGACTTTCAGTTGGGTCTGGCCGATATCGATGATGTCGTTGTCTTCGAGCAGGCGACTGGCCTTTGGCGATCCCTTGCCGCCCATGAACCGGGACAGAACCCGGGACAACATCCGTGTAACCTGTTCGGAATCAGCCTTATGGATGCAAAGCTGGGCCCCGGTCGCTTCAAGAATGGCTGCATTGCCGGACGTATGGTCGGAATGCCCATGAGTATTGATGACATGAGTGATGGTGTATCCGGCATCCCTAACTTCGTCTAAAATTTTCCGGGGATCAAAGGCGGGGTCAATCACCCCGCAGGTGTGGGTTGATTCATCGCCGACCATGTAGCAGAAATTGGCCATTTGCGGAAGATAGATGGCTTTTAGTTTCATGACGCATCCTTCAACTTTTCTTCAGGGATGATAATTGCATAATGGTTCTTCGGCCAGATAGTCGCCCGTGGCTTCATATGCCCGTGCCCGGCATCCGCCGCAAACGCCTTTATATTCGCAGGCCCCGCATTTTCCTTCAAGGTTGCTGTAATTGCGCAAAGAGGTGAATATTTTTGAATGGCGCCAGACATCGGCAAAAGACTCGCGGGTCACGTCGCCGCAGTTGAGATCCAGAAATCCGCAGGGCTGCACAACGCCCATGTGGGAAATAAAACAAAAACCCGTCCCGCCAAGGCATCCCCGGGTCACGGCATCCAGCCCATGGGTCTGGAAACTGACGGATTTGCCGTCTGCCTTGGCCCGCTGACGCAAAATCCGATAATAATGCGGGGCGCAGGTGGCTTTTAACTGGAGCCGGGTTTTGTCCCGCTGGTCATAAAACCAGTTAAGTGTGGTTTCGTATTCTTCTGCAGAAATTTCCTGATCTATAATGTATTTGCCGCGTCCGGTGGGTACGAGCAGAAAAATATGAAGGGCAACGGCCCCCAAATCTTCGGCCAGTTTCAGGATGGCCGGTATCTGGTCATAATTGAGTTTGGAAATGGTGGTGTTGATCTGAAATTCAATGCCCGCTTTTTTGGCAGCCTGGATGCCGCGCAAGGCGCCGTCATAGGCGCCGGGAACGCCCCGGAAACTGTCGTGGCGTTCCTTTGTGGCTCCGTCGAGGCTGATGCTGATGCGCTGAATGCCGGATGCGGCCATTTTCGCGGCGTTTTCGTCGTTCACCAGGGTGCCGTTCGGGGCCATGACCATTCGCAGGCCCTTGTCTGTGCCGTATCGGGCGATGTCGAAAATATCCGGACGGAGCAGGGGTTCACCGCCGGTCAGGATAACAATGGGTTGTCCTAATTCGGCGATCTGGTCGAGCAGCCGGAGGGACGCCCCAGTGTCCAGTTCGCCGCTGTATGGGCCCATGGTGGCGGACGCCCGGCAGTGGGCGCAGTTTAAATTGCAGTTCCGTGTGGTTTCCCAGGCGACCAGTCGCAGGTCAGCGTGTTTTTTATCATCAGAACCCGGATGCGTTCCTGTTGGGTGGGATGCGTGTGGATGTGTCAAAAGGTTCTTTCCTTTAATACTTTTGCCGCTTCAATGGCGAAATAGGTCAAAATCATGTCCGCGCCGGCCCGTTTAATGGATGTCAGGGTTTCCATCATTACTTTCCGGCCATCGATCCATCCCATTTTTTCCGCTGCCTTGATCATGGCGTATTCACCGCTGACATTATAGGCGGCCAGAGGCAGGTCGATCTCGTCGCGCAGCCGCGCCAGAATATCGAGATAGGGCAGGGCGGGTTTGACCATAATGATGTCTGCGCCTTCCTCCACATCCATGGTGGCTTCACGAATCGCTTCACGGCTGTTGGCCGGGTCCATCTGATAGGTCCTGCGGTCGCCGAACTGGGGCGCGGAATGGGCCGCTTCCCGGAAAGGTCCGTAATACGCGGAGCAGTATTTGGCCGCATAGGACATGATGGGCGTGTTTTCCAGCTGACTCTCATCCAAGGCTTCACGGATTGCAGTGATGCGGCCGTCCATCATATCCGACGGGGCCACCATGTCCGCGCCGGCCTTGGCATGGGAAATCGCGATTTTGGCCAGCAGATCCAAAGTGGCGTCATTTTCGATGATGCCGTTGGTGACGATGCCGCAGTGTCCGTGATCCGTATACTGGCACAGGCAGACGTCCGTAATAACTACCATTTCAGGCAACTTGTTTTTAACGGCCTTGACCGCTTTCTGAACAATCCCATCCCTGGCGTGGGCCCGTGTTCCGAAAGCGTCCTTTTTGTCCGGCAGGCCGAACAGCATGACGGCAGGAATGCCAAGATCAAAAGCCTCTTTTGCGGTTTTGACCAGGTTGTCCACCGACAACTGATATTGGCCGGGCATGGAGGGGATGGGGTTTTGGACATTGCTTCCGCCTATGGCGAACAATGGCAGAATGAGATCATCCGCTGAAAGGACGGTTTCACGCACCATGCGCCGGAACGCCGCATTCTGGCGCAAACGTCTGGGCCGGTAATCAGGAAAAAGCATGGTTGTTCTCCTTAAATTATATGGCAGGCCCGGAGATTTCTTCGTCCGTCAGATAGCACGCCGGGTCCGGGGCCCATACGTCACCGGTTGTGGCCTCGGCCCTCACCCGGAAATTGCCGCCGCAAATGGACAGCCACCGGCAGGTGGCGCACCGGCCTTTGACATAGTCTTTTTTGTTTTTGAGCCGCTTCATTAATGGTTCGGAAAGGTCGTTCCAGATTTCGGAAAACGGCCGCTGCCGGACATTGCCGAAACTGTGATGCCGCCAGAACTGGTCGGCATGGACTTCCCCGTCCCAGCTTACGCACCCGATCCCCCGGCCGGAATTGTTGCCCTCGTTCATTTTCAGCAGTTCCATGACTTCTTCGGCCCGCCGGGGATCTTCCCTGAGCAGCCGAAGATAGATGTATGGACCGTCCGCGTGGTTGTCGACGGTTAAAACCTCTTTGGGCTTTCCTGCGTCATGCAGACGCCGAGTGCGGTCGATAATAAGGTCCACGGCTTTTCGGGTATCTGTAAGGGAAAGGTCTTCCTTGACCATTTCAGAACCCCGGCCCGAATACACCAGATGATAAAAACAGATACGGGGGACATCCCGTTCTTCGAGCAGGTCAAAAATGGCCGGAATCTCACCCACATTAAAGCGGTTGACGGTGAACCGGAGTCCCACCTTGATGCCGGCTTCCTGACAATTTTGAATCCCCTTCAAAGCGGCGTTAAACGATCCTTCCACACCCCGGAACCGGTCATTGATGGCCTGCATACCGTCCAGGCTGATCCCGACATAGGACAGGCCGATATTTTTCAATTTTTGGGCGATTTCACGAGTGATCAACGTGCCATTGGTGGAAATCACGGCCCGCATGCCTTTTTGAACGGCATATTCGGCCAGTTCGGGCATGTCCGGCCGCATTAAGGGTTCACCGCCGGAAAACAGCAGCACCGGAACCCCCATGCCTGCGAGATCGTCAATGAGCCGCTTGCCATCGGCATTTGACAGTTCGTTCTCCTGAAGGGTCGCCTTGGCATGGGCATAGCAATGGACACATTTCAGGTTGCATTGCCGGGTGATATTCCAGACAACCACCGGATTTTTGTCAATGGAGAATTGCAGCAGATGAGACGGGAGATCTTTGGAATGACGGCTGTAACGCAGCGCGTCCGATGGCTCGACGGTCCCGCAATATAATTTGGATATTCCGATCATAATCGTTTATGGTTACTCCGAATTTTTTAAGAGCAGCGGTTTAAAGGCATTGGACTTCATAATAATAACGGCGTACCATGCGTACGCCGTTATTAATTGTATAAAAACATATAAAAGTCAAATGATTCGCGTCACTGCCGTTATGGGATTGAAAGTCATCACTTATCAGTTGATCCATATAAACCGGAAAGTTTTTAAGTGAACTAAACAGCCGGGTCTGTATTTTCTGTTCCGGCATTCTTTGACGTGAAAGAAAACCCCTCTTTAATATTATTTTTGTTAAATTCTGCTTTAATGATCTGGTCTAGAAAAACTTCAGGATGCGTCAATGCCTCCTTTGACAGAAAAAAACGGTTTTTTTCTGTTTTTTCCCGGATCAGCTTCAGGCCGTATTCAAAATCAGCGGATATTTTTTCATATACATCCCGCTCATTCATGACCCCGGAGGCAAGTTTTTCCAGAATGCCATCCACCGCATCCTCTTCCAGAACGATGTTAATATCATGTTTATTATAAAAGTCTATTTCAATTTTTTTGATCTGATCATAGAAAAATTTGATTTTCCTGACTGCGCTGCCGATCTCCGTCACATGACTGGTGTAATAGTCCGAGATTTTGTCAATCCGGTAGGACGATAGCGGCAGACCATATTGATTGGTGATCACTGTCCGGTTCTCTTTTAAATACTCCGCGATGAATTGTTTGTTCTCCAGAGCAATGATTTCAAAATCACGGATGCGGCTAGTATCGTCGATTCCCTTGAGCCACTTATCGAGAGTGTCTTCAGGGTGGTTGATCACTGATACGGTCACGGGAAACTGTTTGATATTGGTGGACGGCAGCCGGGTTTCAAAGGGTATCAGCACCTGTTCAATCACGCTGACCAGCCCCCTGGCGCCGGTGTTTTCTTCTGATGCCCGTTGCGCCAGCAACGCCAGTGCGTCATTGGAAAATCGGATATCAATGCCATATGTCGCAAAATCCAGTTTTTTATTGAGCAAAACCGGGTTGTTGGGGGTTTTAAGAATTTTTAAAAGGTCATCCTGGGTGAGCTCTTCAAAAAGCGCCTTGACCGGGAGACGGCCCACAAACTCAGATTCAAATCCATAGGAAATAAGGTCTTCAGCTTTAATCCGTTTGAAAAGGTCTGATGTCGATGCATGAGATTGCGCAGGGGAGCCAAAGCCAATGCCATGGCTGGTGGTCCGTTTTTTGATAATTTCATCCAGCCCGCCAAAAGCGCCGCTCATAATAAACAGGATATTTTTGGTATTAATGGCACGACGTTCCCGTTTGCCTGTTTTCCTGAATTGCTCAACCTCCTGGATCATGGAAATCGGGTCATGGGGCACTTTCAACTCCACATCAGTGTCTTCCATGGGTTTGAGAAGGGCCCGCTGAACCCCGGTGCGGGAGACGTCCGCGCCGATCAGGTTGCGGCTTGAGGCGATCTTGTCGATTTCATCAATATATATAATGCCGCATTCCGCCAGTTCGATATCGTTGTCGCTTTCCCGGACCAGATCACGCACAAGGTCTTCCACATCGCCGCCCACATAACCGGTTTCACTGAACTTAGTGGCATCTCCTTTGACGAAGGGGACTCCTATTTTGTTGGCGATCAGCTTAATAATATACGTTTTACCGACCCCGGTGGGGCCGATCATCAGGACATTATTCTTGATGCCGCCGGACAGATTCAGAGGATCACCCTTTACGGATTGCTGATATTTAATCCGGTTAAAATGCGTGCAGACTTTGGTCGCCAGGACCTGTTTTGCCAAGTCCTGTTTGATGATGTACTGATCCAGATAGGCTATGAGTTCTTCAGGCTTAAAGTCAAACCTGAGGGTCTTTTTTTTGGGAGTGGTAAATGCGTCTGTATCAGACCGTTCAGGTTGGGGCATCATAATAGGAGAAATCATTTTCACCTGATCGCCATATTTTTTGCTCAGAAAATCACTGATTTCTTTTTCGATCTCTGCCGGATTGGGTATTTTTTCATTAAATGTTTTCATAATGAAAAAACAATAATCATATCCCTGCGGAATTTCAAGGGCAGGCGGTCAAATATAATTTTTGGATATGTTTGATAGGAGGCAGCCAGTGAGAATAAATAAAGTATAGACAATCAATCGGAATTATCATATATTCAAAAAAACACACTTTTTGATTATCTCACTCATCCTCATCAAATTCATTGTTTCAGAGCGTTGCGGTATCTTCCGGTTTTTCCTGTGGGCATGTATTATCAAACCTTTAATTTTTAAAAAAGGAGGACGATCATGAGCAACAGTGTTTACAAATTCATTGAAATGGTAGGAACCAGCACCACGTCATGGGAAGATGCGGCCAAATCCGCCGTTGAAACCGCATCTCAGTCACTTAGGGACACAAGGGTGGCTGAAGTCAAGGACCTGGATATGAAAATCGAGGACGGCAAAGTCGTATTGTTCCGGGCAACCGTAAAACTGTCATTTAAGTATCAGGCTTAGAAGGTTTAAGGGACATCCTCTTAGCGTTAGTTGAATGAATTCCATAAATTTTATTGTGTAAAAAAACAGTGCCCGAATAATCCCAAAAAGAGAAAAGGCCGTCATCCGCTTAATAGCAGTATGACGGCCTTTTTTGTTTTCACTGGTGCCGAGGGACGGAATCGAACCGCCGACACGGGGATTTTCAGTCCCCTGCTCTACCGACTGAGCTACCTCGGCCCGTTGAAAGTATTTGTTGTATTATGGGAAACCAATACCACTGTCAAGGGTTTTTTAGCCCATATCGCCAAATATGTGTTGAATCAATGTACAAGCGGCAATGGACGCAGTTTCCGCCTTTAAAATTCTCGGCCCAAGAGATGCCACCAAAAATCCGTTTGATCTGGCAAACTCGATTTCCCGATTTGAAAATCCGCCTTCAGGACCAAAAATAACCAGAATTTGAGTGATGGGATGGCCATCCGGCGCAATGGATCGCGAGAAGGGGACAGTCGCGTTTTCATAAAAAATAATTTTCAAATCCATGTCAGCGCTGTTTGTCACAGCTTGCTGAAATGGAGTCAACGGCGTAATCTCGGGCACCCGGGTTCTCCGGCACTGCTTGACTGCTTCTCTGGCAATGACGTGCCAACGCTCTATTCGGGAAGGATTGGGTTTCTTGTCAGCCTGGGGAATCGACCGTTCGCTGATGACCGGTGTCCATCGGGTGATGCCGATTTCCGTCAAATGCCGGATCAGCATTTCCATTTTTTTGTCTTTCAAATATCCCTGACAGACATGAATCCCAATGGGTGATTCGGTCAGCGCAGCATATTTTTCAACAATAGAAACAGCCACCTGGTTTTTTGAACTGCTCAAGATTTCCGCCTTGTATTCAAAACCCGTCCCATCAACAAGAATAATGTGATCTTTGGGTTTTAAACGCAATACGCCTGCAATATGATAGGCGTCCTGGCCCTCAATAACCGGTGTACCTTTTGATATCTCTGATGGATCAATAAAAAATCGTCTCATATTGTTTTCCGTCGTGATTCATGGGTTGTCAATTTGGATGAGGGTATGCCGGAGCACCTTACATCCAAATTGTTTTGTGAAAAATTATCATTTATTATTGATAACAGGAATCAATATGTCAATAATATCAGAATAAAAACCCTTGCCAGTGAAGGATATGCGATGGTTTCCGGGGGAGCAATTACCTTGACAGTTATTTTGCCTTTATGATAGATAAATCAAATAATAGTCTCACTTTTTCAACTGTCTGGAATCATTAAACCGTAGCGAATCCGGGGGTACGCATGACTGAAAATCATGAGAACGATCTCAACAGGCAAGCATCTGAAAATAACCAGTTGAATGAGGACGCCAAAACAGATCGCGACATAATTGAACTTTCAGATATTGCGATTGGCATTACTCCTGAAGATGATGCGATTGTTGAGTTGACCGAAGAAATCATCGGTGAGGCTTTTTTTGGATTCAACAAAGCGACCCATGAAACAATGGATGAAGATGAAAGCCACCTGGATCTTTCTGAGGACAGACAATCGGACGGCATCACAGAACAGCAGCCCGATAGATATAAAGGAGCTCCCGAATCCCCCGATGTTTCCCGGACGATGAGCAGTGAAACGGATGGGAATGAAGATGATATTTCCAGGGAACTGGATAATTATTTCGGCACGGAGGACGATATTCGCGTCAAAGAGGTGCCGGCGGCCGTTCACCCGATTGTTGATGAAACAGGTGACCCTTCAGTCCCACTGCCTTCAACTGGCCCATCTGAACTTCCGGCGCACCGCGAAATACGGCAGATAGGCGAAATTGCCATTACCTCTGATCAACTGGACGAGGCTATTGAACGGGTCATTCGGAAACTGTATGCTGAAAAAATCAACCGGATACTGGATGCCATGATTGAACGAACAGTCACGGAAGAGATCAGCCAGCTCAAAGATTATCTGATTGGCATTGCTGAAAAAAAGGATTGAAGAATCCGGCTGTATTTTCTCACGGCATAGTTTTAAACAGTTTAATTTTTATACAAGAGGGGGTTAATTTTTAATCCCCTTTTTATTTAATTTATTTTCTTCGTTATTCTCTTATTCGTATTATTTGTAAACTGAACAGGGATTTAAAAATGGATTCGATTTTAGATAAAGGGTATGAGCCCCATGAGGTTGAGAAACGCTGGTATGCATACTGGGAAGCCAATAACTTATTCGCCGCTTCGGAAGACTCGAACAGGCCCGCTTATTCGATAGTGATTCCGCCGCCTAACGTAACCGGCGTGCTGCACATGGGTCATGCCCTGAACATCACGCTTCAGGATATTTTGTGCCGATACCGCCGGTTGTGCGGTGATAATGTATTGTGGATGCCGGGAACCGACCACGCTGGGATCGCCACGCAAAATGTAGTGGAAAGAAGCCTGAGCGCCCAGGGGATAGACCGCCATCAACTGGGCAGGGAAAAATTTGTGGAAAAGGTCTGGGAATGGCGAAAGACCTATGGCAGCGCCATTATCAACCAGCTTAAAAAACTTGGGGCTTCCTGCGACTGGCACCGGGAGCGGTTTACCATGGACGAAGGTCTGTCCAGGTCCGTTAAAAAGGTGTTTGTCCAGCTTTATGAGCAGGGCCTTATTTACAGAGGGCATTATATTATTAACTGGTGCCCCCGGTGCATGACCGCGCTGGCGGATCTCGAAGTGGAACATGAGGCCCATGACGGCACTCTTTACCATATTCTCTATCCCCTTTCCGAAGGGGAGGGCGGTCCTATTGTCGCCACAACCCGCCCGGAAACCATGCTGGGAGATACAGCTGTGGCCGTGCATCCGGAAGACGATCGATATGCCGCTCTTCACGGAAAACAGCTCACATTGCCCCTGACCGGCAGAACCATTCCCGTTATTTGCGACACCTATGTGGACCGGAAATTCGGCACCGGTGCGCTCAAGGTCACGCCAGCCCATGACCCGAACGATTTTGAAATCGGCCGTATCCATTCTTTGCCGAGTCCCAAAGTGATCGGAGACAATGGCATCATGACCGAAGAAGCCGGAAAATACCAAGGGCTGGACCGGTTTGCATGCCGGGCCGCTGTTTTAAAAGATCTTGAAGCAGCGGGCCTTCTGATTAAAGTAGAGTCTTACAATCATGGCGTGGGGCATTGCTATCGGTGCCATACGGTCGTTGAGCCGAATCTCTCCAAACAATGGTTTGTCAAGACCAAACCCCTGGCTGAAAAAGCCCTTGAGGCGGTCAAAAGCGGTCAGGCGAAAATCGTCCCGGAAAAATGGGAAGGGGATTATTACCAGTGGATGGAAAATATCCGCGACTGGTGCATTTCCCGTCAGATCTGGTGGGGTCATCAGATACCGGCCTGGACATGCAGCCAGTGCAATGAGATTATGGTGGCCCTGGAAGCGCCGACCCATTGCCCGACCTGTAACAGCAGCCATTTGATTCAGGACCCTGATGTTCTGGATACCTGGTTCAGCTCCGCGCTCTGGCCGTTTTCCACCATGGGCTGGCCGGATGAAACGCATTTGTTAAAGACGTTTTATCCCACTTCGGTTCTGGTCACTGGTTTTGATATCCTTTTTTTCTGGGTGGCCCGCATGATGATGATGGGGCTCCGTTTTATGGATCAGGTTCCGTTTCATGATGTGTATATTCATGCGCTGGTGCGTGATGAAAACGGAAAAAAAATGAGCAAATCCACGGGCAATGTCATTGATCCCATTGATATTATCAAAACCTACGGCACCGATGCCTTACGGTTTACCCTGACGGCATTCGCGGCCCAGGGAAGAGACATTAAACTCTCTGAAAAACGCATTGAAGGGTACCGGAATTTTATCAATAAGCTCTGGAACGCCGCACGATTTTCCTTTATGCATATTCAGGAAGACCATTCGGCGGCTGCGTTTTCCGATCTTTCCCTACCGGACCGCTGGATTCTTGACCGGATGAAAACGGTGACCCGTCAACTGGCTGACGCCCTGGATACCTATCGCTTTAATGATGCCGCCGGCGACCTGTACCAGTTTGTGTGGCATGAGTTCTGCGACTGGTACCTCGAATTCATCAAACCCGCCCTTTACGGAAACAAAGGAAAGGCGGAACAGCAATCCGCAAAAAATGTTTTATGGCGGGTTTTACATGACACCCTGATCCTTCTGCACCCCATTATTCCATTTATCACCGAGGAAATCTGGGATAAACTGCCGGGGGCGAATGGTTCAATCATGCAGGCCACTTTCCCGTCCTTTGATGACACCTTATCCCCCATCGCGTTTGATCCGGATGCAGTCGAGCAAATGACCCTGGTGATGGCGGTGATCAACGCCATCCGAAACATTCGTGGGGAAATGGGTATCTCACCCTCCCAGGCCCTGAGGGTATTGATTCAGTCGTCTGATGAAAAAACGCGTCATTTAATAGATCAGAATCAGGAATTTATCGTCAATCTGGCCCGCTTGAATGACCTGGCCATTGCGGCTGCCGGAGAGAAGCCCAAGGCAACTGCTACGGCAGTGGCTGATCAGGCAGTGATTCTGGTTTATCTGGAAGGCATTATCGATTTTGGCAAAGAAGCCGCCAGGCTTGAAAAAGAAATCACCAAAATAAATGTGGAACTTGAAAAATTGGATAAAAAACTGAATAATCAGGGGTTTATCAACCAAGCGAAGCCTGAGGTAGTGGATAAAACAAAAGAGCAACGTCAGGGATATACTGAAAAACGTGACAAGCTTGCCGTCAACCTGGAAAAAATTAAATCCATTCAAGCAGAATAAACCATGAATCCGATGCGCCATTATTTCATATCGCCGCACACCGACCACCTGATTGATCTTGCACTATCAGAAGACGTGGGTTCAGGAGATATCACCACCGATCACCTTCCGGAACCTGAAGCGCCCGGCAGGGCAAGCATTATCGCCAAACAGGATATGGTTATCGCCGGACTTGCCATTGCCCGGCGGGTTTTTGAAAAACTGGACCCGGATGTTGTTTTTTCATCCGTCTTTAATGATGGCGATTCGGTAATTTCCGGGGATGCGATTGCAGAAATCTCCAGTTCGCTTCGTACATTGTTGATCGGAGAACGGACCGCGCTCAATTTTCTCCAGCACCTGTCCGGCATTGCCACAAATGTCCAAAGTTATGTCGCGGAGCTTGGGGATTCACCAATGCGATTGGTGGATACCCGTAAAACCATTCCCGGCTGGCGGGTTCTTGAAAAATACGCGGTCAGGGCAGGGGGAGCGCATAATCACCGCATGGGCCTCTATGACGGGGTATTGATCAAAGACAATCATATCGCAGCATTCGGCGGTATTCAAAATGCGGTCTCTCACATCCGGAAAGCCGTGTCCCATCTGGTGAAGCTTGAGATTGAAACCTCCACTCTGGATGAAGTCGAGCAGGCCCTGAACGCCGGGGTGGAAGTGATCATGCTGGATAACATGGATATCAGCGGCATCAGGGAGGCCGTTAATCTTATCAATGGCCGGGCGGTTGTGGAAGTTTCAGGACGTGTAAGCAAGAATGACTTGAAGCGACTGGCCGCCACCGGCGTCGATATCGTTTCCGTCGGTGCCCTGATTCATTCGGCCCCCTTTGTGGATATCAGCATGCGGATATGTGCAGATACCTAAATGATCCCTATCCGAGATACCGTTTCATCTAAAAATTACCCGGTAGTGAACATCGCGTTGATCAGCATCAACGTGATTGTATTCATTTTACAGATGTCTCGCGGGGCCGGGGCCGACCACTTTGTCTACACCTACGGCCTTGTGCCAGCCCGATACATCGCGCCGGATGTTTCCTCGCCTTTTACTTTCATTCCGCTGTTTTTTTCATTGATATCATTCATGTTTCTGCATGGAGGATTTTTCCATTTAATTGGGAATATGTGGTCTTTGTATATTTTTGGCGACAATGTCGAAGACCGCCTGGGTCCGGTTTATTACCTGATGTTTTATCTGCTGGCCGGACTGATCTCAGGGCTCTGCCATGTCCTGTTGAATCCTCATTCAACAGTCCCGACCATCGGCGCGAGCGGCGCGGTGGCCGGTGTGATGGGTGCGTATTTCATCCTGTATCCCCATTCCAAAATTTTAACGCTGATTCCCATCGTATTTATTCCATGGTTTGTTGAAATCCCGGCGATTTTTTTTCTGGGCCTCTGGTTTGTGATGCAATTATTGAACGCTTATTCCAGTATAGGGCTGACGACCGGTATCGCCTGGTGGGCCCATATCGGCGGGTTTGTGTTCGGCGTCGCTTGCATCAAGCTGTTGCATATTCCTCATGGGCCGGATTTTCGGGAAGTGTCCCAAAAGCCTTCGGTTAAAAGAAAGACCTCTCCGCACTTTCAGATAATCAACCCTTCCGGCAAAGGGCAGGAAGACCTTTTGGCCGGGGAAATCCGAATCACCCCTTTTGAGGCCGCGGCGGGAACCAAAAAAACGATTAACATCCCTTTGGGATTTCATAACCGGTTTTATCGCGTCATGATTCCATCGGGCGCAAAGGATGGAACCATTCTCAGGCTGAGGGGAATCGGCCGTCAGATGCCGGATGGGCAGAAGGAAGATTTGTTTTTGCGGGTGAAAGTCGAACAACCGTGGTAAATAGCAAATTCGAATGGATGAAAGTTATTTGGTCTTTTTACTCCACTCTAAGGCAGCAGCAACTCTGTCCGGTTCCGGCCTGCTTCCTTTGCCATGTACATGGCCCTGTCAGCGCGCCGGATAAATTCGCTGATGGTTTCACCGGGTGAAAATTGTGTCACCCCAATACTGACAGACAGCTTTCGGTAAGAGGCTGCGGCAAACACCTCATCATGGACCACCTGATTGATGCGTTCGGCGACCGATAGCGCCGCATCACAGGTGGTTTCAGGCAATATCACCGTAAACTCCTCTCCGCCATAACGATAGGCTGTATCCTCAGTTCTCAGACAGGAAACGATGAGTTGCGCAATTTTATTTAAAATCTGGTCGCCGGCCTGATGACCGCAGGTGTCGTTTAATTCTTTAAAAAAATCCACGTCGATCATCAAGAGGGAGAGAGGGCGCTGATAGCGGTTATACCGGTGAATCTCATTTTCCAACTGGCTATAAAAATGCCGGGAGTTAAAGAGCCGGGTTAAGTCATCCGTAATGGCGAGTTCCTGGAGCTTTTCGAGCATTTGCATCCGGTCATGAGAAAGGGTTCTTTCACGGAGTACCCGTTTTAAGCGCAGAAGGAGTTCTTCGAATCTAACGGGTTTGAAAATAAAATCGTCCGCTCCCTTTTTGATGGCCTCTTCATAGGAATAATTGCCTGTAAAGCCGGTAATAACTATAATATCGGTATCATAACTTTCTTTAATCACCCGGGTCATTTCAAGCCCGTCCATGCCGTCCATGATGATATCGGTAATAATCACATCAACGGAACGGTTTTTAAGAAATGCCAGAGCGGCTTCTGCGCTTTCTGCCGAATATGTCGTATAACCTATGATAGACAGAAACTCCTTAATGGAATCTCTGACGGCGGAATCATCATCGACGATTAAAATGCTGGCAGTCATATGATCCGTGGTGTCATTTAGAGGGTTTGTCAATTGACAGCTTCACAAATCCAAGCCTGGATGGAGCTCATTGCCGGTGGATACGGTTGATTTTCTGAATCATTGAAATCACATGACTGTTATTGACATGTTGTAAAAGGCTTGGTAAAAAATCAGGTTATTTTAAATTTTCACTATTTGTAGCATAACTATTTTAATTATGTCAAATTTCTTTTATACTGGCCAGTGTTTTATTAAAAAGTCGTTTTCCATTAATCATATTTGAAAGTTCAGTACATCCATGAAAAATATACGGAATTTCAGTATCATCGCACATATCGACCACGGCAAATCCACCTTGTCGGACCGGCTGATCCAAACAACCAACCTGGTCTCTGCCCGTGATTTTAAAAATCAGATCCTTGACAACATGGATATTGAACGCGAACGGGGCATCACCATCAAAAGTCAAACCGTTTGCCTGCCTTATAAGGCCAAAGATGGCCGGCTATATTCTTTAAACCTCATAGACACCCCCGGCCATGTAGATTTTAGCTATGAGGTCTCCAGAGCCCTTGCCTCCTGCGAAGGGGCCTTGCTGCTTGTCGATGCCAGTCAGGGAGTCGAAGCCCAGACCATTGCCAATTTATACATGGCGGTTGACCACAATCTTGAAATCATACCGATTATCAACAAAATCGATCTGCCTTCGGCTGAAATCGATATGGTTCGGGAACAGATTGAAGAAGACCTTGGGCTTGACCCTGAAACCGCTATTCTGTGTTCCGCAAAAGAGGGAATCGGTATCAGCGATATTCTTGAGGCGGTCGTCAATCACCTCCCGGCGCCCACCGGCGATCCGGATGCGCCTCTGGCGGCACTGATTTTTGATTCCCATTATGACCCCTACCGGGGCACTATCATTCATGTGCGGGTGGTTCAGGGAACGCTCAAAGTCGGCGATGAAATTCTCCTGATGTACAACAACGCAAAATATCAGGTGGAGGAACTGGGAATTTTTCAGATTCACCGGGTCCCGAAACCCGAAATCAGCGCGGGGATGGTGGGGTATGTGATCGCCGGGATTAAGACCGTCAGCGACACCAAATGCGGGGACACCATTACCTTAAGAAAAAATCCCTGCGAAAAGCCTTTGCCGGGATTCAAGGAAAGCCAGCCGGTGGTTTTCTCGTCCATTTACCCGGTTTCAACAGATGATTACCCGGAATTGGCCGAGGCCATTGAAAAGCTGAAGCTCAACGACGCCTCTCTGGTGTTTCAGAAAGATTCATCCGCTGCTCTTGGATTCGGTTTCCGGTGCGGTTTTCTGGGGCTTCTGCATCTTGAAATCATCCAGGAGCGTCTGGAACGGGAATATGACCTGTCGCTTATCATTACGGCCCCATCCGTAGAATATGAACTGGTCATGAACGACGGCACTACGGTCATGATCGACAATCCGGCCCTGTATCCGGACCCAACGAAAATCTCCCGCTCCCGGGAACCCTTTATCAAGGCATCCATTATCATACCGGACCGCTATATGGGTCCGGTTATGAACCTTGCTCTCGAACGCCGCGGCATTAATACGGATTATCAATATTTTTCAAGCCACCGCATGGAAATGATATTCGAATTGCCGCTGGCTGAAGTGGTGTATGACTTTTACGACAAACTCAAATCCATCACTCAGGGCTATGGGTCGTTTGATTATGAAATGCTGGATTATCGGGATTCCAGTCTGGTCCGGGTGGATATTCTGGTCAACGGCGAGCGGGTGGATGCCTTGTCGCAACTCGTGCATCGGGACAAAGCGGTGGAGCGGGCAAAATTCGCCACGGAAAAACTGCGGGAGGAAATACCCCGCCAGATGTTCAAGATTGCCATTCAGGGGGCCATTGGCGGCCAGATTATCGCCCGCAAAACCATCACCCCGTTCCGGAAGGACGTCACCGCCAAATGTTATGGCGGTGATATTTCAAGAAAGCGAAAACTTCTGGAAAAACAGAAAAAAGGCAAAAAACGGATGAAGATGGTGGGAGAGGTCGAGATCCCGCAGTCAGCGTTTCTGGCAGTGCTGAAAAGCAAGGACTGATTGAAATCAAAATAAATTACGAATTACGAATGAATGGGAAGAACGGGGCAATCTTCATTCGTAACTCGTAATTATCAATTCATAATCAACTCTTATCTCTGGTTGATCTCGAAATGGTTGAAGAAAAACGCCATTTCAGCGGCTGCGGTTTCAGGGGAATCCGATCCGTGGACGATATTTTTTTCAATATCAGTGGCGAAGTCCCGTCGAATCGTGCCTTCTGCTGCTTCTTTGAAATTGGTCGCGCCCATCAACGTTCTGTTTTTTTCAATTACATTTTCGCCTTCAAGGATCATCGGGACAATCGGGCCTGAAATCATGAAATCGGTCAGGCTGTTAAAAAACGGGCGTTCTTTATGGACCGCATAAAAAGCCTGAGCGTCTTTTAAGGTCAGATGAACCATTTTCATGGCGATGATTTTGATGCCGTTGGCCTCAAAGCGTTTAATGACTTCACCGATCAATCCGCGGCTGACGCCGTCGGGTTTAATGATGGACAGGGTTCTTTCCATGGTTTTATTTTCCTTTCGTATGCTAATGTTAAATTTAAATTGTGAGCCGGGAGATACCAGAAGGAAACCGTCAAGTCAAGGGGAGTTCAAGGCTTTAAAAAATTGGGGGAGAAATGGACCGTTCGGTTGTGACGTCAATGAAAGTCATCCAGGCAGATATCACAAAGATAGAAGTGGATGCGATTGTCAATGCCGCCAATTCATCTCTGCTGGGGGGCGGAGGCGTGGACGGGGCCATTCATCGGGCAGCCGGCCCCGGTTTACTGGAAGAATGCCGGACTCTGGGCGGATGCCGGATCGGGGAAGCCAAAATCACCAAAGGCTATAACCTGCCAGCTCTGCATGTGATTCACACGGTGGGGCCGGTATACAGCGGGAGCCCAAGGGATGCTGAATTGCTGGCCGCGTGCTACCGCAACAGTCTGGTGCTTGCAAAACAATACAGCCTTGAGTCCATCGCCTTTCCGGCCATCAGTTGCGGGGTGTATGGATATCCCATGAAAGAAGCCTGTGAAATCGCAGTGGACACAACAGCGGCGTTTCTGAAAGATCAGGGGCAGGGCCTAACGGTATGGTTTGTTCTTTTTTCTTTGCCCGATTTACTATTATATCAGTCCTGTCTTGAATCCATTTCAGAAAACGCGACATCAACGAAAAAGAATTGTGTTGACAAGCTATCGCGTGATGATTAATTTTTTTCAAATTTTAATGGTTTAGATGAGTCATTATTTTAATTTTTATATTTTGGAGGCAACCACATGTTAGATGTCACGGAAATGGCGCAACAGCAGATTGCGGAGTTTTTTAAAGACAAGAAAGAGGTCAAGCCCATCCGGCTTTTCCTTAACCAGAGCGGGTGAGGCGGCCCATCTTTAGCATTGGTTCTGGATGAACCAAATGATTTGGACGAGGTTTTCGAATTCAGCGGATTTAAATTTATTGCCAATAAAGATCTGCTTAAACAGGCGCAGCCCGTGAAAGTGGATTTTAAAGGGGTCGGATTTCAAATCACATCCAACTTGAAAATGGAAGGCGGGGGCTGCGGCAGTTGCGGATCTTCAACCGGAACAGGAACCTGCGGATAATCGCCTTTACCTGAAATCATGCTTTTTTAAGGCAACATCCATTTCGGATGTTGCCTTTTTGATTTTTTATACAAACCAGTATGTCAGCAGATAAAAATAGCACACGCCAGCGCCGACCATCCCCAAACACGGGAAAAACAGATGCTGGTACATTTTTTTCATATCCGCATGAAAAAACTCATTTGATAAAATAAAGCACAGGTGAAGCGGAGACAGCAATACCCCGATGAACCCACAGGTTAAAGAGATCATCATGTACGGTATCATCAGGTGACTCTGACCGGTTGAATGAATGAGCGGAATAATGATGGGGAAGGCCGTCCCGACAACAGCAACCGTTATCCCGGTAATGATTCCGACCAGAAGGGGGAGCATCAAAGCAATCAGAAAAATCGGGATATTGAACACCAGTAATTCTTTTGCGACCGCGCCAACAGCCTGGCTGTCTTCAAGAATTCCTTTGAAAATAAAAATGGAAACAATCAGAAACATCATCTTGACCAATTGACGATTGGCCAAAATGCGTTTGATCTGCCCGGCTGACATGGAAGTGTCCCGCCAGACCCAGAGGATGGCGCACATCAAGGAAAGGATCAATCCGGTTTCCTTGCCTACAGGAAGGCCCGGCAGCCAGATATCGATTAAACTGCCGGCTCCCACTCCAAAAAAAACAACAATCAGAATAGGTGTCAGTTCTATTATAAAAGGATAATATTTTTTAGGTTGATTGAGCAGGGTGTTGTCTGCGGAATGGATTCCGGCATGGTTTAATGTGAAACAACCAAAGACCAGGGCAAAAACGGTCATCGGCAGCATCCAGGCGATGAATGCAGCCGTATGGATATTCGCCAGGGCAGTCAGCAACAGTACACCAGGATACAGGGGCCACCAGTATTCCCATATATGCCTGAACCAGAAATTGATAAAGCTCAATCGGTCGGGACTGATATGATATTTGCCGCTAATCTCCTTCACCATGGGCGCAGAAAACAAAGTTCCCCCAGGCATCGGCAACAGACCGATCAGGGCCGGAAAGATGATCAGGTTCAGGCGGGGGCTTGCAACCAGGCCCTGAAATCGAAGCAGCATTTTTTGCATCCGCCCGCTGATTTCCATGCTGGTGCTGAGAATCAGTATCAGAGAGATGATGATGGCAAGGGTCCATGTTTTGGGATGCAGAATGGCCCCGCAGGCAGACGTGAGGGTTGACAACGGGCCAAGACCGAAAAACAGGCTCAGCAAAAGTGCGCCAGTAATAAATGAAACGCCTAGAGAGCCATTTTTTCGAATGACGATGAGAATGGCGATAAACACCAGCCCCACCCGGATTAAGGCCGGAACAGAGGAAAGTGTGAGCATAGGATTTCTATCGAAAGGCAGCGTTATAATACCAGTCGATGAGCTCCGGGCCCACAAATAAATAGGCGACAGCGCCCAGAGCCAGAAACGGACCAAATGCGACAGCGAATTTCAGGTCTTTCCGGGCAAACAGCATGAGAACGGAACCAATCACCGAACCCGTGGCGGAGGCGATAAATATGGTGAAACATACCCCCTGCCATCCGATAAAGGCGCCGATCATGCCAAGCAGTTTGATGTCGCCGCCGCCCATGCCTTCTTTGCCGGTGATGCGGTGATATCCCCAGGCGACCAAAAAGAGACTGCCGCCGCCAAGGAGCACCCCGATAAGTGCGTCCTTAAACGTGACTGTCGTCAAAACGAGCGAGGCTGCCAGCCCCAGAGGGATGCCGGGGAGGGAAATGATATCCGGGATAATCTGAAGGTCGAGGTCGATAAATGTAACGGTCACCAGGGCGCTGATAAAAATGAAATATATGAGAAAATCAAGGGTGATGCCGTATCGATGGGCTGTTGCGACAGCCAGGAGTCCGGTCAGCAACTCCACCAGCGGGTAACGGATGGATATGGGGGCCGCGCATTTCCGGCATTTTCCAAGCAGGAAGGCATAGCTGATGATCGGGATGTTGTCATAAAACCGGATGGGGGTGTCGCATTTCGGACACATGGAGCCCGGGCTGACAATGGATTGGGATCTTGGCAACCGCCAGATACAAACATTCAAAAAACTGCCGATGCAGGCGCCCATAAAAAATATAATAAACAAAACAAGTAAATTAGACATATTGATGCCTTTGTGATCGAGTTTACGGGAATGATCGGTAAAAAGCCGCTAAAAGTCTTTGTAAGAACCGGTAATCCGGACAATTAGGCATCATAAGGGAACAGTTGCGCTAAAATCAATCCCAAAGTCGGATAATGAAAAATTAATTGATATTAAACGATAAAGATAATAGAGATTTGGTTTATTTTTTAAAAAATGGTATGGTTTTTACAGATATATTGAAATTCTGCGGTTTTGCGTTATGTTCACTATATCTTAACATTTTAGTTATAAAACAGGTGGGTTATGGGAGAAACGGATAAAGACGATCTTGTCAGCCTTTTAGAAGATACGGATGGAAAAATTGACATTCCGGAAGTCATGCCGCTATTGCCGGTAAGGGATGTTGTAATATTTACCGATATGGTTCTTCCCTTGTTTATCGGTCGTGAACGGTCGGTCAAAGCGGTGGATAAAGCCATGGGCGGCGACCGGCTGCTGTTCCTGTCAACCCAAAAGGATCCATCCATTGAAGACCCCAAGCCGGATGATATTTTTCGTGTGGGCACCATTTGCCGGATTTTACGGATATTAAAACTTCCGGACGGGCATTTTAAAGTGCTGGTTCAGGGGCTTGAAAAAGGGCGGGTCAAACGGTTCACAAGCCACAAAAATTATTACAGCGTCAAAGTGGAAGTGGTCAAGGACAAGCCGTTTGAAAAACTTGAACTCGAACATCAGGCTTTGATGCGTAACATTCGGGAAAATTGTGAAAAAATTCTTACAATTCGTGGAGAATATTCCAGCGAAATCGGTGTTCTGTTGGAAGAAATTGAACATCCCGGTAAACTTGCGGATCTGGTGTCTTCCAATTTAAAACTGAAAATCGATGAAGCGCAGGGCTTGCTTGAACTGTCGGACCCGGTAGAACGTCTGCATAAAGTCAACGATTACCTGACCCGTGAAGTTGAGCTGTCCGTAATGCAGGCGAAAATTCAATCCAATGTCCGGGATGAAATATCCAAAAGCCAGCGGGACTATTTTTTGCGGGAGCAGGTCCGGGCGATCAACAAAGAACTCGGGGAATTTGATGATAAAATAGAAGAGGTGGGAGAGTATAAAAGTCTCCTCAAGCGCGCCAAACTGCCGCCTGAAATTTCCAAGGAAGCGGACAAGCAACTCCGGCGGCTGGAGCAGATGCATCCGGATTCTTCGGAAGCCTCTGTCATCCGGACCTATCTGGATTGGATCGTTGAACTGCCATGGAATAAATCCACCAAGGATAAAATAGATATCAAGGCTGCAAAAACCGTACTGGACAGCCACCATTACGGTCTGGAAAAAGTCAAGGACCGGATACTTGAATACCTGAGTGTGCGGGTATTAAACCCCAATAAAAAAGGCCAGATCCTTTGTTTTGCGGGGCCTCCCGGCGTCGGGAAAACCTCTCTGGGACAGGCCATTGCCAAGGCAATGAACCGGAAGTTTTTTCGCGTGTCTCTAGGCGGCATCCGTGATGAAGCGGAAATCCGCGGGCACCGCAGAACATATATCGGCGCGATGCCTGGGCGTATTATCCAGGGCCTCAAACAATGCGGCAGCAATAACCCGGTATTTATGATGGATGAAATTGATAAAATCGGATCTGATTTTCGGGGAGACCCTTCATCCGCACTTCTGGAGGCGCTGGACCCTGAACAGAACGCAAATTTCAGCGATCATTATCTGAATTTGCCTTATGATCTTTCCAATGTCATGTTTATACTGACAGCCAATGTCATTGACACGATTCCTTCGGCCCTGCTTGACCGAATGGAAGTGCTGCATTTGTCAGGCTATACCCTTGAAGAAAAAACCGCTATCGCTGAAACATTTTTACTGCCCCGACAAATCAAGGAAAACGGACTGAAGAAAAAAGATGTCTCCATCAGCCAGGGGGCTATGCAGCAGATCATTGAAGAATACACCTGCGAGTCGGGATTGCGGAATCTGGAAAGGGAACTCGGGGCCATTTGCCGGAAACTGGCAAGAAAGATCGCGGAAAAGGAAAAAGGCCCTTTTCTGATTTCAAAGAACAACCTGCATCAGTTTCTCGGAACGCCTAAATTCCTGCCTGAAATGGATCAGGAAGAAAGCCAGGTGGGTCTCTCCACCGGGCTTGCCTGGACATCCGTGGGAGGGGAGGTGTTGTATATCGAAGCCACCTTGCTTGACGGCAAAGGAGACCTGATCATCACCGGTCAAATTGGTGACATCATGCAGGAATCCGCACGGGCTGCGGTAACCTATGCACGTGCCCATCGGGAATTGTTCGGCATAAAAAAAGATTTTTTTGAAACCAGGGACATCCACATTCATGTTCCGGCCGGGGCCATTCCCAAAGACGGTCCGTCTGCCGGTATTGCCATGGCAACCGCCTTGATTTCAGCGCTGACCAACCAACCGGTCAACACAGAAGTGGCCATGACAGGAGAAATCACCTTGCGGGGGAGGGTGCTCCCCATCGGCGGGCTACGTGAAAAATCTCTGGGTGCGCTTCGGGCCGGGATCAAAACGGTCATCATACCGGAAAAAAACCGGAACGAGCTGGCGGAACTTCCTAAAAATGTAAAACGGAAACTCAAATTCTGCCCGGTTTCCACCATCGATGAAGTCATCGCCATTGCCATCGGTGAGATTCTGATCACACCCGAACCGGTCAAACCATCAAAAAGCAAAAAGAATAAAAAAAATAACGCGTCTGACGGTTCCGGCAAACCATGAGAATCTTGGCGGTGGATACAGCGTCCCGCACATGCAGCGTGGCGGTGCTTGAAGATGACTCCGTAATGGCGGAATTTACAGCCAATCACCGGGACACCCATTCCAGGTTTTTAATGCAAATGATCGATGATGTGCTGGCTGTCAGCCGGTTTACCATAACGGATATGGATGGGTTTGCCCTGACAACGGGTCCTGGAAGTTTTACCGGGCTCAGAATCGGCCTGAGTGCTGTTAAAGGATTGGCTGTTGGCGCCGATAAACCGGTGGTGGGAGTCAGTTCATTGGAAGCCCTGGCATTCCCGTTTTCATATGCGCATCAACTGATTTGTCCGTTGATGGATGCCAGAAGGCATGAAGTTTATACCGCCTGCTACCGGGGGGGAAGTTCCAGCTTAATCGTTCATACGCCGCCCCAGGTCACAACTCCTGAAAAGGCTGTTTCGGATATTAAAGAACCGTGCATTTTCGTGGGTGACGGCGCGGTGGCCTATAGGGATCGAATTATGGACATCATGGGCGGCCAGGCTTTTTTTGCCGATTCGACCCACCACCAGATCCGGGCGTCGGTGGTCGCGGCCATAGCGATGCACCGTTTCAAAAGCGGTGACACAGATGATGCAAGCGCCATGACCCCCTGCTACATTCGAAAATCAGACGCTGAAAAGATGATTAAGGGATAAACGCAGAAAGTGAAAGGACGGTGTTATTTGTTCACCCCTTAACATGCCGTCCTGACGCGCTGATGTTGTTTGTGTTTTTATTGACATACTGAATAAATTCAATTACAGAATCCAAATTACCTGAAGGTAGAAAGTCGAATTCGAATGGCTGCATAGATTCCACCACAATGGGGTTTACGCAGCCATTAATATTAACTTGATATTATGAAATAAAATCAGCGGAGAAGTATATGAATCAATCGGTGAATCCGTTTTTACGGGCGGAACCCCAGAACATGACGGCCTATCCCATCGCCAAGGCCGGCTGGCCGTTTATCGGCGCATCCGCATTCACCACATTTGTTTTTGCCTTATCCGGACTGACTTATTTTGCCATAGCCGGCCTGCTGGTAACGTTTTTTATCTGTTATTTTTTCAGAGATCCGGACCGGATGACGCCCAATCAGCCGGATGCTGTCATATCGCCGGCTGATGGACGTGTTGTTTTTACAGGCGTGGTGAAAGAAAACCCGTTTATAGACGGACCGTGCCTGAAAATCGGTATATTCATGAATATCTTCAACGTTCATGTCAACCGGATTCCTTTTTCAGGACAGATCAAAGATATCCGGTATTTTCCCGGAAAATTTTACAATGCAGGTAAAGAAGAAGCCTCTACCGTGAATGAACATAACGCCGTTATCCTTGAGACGTCCAAACAGCAGACGATCTGCTTTGTGCAGGTGGCCGGATTAATCGCCCGCCGAATCATCTGCTTTATTCAAAAAGAAGATGCAGCGATTTGCGGACAGCGGTTTGGATTGATCTGTTTTGGATCACGCGTGGACGTATATTTACCAGCTGATACAACGCTTAATGTGGTCAAAGGCGATAAGGTCAAAGCCGGATCAACGATTATCGGTCATTTGGCATAGGGTGTTCACCATGGGGCTGAAAAAATCCATTAAACGGGAAGATATCAGGAAAGGTATTTATATCCTTCCGAATTTATTTACGCTAATGAATCTTTTTTTCGGCTTTTACTCTGTTGTCTGTGCGATTAACGGGGAGTTTAAAACCGCAGCCATTGCTATTATGATTGCCGGTGTTTTTGATGCGCTGGATGGTAAAATCGCGCGGGCCACCAACACGCTGAGCCGGTTCGGTGCAGAATTTGATTCTCTTGCCGATCTGGTCTCATTTGGGATGGCCCCGGCATTAATGATGTACCTGTGGATACTGAAACCCATGGGTAACCTGGGCTGGTTGGCCGCCTTCCTGTTTATGGCCTGCGGTGCGCTTCGTCTGGCCCGGTTCAATACGAATATTGATCAGCCGGGCGACGGTTATTTTATGGGCCTTCCCATTCCCGCCGCAGCCGGTATGAACGCTGTAATCGTGCTTTTTACCGTGGATCTTGAGCTGCAAACAAGTTACAGCCATTTGCCGGTATTAATATTGATGTATGGTTTGTCGTTTCTCATGGTCAGTTCCATCAAATATTTTAGCTTAAAAAAGATAGAGCTGTTCAGGGCAATGAATTTTAATGTGCTGGTGTCCATGATGCTGATACTGACGCTGGTCGCGGCGAAACCATCCGTCTCCCTGCTGGTGATATCTCTGGCATATATCGCCTCCGGCCCCATGTTCTTGCTCATCCGGATCTACCGGAAAAAGGAACTCAAAGAGACATTGCCATCCCATGATCATGTGGCACATTCTGCGCCCAAACCTGAAAACGGTAAAAAGAACCGATTACCCTGACGAAACTGAGAATAAATTTTGCTGTTGCAGAAATGACTCTAACAGCGTTTAATTTTTTTATAAGGAGCTGATACAATGACGAAAAAATATGATATTGCGGTATTGCCCGGAGATGGAACCGGCCCTGAAGTCGTGGACGAAGGTCTTAAAGTTCTGGAAGCTGCCGCGGGCGCCTATGGGTTTTCTTTAAATTTGACCACCTATCCGATAGGCGGCGATCATTACATGAAAACCGGTGAAATACTGCCCGAAGGCATTATTGCCGATCTTTCAAAAGCAGATGCGATTTTTCTGGGAGCCATCGGTCACCCGGAGGTGAAGCCCGGCATCCTTGAAAAAGGGATACTTTTAAATCTGCGCTTCGGGCTGGATCAGTACATTAATCTGCGGCCAGTCACTCTCTATGAGGGCGTTGCGACACCATTGAAAGACAAGGGGCCTGCCGACATCGACTTTGTTGTTGTGCGGGAAAACAGTGAAGGCCTTTATGCCGGAGCCGGCGGAACCTTAAAAAAAGGAACGGCGGATGAAGTCGCCGTCCAGGAATCCATCAATACCCGCAAAGGGGTGGAGCGGTGCATCCGGTTTGCTTTTGAATATTGCCGCAAACGCAACAAACGTAAAAAACTGACCTTATGCGGCAAAACCAACGTACTGACCTATGCCTTTGATCTGTGGGAAAGGGCTTTTTACGAAGTGGCTGCCGAATATCCCGATATCGAGACGGACTATGCCCATGTGGACGCCATCTGCATGTGGATGGTCAAGAATCCCGAATGGTTTGACGTGATCGTCACCGACAATATGTTCGGTGATATTATTACCGACCTGGGCGCCATGATTCAAGGGGGAATGGGCATTGCGGCCGGTGGAAATATCAATCCCGAAGGCGTAAGCATGTTCGAACCCATCGGCGGTTCCGCGCCAAAATATACCGGCATGGGAATCATCAACCCCATTGCCGCCATTCTTTCAGCGCAATTGCTGCTTGATACCATCGGTGAACCCAAAGCCGCCGTGGCCATTGAGTCCGCAGTTAAAAAAGCGCTTCGCCATGATATAAAAAATGTGTCTGCCGGTAAAATGGGGTATACCACAAGCCAGGTTGGGGACCTGATCGCCGGTTATGTGAAAGAAGGAGCTGGAGATTAATCTTGAGACAGATACCGATTACCCGGCCAGGTTACGAACGGCTGAAAAAAGAACTGGAAAATTTAAAGTCCGTTGAAAGACCGCTGAACATTAAAGCCATAGAAGAAGCCAGGGCCCATGGCGATCTTTCAGAAAACGCCGAGTTTGATGCAGCCAAGGAGCGGCAGGCGTTTCTGGAAGGCCGGATCATGGAACTGCAATATAAACTCGGCAATGCGGACATTATTGATACAGAGAATCTCAGCAAGGATTCCGCCGTATTCGGTTGCAAGGTGTTGCTTGAAAATGTTGACACTGGAGACGAAGTGACTTATCAGCTTGTGGGGCCGGAAGAATCGGATATAAAAGAAGGAAGAATTTCGGTGGTCTCGCCTCTTGGCCAGGCCATCATTGGAAAAACCATCGGCGATGAAATTACGATCATGGCCCCTGGCGGCCGGCGGAGTTACGAATTAATTGAAATTTTGTAATATCCGTCTGATGTGAAGAACAAAACAAAATGCATGCGGTCCTTTGAGAGGAATGTAAATGGCAAGAATTACAATAGAAGATTGTTTAAAACGGATACCCAACCGGTTTATGCTGGTGCATGTGGCGACCAAACGGGTTCGTCAGCTGATTGACGGAAGTCCCAAGCTGATAAAATCCAATAATGAACATGTGGTCACTGCTTTGAGAGAAGTTTCCGCTGGCAAGGTGTTTGTTCACCAGGAGCCGGAAGGCAACGAGAATCCTTGATTAAACGCTGATGGCGCAATCTCTCCTGAAGTCCATCAATCAGGACGTCGGCAAAGCCATTCATCACTATGATATGATATCCCACGGGGACAGGATTGTGGTCGGGGTATCCGGCGGCAAAGACAGCCTGACATTGTTATGGTTGTTAACTGAACGCCTTTCCCGGATACCCGTGACCTATGAGTTGTTTCCTGTTTATATTGATCCCGGGTTTTCCGGCGGTTTTGCTGAAGAACTCTGTCAATGGGTGCAAACTTTTGGTTTGAACTTGCGGGTGGAACATACGGACTATGGCATTCAGGCCCACCGCGCGGATAATCGTGAAAACCCCTGTTTTTTATGCGCCCGTCTGCGAAGAAAGAAAATATTTGACATCACCGGAGAGCTGGGATGCAACAAAATCGCATTTGGGCATCATAAAGACGATATTATCGAAACATTTTTTTTAAATATCTGTTTTTCGGGTATGATGGCGACGATGCGGCCGAAGCAGTCTTTTTTTGACGGCCGGTTTTCCATTATTCGGCCATTGGCTTTTGTTGATGAACAGCGTATCCAGCGTTTTGCCCGGAAAAACAATTTTCCCGAATTTGCCAATCCTTGTCCGTACGGAAAAATATCCAAGCGTAAAGAGATCAAAGACCTGTTAAATCACTTGTACCAAACCAATCAAAAAATTAAGGGGAATATTTTCAGATCACTGAGCAACATCAACCACGACTATCTTCTATGAGATTGCCCCAATATACCTTTTGATTCGTCTGCATATACCCGAACACTGAACCAGACAGATCGATTCCTGATGCCATCTTTTGCTCAGTCAGAAAATCATTATTATGAAAGACATACAAAGTGAACCCGATTACCGCAATATTGCCATCAATAAAGTCGGCATTAAAGATTTAAGCTATCCCATCACCGTACTTGACCGGAATAAGGGCGAGCAACACACGGTCGCTTCCATCAACATGTATGTGGATCTTCCCCATGAGTACAAGGGAACCCACATGAGCCGGTTTGTTGAAATGCTGCATCTGTTCCGGCCCAAAGTCGCCCTCAAAACCTTTGCCGATATCCTCGGACAAATGAAAGCGCATTTAAATGCCGCTTCCGCGCATATTGAAATCACCTTTCCGTATTTCATTCAAAAAAACGCTCCGGTTACCCACTCTCCCGGCCTGATGAACTATACCTGCCGGTTGAACGGTTCCATTGACTCCAACAGCAAGGTGGATCTGGTGTCTGAAGTCATTGTGCCCATTTCGTCGGTCTGTCCGTGTTCAAAGGAAATCAGCAAGGGGGGGGCCCATAACCAGCGAGGTATGGTGCATCTGAAAACCCGGTTTAAAAAATTCATCTGGATTGAAGACATGATCGAGCTAGTGGAGCGGGCGGCTTCCTGTGAAGTGTATTCGGTGCTGAAACGATCAGATGAAAAATTTATCACGGAAAGAGGATATGAAAATCCAAAGTTTGTGGAAGACATTGTCCGTGACATCGCTCTGGAATTAAAGGCAGATAAAAATATCACCTGGTATTCCGTTGAAGTGGAAAATTTTGAATCCATTCACAACCACAACGCCTACGCCTATATCACGAGTGGCCCGAAGCCCGCGTTTTAACGGATAAGCCGTTTTAATCGTTTCATAATCGCTTCGGTGTTTTTTTCAGGGGTGTTGATTAGGACGACAAACGGAAAAAGCCTGCCGTCCATGTCTTCCAGGTAGCCTGCACGGGCGCGGACACCGGTTAATGTGCCGGTTTTATAATACTCGCCATCCTGATGCCGCATCCATGTGTGACAGGGTTTAAACGCCATCAGTATTTTAAGAAACATGGCTGCGGACAGGCGGTTGTCTCTGGATATTCCCGATCCCTCCACCATTGCCAGTGTGTCCATCTTCAGATACGTCGCCGCATAGGTCTTTGCGGCCAGAATCGCTTTTTCCATTGTCGCTGGCGGGCCGAACGCTGCCGCCCCGGATGCCAGCAATAATTGATTTGCCATAAAATTATTGGAATTCTTCAGCAGCCGGGTGATGATTTCCGATACATCAAACGGGGTTTCATGCCGGTAAACCAGCATGTCCCGCCCAGGTTCAACGCTGCCGGTCCGGATACCGCCATTAACGCGGATACCCGCTTCCTTTAAAAAATATTCAAACAGCTGACCAGCGTATAAGGGGATTTCATCATTGCCATCGGCCAGCGGGACCCTTCCGGATTCCATATTGGACCTTTTGCGGATGGATGTGATTTTAAAACGTGCGATATCCATCAGGGGCGTCTGGGGCTCTGCGCTTGAAACCTGATTATCCTGAATTTTAAACCCGAACGAGTTAAAGTTCACACTCAAAGCACCGCAGGGCGCATCATAGGGTTGCAGCGAATTGACGATTGTACCCGGAATAGGCAGTGGTTTTGTAAAATAAGTGTCATCAAGAATGATATGGCGAACAAAGTTCATCTGTTTGCTCAAGACCAAAACGATGTTTTGAATTTCTTCGGATACCAGGAAGGGGTCCCCGTATCCCTTGATCACCAGACTGCCGTCATCCCTCACGTAAAACTCTGTTTTGAATCTGTAACCTTCGGTCAGGTAATGACGGGCCACCAGCGCGGTCAAAAGCTTCAGTGTGGAGGCGGGAACCAGCAGTTTGTCGGTGTTTACGCCCACGATAACCCGTCCCGAAGGGTCCGCCAAAAGGGCGGCATCCTTTGATCCCAAAAGGCGTTTGATCTCCTGCAAAGAGCTGGACGCGCCTTTTGCGGAACAGGGAAATAGGGCGGGAATGAAAAAAAACGCAGCCAAAATGACGGCACGCACCTGATTTTTGCCATTTATCATTATTATAATCCTTCACATTTCGCCTTGAAATACACAAAAATATTCTTTATTATGTGTATATACAATTGGAGGTGATGACATGGCAAGAACAAACGTGGTGATTGACGATGATCTAATCAATGAATGTCAAAAACTGACCGGAATCCGGACACGGCGCTCTCTCATTGACTACGCGCTGCATGAATTACGCCGTCGTGGCCGTCAGAAACGCTTGCTTGAACTGAAGGGCGCCATCAAATGGGAGGGAGACCTTACCGAATGGCGGGAGTCCCGCGATTGATGGTGCTTGTCGATACAACCGTCTGGATCGACTTTTTTTCCGGCCGCAACGAGCCACACGTGGTGACGCTTCAGGAGCTGATCGAGAAGGAAGAGGATTTATCTCTCTGCGGCGTCATTCTGGCGGAGGTGCTCCAGGGAATCCGATCCGACACGGACTTTATCAAAACAAAGGAATATTTCGGCGATCTTATTTTCCTGCCCATGCGGCAGGCAATATTTTTACGATCGGCGGAGATTTACAGGTCCCTTCGAAAACAGGGGATTACGATCCGGAAACCGGTTGATTGCATGATTGCTTCGGTTGCCATTGAGTACGATATCCACCTGCTTCACAATGACCGTGACTTCGACCATATTGCCGAACACTCGAACCTCAGAATCTGTGATTGAAACTGCCGGGTCTTGGTCAAAGTTTCGGCCCCATCTATGCATGTACCTGTTTTTCAATGTCAAAGGAAGTTGAGCGATGGCCTGGGTATATCTGTTTTTGGCGGGTCTGTTTGAGATCGGCTGGCCAGTTGGCCTCTATATGGCGCAGCAATCTGAAACGAGAACCATCGGTATTGTCGCAGCCGTGGCGTTTATGACGGTTAGCGGGCTGCTCTGTGGCTTGCCCAGAAACATATCCCTATTGGCACCTCCTACGCTGTATGGACCGGCATTGGCGCTGCCGGAACTTTTCTTGTCGGAGTGCTCTTTTACGGGGATCCGGCCAGTTTAGGCAGGTACATTGGCGTAGCGTTGATTGTGGCTGGCGTTGCCACGTTGAAACTGTCGCATTGACAAATGCCATTGTCCCCGCCAACCCCCTGTTATTTTAACTTTTCTTGCCCATCAGGAAAATAAAAAGAAAAATCGAGTAATTAAGCACGATGTTTCCAGAATTCCCCCCTCTATCAGGAATTCCCGATATTCTTGACCCTGATATTCTTCAGTTGCCTAACTCAAACGGCTTTTTCGGCAACGATCTTGGTAAAAGATTGATCACATTTTTTATTTGTTCTTTTAAATAACTAAATGTGGTAGTCGGAATATCTTTAAGGCTTGACTCAGATTTTAAGATTACATCCAACAAATCTATACAATGACTTAAGGCCATATAAAAAAGCTTTTCTTCAAAATTGACACATGGGAACAAGCCGTCTAGTCCTCTTTTCTTTCTTAAATAATTTGATTTGAATTTAAGAAGCTCGACGGAATCAATTATTTTTTGTTTTGAAGCGCCTTGCTTGATAAGCATATCTAATTCATTTATCTGTTCTAGTATTTTTCTTTCCCGAAAAAGTTCTAAATCAATTTTTTCAAATATTGGTTTTTCCAAGTTATCCAATTGCTTTTTTACAAAGCGGATGGCGTACTCTATAGGATTTTTTTTTACTTGAACAGAAAATGTTTCTTTTCTGCTACTTTGTTTTGGCTTCGTTCTATGGCCTGACTCATTATGTTTTAAAAACAATTCAAAATTATTATGAATATGAAATTCGGCTTCACGTGGATTAAAAACCCTTCTTTGGTACTCCACCTTTAGATTACCAGGCACTCCAGTTGTTGAAAGTTCTTTTGATCTGTCAAAACCATCTCTTAATAAGCTTTCTGTCATTCCTATTTTAACTATAGTTGGTGCATATTCGACAGATAATACGTAAATATAGCCTTTCGTTAAGCCTAAATTTTTTATTATTTCTGCTCTTTGATCTCTCATTTTATAATATGATTTACTATTTAGATAATTTTCTATTGATTTCAATTTATCATCAACATTCTTGAAATCTAATGACTTGATGTATAAATCTTTAATCCATATTTTATAATGATTTCTATTTGTTATGCCCCAAAATAAAATCATTTCGTTAACAATTTGAAAAAACTTATGTTTGATTTTGTCAGGAGTATTATTATCAGAGAGGTAAGTTAAAATATCAGGTGGCAAAACCAAAGAGGCTTCAGAAAAGTTATATTTAGATTGATTAAAATTAAGCTGCATAATGCGTAATGCCCCAAAAGGTTCAAAGATTCAGCCTTTTCAATTATAGCAGTCTTCAAGATACCTTGTCATGCTTTATTTGGAAATTTTATACTAAGTTCATGAATCTGATATTTATTTTTATGGTCTTTACACCAATCGTCTTTACAACATACAAGCAATCCTTCAGTAATAATTTTAACCTTACAACGATATTTAACTGCTATCAAACATCTCCCCCTTCCGTTTTCGATGCGACAGACAGGCGCGATGATTTTTAAGCTGAATCCAGCTAA
>QZKW01000044.1 GCA_003599885.1 Desulfobacteraceae bacterium | reverse complement strand
CCGTATGGCAATGTCATTATCAGAGTTCTTTGTTGAAGGGGGTCAATTTTGGGTTATCGTTTCCTCTCAAAAGGGGTCAATTTTAGATTAGCGAAACTACAAGCCAAGGCTTTTGCTTACTAACCTGTTAATACTGAAGTCCATATTTGAAAACTTGCTTGCCCTGATTTTTCAAATATTAAATTTTTTGACTTTCCCCCTCTTGTTTCATTCCTGGCAGCCTCTAAAAAATCATGACCTTTCCAAGTGACATATTCCATGACTCCATAAATAAGATCAGAGTACAAGCCGGGTTGACTGAAAAGTTGATCCGGTTTTTTTATTGTGTGGGGCGTGTGGGGGATAGCGTGGGGGACGCTATATCACCAAATAATAAAGGGTTTACGTTTTGAGTCGTAAACCCTTTATTTTACTGTTTTATTGGTGGTAGCGGGGACAGGATTTGAACCTATTACCTTCGGGTTATGAGCCCTATAAGTTGATGACTTAACCATATGATATTCCTTTATATTCTAAGTTATTTTCATGCTGCTTGTGGGGATTCTGTGGGACTTGATCTAACCCCTTGACAGCATTGAGTTTATGTTCCTGAGTTGGGTGCTGATACCGGGCAGCAGCGGTTTGCGTTTTATGACCCATGATTTGCATGATCGTTTTAGAGTGAAAATTCATCATTCCCAGGCGACTTCCGAAAGTATGTCTCAAATCGTGAAACCGGAACCTTATTCTTTTCTTTTTTCCATCCTTTGCAGTTTCCCATTGCTCAAGGCCGGCGTTTGTGACTGCACGCCAAAAAGCATTTGTGAGTTCTTTAATTTGATGCCCGGCTTTTGTATGAAAAACGCATTCAGATTTTGTGTCTTCAATACTCAAACGACGGTTTAAAATTTCAAGGGCAGTGTCGCACAATGGCACGCGCCGGGATTCACCGTTTTTTGAATCTGAAACGAAAACATATTGTTCGTTCAAAAAAACATCCTGCTTTTTTAAATTGAATAGTTCACCCTGACGCATGCCTGTATAAAGGGCAAGCTTCACCAGGTCTTGCAAATACTCACCGCCTTTCCGTTGCGGCCGTTTTGAGCACTCCTCAAGCAGTCGTTTTTCATCTTCCAGGCTGAGGATCCAATCACGTTCATTTTTAAGTGTGAATTTATTGACCTTATCAGCCGGATTCTTTTGTAAATAATCCCAATCAACCGCTATTTTGAGCATGTTCTTAAGTGTTTCAATCTCACGGTTGACGGTTGCAGGTGCCCGGCCTTCTTTCAATCGGAATATTTTGAAGCGTTCGATTGATAGTGGATCAATCTTTTGAATGAGCTTCCCATTGAAATGAGGCAGTAAGGCATTGATACTGGTTTTGTTTCGCAAAACCGATGATGCCTTTTTGTGGGTTACAGCATTTTCAAGATATTTTTCAGCGAAGGCTTCAAACTTGATTTGTTTGTTTTTCCTAAGATGGGTGCCTTCCCGGATTTCAGTTTTAAATTTATGTTCCTTGGCTTGTGCAGCGCTTTTGTTGATTTCTCCCCAGGATTTAATGTGGCGCTCACCTTCAAAACAAAAGTCTGTTATCCATTGTTTTCCGCGCAAATACATAGAAGTCCTCCTTTTCCATTCTTATTTAAATGGTACCAATTGTCCGAACCTGATTTCGTGTGGAAGCGTTTCCATAAAATCATCCTCTGTTTGCGTTTTTGAATTTAAAAAGTTCTGGACGTTTCGACATTCTTTTTCAATCCTGACTATGACATCCTGTAAGGTTAGTGCAACCCCTGATCCATCATCCAGGATAGCGGCTTCTTTTTGACAAATTTTTAATGCGGACAAATTTCTCTCAATAAAATCCAAAAAATTTTCTAGACGGTCAGATGTGGATTCACTGTTTTTAGCCATGGTTTTTCTCCTTTTTGTTTAAAAAACAAAAACGCGCCGACGGTGTCTCAAGCCTTGCAGGGCTTCCCGGCTGTTTCCAGTACCGGCACCGTGGCGCGCAAAAATTCCAATTTCATATACAAAAACAAAAGCCAAATAACGGTTGGCCGCCGTGCAAGTTTGAGAGGTCTTCAATATAATTCATTCCTTTTCTAAATGTCAATTTATTTTCAAAATCCTTGAATAGTATTCAAAATACTTCTAAAAATTTAATTGTCAACCAAATTAAATTATATAAATTATTGTAATAATATATAAAAATTATTTTATAAGTCATAAAGTAATTTTGTTTTTATATATTATTAATAATATCAATTGTTAATAGGTTTAATTATAATTCATAAAGTGTTTTCAGGGTAACATTTATTACTATTATATATATGCTAATATCAACAATTGTCCATAAAAATAATATGTTATGTGTAATTTTCGAGCACTTTTTTCTTGATCTCTTTCGAAATGTAATTTAGATTAAACCACAAAGTGAAATAAGTTTAATTAATTCTAATATGTGGGGAATCAAATTATGAAATATCCAAAAATGCAACCCGGACAACCGGCTTTTTCAACATTCGAAACGGCAAAAATTTGTGGTCTACATCCAAGATCCTTTAAGACCCTCATGTTCCAAGGACTTATAACCAGTGGCACGAAGGTCCAATGGGGCGAAAGTTACCGAACCATTTTCGGAACAAACGCACTTCATAAAATTGGTGTATTTTTACAATTGAAAAAATTTTTGCGGAATGATGTCGCTGCGATAATGGCGCAAAATATTTTCGCTGAAGATTTTGACAACCTGCTTGTTTTAACAGACGAAAATTTTAACCAGCCGGTTTTGATTCCATCCAATCAGGCCGAATCTTTAAAGCGGATTACTGAATTCGAGACAGCGCTTGTGATTAACCTGCCGAAAGTTAAATCATTTATTGATGCAGCGATTGACGATTATTTCAAAAATTAAAGGTGTAAACCATGAACAATCGTAATGAGGAATTTCTATCGATTGAACAGGCCTGCGCTGAGGAATTGCCGTGGTTGTCACCGGGGGCATTGCGGAAGCTGATCACCCGTCACAAAATACCCTTCAGGAAACCCGGTGGACGCTTGGTTTTAATCAGATCAGAGCTCCGTGAGTGGGTAAAAAAATCTCCGGGTGTTAGGCTTTCACAGTTTGATGAATAGAAAACGAGTTTCTTCCTGCCTTGCGGAGCCGCGACCGCAAGGTTTTCAAAAAGTTGCCGCCGATGAAGCCGTTTCGTTCTGGATGAGGTCAGGACGTGACGGCGGCGGTAACTCCACACTTTAGCGGCAAGGACTTTGTATCATGAAAAAATCTGAAGAATGCGTTTACTGTGCTGGTTTTGCCACTGTCACACAAACAAAGATGCATGAATGGACGGTTTCCGGAATCCTTTGGAAATGTGAAATTGAACTGCCGGTCTGTAAGCGCTGTTCCCGGGAAATGATTTTTACATGGGCCGACGTCCCGGAACAGGCAGAAAAATTAGTGAAAAGAAAATGACGGTTGATTTCCAACAACTGAAAGCCTGCCTGCAGCCCATGGCGGATCTCATTCCCGGGAAGGTCCAAAAAACGCCGGGCGAATGGGCAGCACCCTGTCCATGGTGCCAGGGAGACGACCGGTTTATCTTATGGACAGCGGAAGACTCTGGATATGGGCGCTTTCTTTGTCGGAAATGTGAGGCAACAGGCGATTTGATAGACTTTCATTGCCGGCTTGAAGGTTTGTCCAAAAAAGAATTGACCCTCAAATACCAGCCACTATGGAGCCATGAAAAGGCCACCGGAAAGCCAGTTATTTCAGAATGCAATCAGCAGGAAAATCCGACAAAACAAATAGAAAAGAGGAAAGATGAATATTTGACAGCGGATCAGATCGAAAGCGCCTGGAAGCAGATTGACGACGAATTCGTTAGAAATGATTTCAAGTATCTTAAATACTTTTTGTACACAAAACGAAAAATATCCTTTTCCCTGATTCGGGAAAGTTTCAATGCTGGAATCATTTCTTTGAAATGGTATCCCTTCGACCATCAGGCAGAAACCGCAGTAGCTATTTGTTTCTTGTATCACGATGCCGACAGAAAGCCTTGCGCAATCCAATATGTTGATGAAACAAAAAAAGGCCTGACATTTGATTTGAAGTGCAAAAAATTTATCCCAGGCAGTAACGCCAGTGACGCATTTTTCATTGTCGGTAGGCCGCTGGATCAGGCGGAAAAAGTCATCATTATTGAGTCCCCGATCGATGCCTTGAGCGTAGCAACCATAATTCCAGATGCTTGTTGTATTTCATTAAGCAATACAAACGGAAAAAAGGTAAAGAAAATACAGAAAAAACTGAAAGGTAAAACTGTTATTTGTGCATTCGATAACGATGAAGGCGGACAAGAAGCTGCTCAGCAGGTCCGGAAGATTCTACCCGATGCAAAATCGATTGAATGGGCACCGGAATACCCAAAGGGATATGACGTTAATGATATTTTAAAGGCGGGCAGGGGGCACGAGCTCATGCAGATGGTTGAAAATGCAAAAGTAATATCCCTTAAAAACATGACAGTCGGTCCGGATCAAAGCATTCCCACGGAAGACATAATTTTTGCTGCGTATGACAAAATGAAAGGTTGTGCTGATCTATTTTTAAGATTGTTTAAAGACAAATATATTTACGACCATGCATCAAATCGCTGGCACGTTTGGTCAGGCCATTACTGGATGCCAGAAAAAATTAATGAACCTTTGAAGGATGTCGATGCTGTTATGGACTTATTCAAAATTGCTCGTGATGTCCTTTTTAATGAGCGGTCAAAATTAGAAGCGAAAAAAACGGAATCCAATGAACTGGCCTTGGCGGAATGTGAGCGAAAAATTAAAGCAGTTCTTGACCAGCTCAAAGCATTGAAAACTTTATATTATAGAAAACAGGTCGTCGAATTCGCTGCCGTCGGGCCGGGCAGTCTTGGAACGTCGGGTGATGAATGGGATCTCAAACCCTGGTTGCTACCATGCAGAAACGGCGTAGTGGATCTCAAAACCGGTCAACTTAGGCCGGGCCACCAATCGGATATGCTGAAGACTTTTTGCCCGACTGATTTTAACCATCAAGCGATATGTCCACAGTGGGAAACCGCCTTGCTCCAAATTTTTGACAATGACCTTGAATTAATATGCTTCATCCAACGTTTATTCGGTTTGTCTCTTATTGGTGAAGTGATTGAGCATGTTTTCCCAATCCTTTTTGGAGCAGGCAGAAACGGCAAGGATACCATAATCGAAGCCTTGCGGCACATTTTAGGCAATATGGCGTCACCAGTAAGGGCTGAAATGTTATTGGATTCAGGCCAGAAAAAAAATGCAAATGCACATAATGCTGAACTTATGGCATTACGGGGTAAGCGCCTTGTTTGGGCGTCTGAGACAAACGAGGGCCGCAAACTGGATTTGTCAGTAGTGAAAGAAAGAACCGGCGGCGGGTATTTATCAGGCCGGGAACCATACGGAAAGCGGGAAGTTTCATTTAAACCGTCACACACCCTATGCATGATGACAAACTCAAAACCCCGAGCAAACGCTGATGATTATGCTTCATGGAAGAGGATTCTACTTATTCCTTTTTCGTTGTCTTTTGTGGACAATCCCAAAGAACCCCAGGAAAGGAAACGGGATAAGGACTTACCAAAGAATTTGAAATCAGAAGCCGAGGGTATTCTTGCATGGCTGGTTCGTGGATGCTTGGATTATCAGGTGGAAGGATTAAACCCGCCGGATATTGTGAAAAATGCTACGAAGAGCTACCAGAAAGACGAGGATATCATCAATCAATTTTACACGGATTGTTGTGTAATAGCGCATGAATGTTGGGTTACTTCGAATGCGTTATATACAGCTTATCATGAATGGGCTGGTCAAAATGGCTTAAAACCAATGTCAGGCGTTGCTTTTGGCAGGAAAGTTGGGAGGTTGTTTGAGCGTAATGTCCGGCGCTTATCTCAAGACAGTAAAACATACAAAGGATATGATGGTATTGGTTTATTAACATAACTATCTGAATTTATATAATGTTACTGGTTATGTTTTTATAACTATTTGAAATGATAGGCTTGTTACTAATTGCGCTATAATGTCATAAAGTTTCAGTATATACCATATAGGCCATATAGTTAATTATCTTTCATTTATATAAAAGTTTATAACAAATTGAATGAATTGGTAACAATATAATAAAATCAATAAGTTAATTTTTGTATATCGGTAACAATATATAATTTCAAATGGTTATAGATATTAAGGAGCGGGCGAGGGTATAGGCGAAGGCTGAAACAAAGATTGACACCGCGCCGGAATAGAGAACCCGACGGCCAGTCCACCGGCACCCGGTCAGATTGGCTTTAAAATACGATACTGTTTCTTGAAGTATTGCTTTTTACCACTGGATGCGATAGAGAAAATCAATAAGCATGGTATTCTTTCGGGCATATTACCCGAAGGTCTGTAAGTGTAACCATTTGTTTATTTATCTATTTTGTATGTAAAACAGAAGCATTGTTGTGACTTTTGATGGGAGTTTAAAGCGAAACCATGGAGAATTCACCGGCAAATCAAGGCAAAGACAAACCGAATATCATTGAACTGTTCCGTGATGCTATCAAGCTTGACGGCACTATTGATATGAGATCCGCTTACGGGCGTGCCATTCGTTCTTTGCAGGATGAACTTGATAAAGATCAGGTCCAGGCAGCAGCAGCGTTTTTAAGGCGAGATATCGCTATCTATGCCACCATTGAAAAAGTTATCGAATGTCATTTGCTGTCAAATCCGGAAAGCATAATCGGCGCTGAAGGTTTAAATCCATTGATTACTGGTGACTTGATGAAGCTGCAGGAAGCAAAGCGCCGGGCTCTTACCTTCCTGATTGACCTCAAAAAGAAAAAGAAATCAGATGGAAAGATGAACAAGAACAGGGATTTAAGCAATATTACGTTTGAATAGTTCGGTTAAAGTTAACTGACTTTATAAGATATAAAGTCTTTTTACGAAGGTGGAAGCCCCAAAAATCGGGCGCTGGGCGGGACAGGGTGTCTTACACATATAATTTTTTCAATTTCCGCCATTGCCCGCAATACACATATGAAAAGCAAATTTGATTTATTCCCCTGCAGCCATCATGGGCATCGGGTGACTTCGTATGAGTGTCAAAGGTATTATGAGGTGAGCAGGTGCCCGGCTGATTGCGCGAAGCATGCCGCGCTGGTGAGTGTGGATTGGGATACTTCCGCGCCGGAAATTGCCTGGATATTCCGGGAGCGGCGACCGGCGAGAGCGTTTGAGGTGGTGCCCGTGTTTGAGCGGCGGCTGTTGAGAGTGTTGTCTGAGCGGCCACTCGTGGCACCCGTGATAGTTTATGACGAAATGGTTGACGGGTTGACGCCAATTATTGGAACCACCGGCCGGATGGGGATTTATTTCGAGGTTAGACTTGGGCAGGTGGTGCGGCGATGTTCGGATTGCGGAAAGATAAAATCACGGAATGGATTTTCCCCGAGTGCACAATGTAGATACGGGATTTTTGGCGTCTGCAAGGAATGTCGCCGAATAAGGCGACAAAAAGGTGACAAAAAGGTGATAAAAAATGGCGACAAAATATGAATTTCTCAGAACGAATTAAATTATGGCAGGGCGGTGAAGCCGGGTTTTATCAATGGGTGAATGACATCCAGCCCCGGATATTGACCCGGTCCAATCGATATGAACCATTCGTCCCCACTGCCCGGCAAAGGAAGTTTATCCGGAATGTGCTTGCGGTTGATAAAAAATCCGGTTTGTTCAAGCATTCCATTTCGATGAACGTTGAGCCCAGGCGTCATGGGAAGTCAACCGTCTTCAGCTTGATCGTGTTGTGGTTATTCACCAGCCGGATGAATTTCACAGTCCAACTTTTAGGGTCCACTGAAGACCATTGCCGGCGGACTCAGTTTGCGGCGCTGAAGCGGATTATAAATAACAGTCCTTTGCTGTCGGTGCTGATTCCGGAAAATAATCAGTTTATGTATACCATTATGTTTCACGAACTTCAGAATCAGATCCAGTTTTCAGCGAGTAATACGGCGTCGGCATTCGGTGATAAAATCAATTTGCTGTGGGTGTCTGATTTGCATAGCTTTGTTGAGCTCGGGCCGTTTAATGCGCTGCAAGCTGCATTGCTGGATTCGGAAGATTCATTGATTTTTGTTGATTCGAATGTTGATTCCACTGATGGGCCTGTCCATTCGTTAGAAAAAGAGGCGACGAATGATAAGCAGATGTTTTGCCAGTCCACCAGCTACAGGGACTTTGACCATTTCGCGAAGGAAGCCCCGGCGTGGATTGACCGGGACAAGGCGGCCAGGCTGGAAAAAACCACTCTGCCGGCCGATTTCAAGCGGGATGTTCTCGGGCAGCGGTCAGACGCGAAGAACGGGCTTTTCTCTGCGGAGATTATCGAACAATGCCGGGATTCTTACCGGGTGCCCGTGGCGGATGTTGATGCGCTGGCGAAGGGCCGGGCGTATAAGATCGGGGCGGGCCTGGACCGGGCGAAAAGTCTGATTGCCGGGCCAAGGGGTGATTTTACTGTTTGGTCCGTGGTCATGAAGGTTGCCACCCAGGGCGGGGAGCCGGAATATTATTTGCTGAATCAGCATCGGTTTCTGATCAATGCGGCCAAAAGCATTAAAGCTGTTATCCTGGAAGACCATAAACGATACAAGCTTGATAATGTGATCCTGGAAAATTATGAAACCGCTGATATTCATGCATGGATGCTTGAAAATCAAATTCCTTGTGAGCTAATCAGCCCGCATGACACAAACCAGCAGGCCAGTTTTCCAGAAATGTATCGAACCATGAAAGAAGGCCGGTTTCATTTCTCGAAGGATCTCGAAATTTTTGAATCGGAGTTGAGCACCTTTTCATATACCCGGCGGCAAAATGGATCATACGCTTTCGGCCATTCAGGGGTTAAATTCCATGATGATACGGTTTATTCGGTAAACTGGGCTCTTTTTTCACTGCGGAAAGAGGTTTTAAACCTTTTTGAGATCGATACCATTCAATGCGACTGCCGGGGCGGGAATCGGCATATGTGCTTTATGATGGGCGGGGGACTGGAACTGCATTGCAAGGGGCGGTGCGTGGCCTATGGTCAGGTGGAAGAAATGTGGCGGCAATACCGGCTTTTCAATGAGGAGTCGGAAATCAGGATCCCGGAATTCTTTCATTCATTTCTGAGGGTGACGGGGGCCGTGATTTATCAGTCGGCGTGATTTTAAAAAACAATTATTTAAGGTTGTCTCTTAAAATTTGAGGAAGTTCTTCCCCTGTAAATGAAGCAACGAAACGACAACGACTACATTCAAAGTTGGTTGCCTCTTGAATGCTATACATAGGAGTTTTGCACGTTGGGCAATAAGCACATTCATCAATCCTACCATCTGGTAATTTAGAAAAGAGGACTCCACGATATTTGATGAAATTTTCCGGAATAGATAGTTCTTTAAGCTCTCTTTGAAGAATCTCGTTTTTTTCATTTAGAAGTGTATTCTTTTCTTTAAGTAAATTGTGTTCATCTCTTAGGTGCTGAATAATTTCGTCTCTTTGGATAATTCGCTCTTTTTGAATACCAGCGCTTGCGTGTTCGTTTATAAATTTCTCCAACATGCTGAACCAGTCCATGATGTGAGTCCTTTCCATTCATCAACCCGTTAATTATTAATTTATGTTATCATTTACCATTTAAATCCGCATTTATCGCATTTGAAGGTTTTGCCGGCATGAACAATTGCGAACGGGCCAAAAAGCAAGCCAGCACCGACTTTGTTTTTGAAAGAAATTTTATGATGGGATTTAGACTCGCAATGTGGGCATTTTGGTCCAGTCTCTATACTTTTGTCTGCTTTAGGCGGTTTCATGCAATTTTCACAAACTACAAAATCAAGAGACGGTCCCCAATTGACATTGGTCGGTTGTCCGCATGTTTGACATAATTTAGGTGTTATGTTTGTTTCAGCTTGTTCTTGATCGGCAAGAACGGCTTCTATTGGGCAACCACAATGCAGGCAGGCAGCGGCTCTCCTCGAAACGTCTTTGCCACAATCCGGGCATTTTAATAAATTTGATGTTGTGTCGGTCGAGTTCTCTATCTTTTTTCTTTCAGGTATTTTTTCAAGCAAAGCACTTCGCTCTGCCATAGCTTGTATCGCTTCCTTTTCTGTCATTTCAGCCATAAAATTCTCACTTTTTAGACTTTAAATTTATATGTCATTAATTTTTCTCATAAATTTTATAGTATTATCAAGATAAATCTTTTCCTAAAATTTAAAAAACTTGAATATAATTCAATAAGCATAAGGAATAATTAAATATTTTTAATTTTTTTATTGCAAAACGCCAAAAGTTCATTTAATAGCATAGATTATTCTCATGGAGGCAATAGAAAATTTCTATGTTATTTCAATCAGTCGTCCCAGGATTATTCAAGCAGCTCAACATGGAGATCGACCAGGCTGCAAACACTGCCCGCAAAAACAATACCGCCAAGCGTTTAGACTTTTATCATGATGTCCAGCTTGATTATATCTCTGACCATATTGCCACAATCTTTTCAAACCCTGATGCAATAACCCCTTGCTTCGTTAATATCGTCAAAAAGTTTATCAATTCCCTTGCCGCCGTCTATGCCCGTGATGCAGTGCGCGAACTGAAAGGCTCCGACAAGGACGTGGAATTTTTTCAGGCCATTTGTCAAAGCTCCGGTTTAAGCGTCAAAATGAAAGCGGCTTCCCGGTATGTCAAACTATGTAAGACCGTCTTAATCCGTCCGGTATGGCGTAAGGGCTCCATCGATCTTGATATTCTGACCGGTGACGTTCTGGACGTGACGACTGGTGACACCCCAGAAGACCTTCAAGCTGTGATGATTACCCATTACCCGGAAAGCGGTAAGCAGGATGAAGTTGAATATTCAGTATGGACTGCTGAAGCATTCAAGCGTCTGGACTATCTCGGGAATGTGATCAAAGAAGAACTCAATCCATATAATATCCTGCCATTCCTGCCGGTGTTTGACCGGTGCCCGACTTCTGATTTCTGGCTTTCCGGCGGTGATGACCTCATAAACGCCCAGGAAGCCATCAACGAAAAATTGACGGACCTTCTCTATATTATCCGGATGCAAGGTTTCGGAGTCGGCTGGATTCGTAAGGGCAAACAAACGGGCGCGTCAATAGGCGTCAATCCAGGAACAATGGTTGAACTTCCTGAAGACGGTGCCATCGGGTTTGAAAGTCAAAAAGCGCCGATTAAAGAAATCATCAGCGCCATTGAGTTTTTAATCACTCAGGTAGCCGTCCTGAATGGTTTATCCGCTTCCACTCTCAGCACGAAGACCGTCAGAGAATCCGGACTTGCAAAGGTTGCCGGTTCAAGGGAACTCGAAGAACTCAGGCGTGATGATATTATTCTTTGGCGGCGATATGAGCAGCAGCTTTTTGAATTGATCCGGATCATATGGAACGTCCATAACCCGTCAAAGAAATTCAGTGAACAAGCATCAATCAATATAGATTTTTACGATCCAAAACCGGAAATTTCCCCGAAAGATCAGGCGGAAACATGGGCGTCATTGATTGATTTGGGCGTTTTAAGTCCGGTGGACGTGGCTATGGAGCGAAACCCGGAACTTCGAACCCGCGAAGAAGCAAAGGCAGCGCTCCAAAAGATCAAAGAGGAAAACGCTTTATTCAAACATGAAAACAATTCGCCTGCCCAGGCGTAAAATGGAGAACCAAAAATGACATTACAATTTTCAATCGATTCACTCGAAGGCTTAGAGCCAGGGATTCAATCGCTTTACGTTGAAAAAGACGGAAAATTTTTCCTTGACGTGACCGGACACGAAAAAACCGAAGATAAGGACAAAATACCATTAAGCCGTCTGAATCAGGAAATCGAAAAGCGCAAACTTTCGGAAAGCCAACTGAAAGAATTTGCGGATTCGTTCATTGAGTCGGTCCCTGAAGAAATGAGGGATCTCATTCCGGACCTTCCACCCGGACAAAAAATAAAATGGATCCAAAATGCAACCCAAAAAGGGCTTTTCAATCAGCAGGCCCCGGACGGAATTGATACGAAACGGCCGGCTGGGAAAACGCCAGCTGATTTTAAAAACATGAGGCCCCAGGCGATTATGGCCCAGGGGTATGGAAAACAAAAAAAATAAATGAGGTAAAACAATATGCTTACTTTGCTTGAAGCCGCAAAACTTGTCCAAGATCCCCTTCAGCGGGGCGTCATTGAAATTTTTCCGTCTGTCTCCCCGGTATTGGAGCGCCTGCCGTTTTTTGACGTGAACGGCCAGGCATACAAATACAATCAGGAAAAGACGCTCCCTGGAATCGCTTTCCGGGGAATCAATGAGGATTACGTTGATTCTGTAGGTGTGGTTAATCCCCAGGTGGAAGCCCTGTATATTTTGGGAGGTATTTCCCCGGTGGACCGGGCCCTAGTGAAAACCCAGGGAAACGTAAATAATCTCCGGTCCATTTATGATGCGATGAAGGCCAAAAGTTGCGCCCTGGAATATACCAAAAACTTTTTCAAGGGTGACAATGCGACGGACCCGAATTCATTTGACGGTCTTGAAAACCGCCTGACTGGTGCCCAGGCCATTGCTGCCGGTTCAACCAGCGGCGGGGATACCCTGACTCTGGACATGGTTGACAGCCTGATTGATGGTGTCCAGGGCGGGCCGGACGTTCTTTTTATGAACAAAACCATGCGGCGGAAAATCAATAAGCTGATCCGTGCAGCAGGCCAGGCCCAGGAAGTCGTTTCCGATGCTTTCGGGCGTCAAATTGCCGCCTATGCCGGTGTGCCCATTGGCGTCATTGAACAGGACAAAGACGGGAATGATATCCTGCCTTTTACTGAAGACAATCCCGGCGGCGGTGTGGCTGCATCGACTTCGCTTTATGCGGTCAAATTCGGCGTTGCCGAAAACGTGTGCGGGCTTCAGGCGGGCACCATGGACGTGGTGGATCTCGGGTTGACCCGGACTTTTTATGAAACCCTGATCGAATGGATTTGCGGCCTTGCCGTCTTCCATCCGAAAGCAGCGGCCAGATTGTACGGCGTCAAAAACGCTTAATCCCAATATAATATAGGAGAGTACCCCAAATGATAGATTTCGAGTTTATTTTAAACGAAGAGGGCCTTGTTGGTGCATCAGCGGCCGGAACGGATTTCGACGGCGGCATTGCGCCCGACCTTGGCGACGGGCTGGTGGAAGGCCACATGATCGTTGATGTATCGGCTATTGAAATTGCGAATAATGACGAACTCTATAAAATCGCCCTGCAAGGCTCTACCAAAGAGGATTTTGCAGATACCTATGAAGACCTTGCCATTCTGGAACTCGGGGCGGCGGAAGTCCTCGGCGGTGATCAGGACAGCAGCACCGGACGGTATAAAGTACCCTTTTCCAATGAAAAGAACGGGACCATCTACCCCTATGTGCGGGTGTATTGCACCGTTTCGGGCACCATTGCCACCGGGATAAATTATTCCTGCTACCTTTCCAAATAAAAATAATTCCAGGCCAGGGAGAGAACGTGCTGTACGGAATGGAAAGACGGACGGCCCGCCTTTCTCCTGCCTGGATTTTTATCATGAGGTGTTTCAGATATGGCGATAACTGTTTATCCTTCCAGCAACTATAATTCCTTCATTTCGCTGAATGATGCGACAGCCTATTTCGGAACCCGGTTGTATTCAGACAAATTTCTTTCCGCGTCCGAGCCCATCAAGGGTGCAGCACTGACCACTGCATTCAGATCAATCAATGAACTTGATTTAGCAATTGATCCCACTGAAGCCCATCATATCAAGGCTTTAAAAGAAGCACAGTGCGAACAGGCTCTTCATGAATTGCGTAAAGATTTGGATTCCCAAAACGCACGTTCTTTTATTCCTATAGACATCAAGTTGACAAACAATCGTGAGTTGCCTCGTTATTCGCAAAGGGCCATGGCGATTTTAAGGCCTTATTTATCAATGCCATCTGTCCAGATCGTTAGGTGATTGGTGATCCAATGCAAGAAATTGATTCTTATTTCGAAGGTGCCTGTCAAAAATGTTCTCATCGTAAGACCTGCAAAAGCCCTTGTTTTTTTGTAAATCAATATCTCAATTTTGAGAACAAACAACCATTTGAAGTGGATTGGAATATAAAGCCTCTGATGCGGGTTATCGCTCACGGGAATAGGCGAGAAGTCAGGGAAGCATCAATGCCTGATTTTGATAGCGGAAAGCCAACAGGATTGAAACAGACTGCTTTTTCAGATCAGCATCCAAGCCCATTTGTTGACGCCATCAATACCGATTTAAAACAAACAGGTGTTTTTATTGATCGATTTTTTTATCGCATGAGTTTCAAGGATCTTGCGGTAAAATATGAGCTTTCGAAAGTGGGGGCTTCAACTCTTTATCGCAAAGCACAGGCGCGCATTCTTGAACTCATTGGAGCTGAGAAACGACGAAAACTTGCATCGGCAAACTGTGAACAAATTGTAACGATGCCGAAATCGATTCAATGTTTCCTGCTTTATTCCGTTTTTGGCTTAACCTGTCCGGAAGTTTCAAGCATATTGAATGTGGGGCAGTCATACGTTCACCGGGTAATCAAAAAAATTAGAGATCAAATCATGTGCGGGGAAGTCACCATGATAGAGTTTGCTCAATCGGACCGTGAAGCCGCCAGGGACCGGCTTGAGAAATTCAAGGAAAAGAAGAAAAAGCAGGACAAAACATATCACGAAAAAAAACAGCGTAAGGCTCGTAATGGTGCAAAGCCTTAGCTGTTTTTTGACTTTACAGTCTTTTTTAAAGCAAAGATTCTGCTTTATTCAAATGGATAAGAGCAATCCCCCATATGATACTTATCGCCTTATCATTGCTAACTATCTTATCTTTTTCTTGCAGGAACATAGCATCGACGCCTGTTTTTTTGAGAGAATATTTTGAAATTAAAGTTTCGGGATAACTATTATAAGGATCTATCTTGCAACTCCATACCTTTCGGGCGTCAACATAAGCTTCCATTGATGCATTTATTTCTTTCTTTAATTCCCCTTCAGGAAGCACAGTCAACGAGTCATTTACTAAGGCTTGGGCATCAATAATAAATGAACTATACTGAATATAATTTACGCCGACTTGAACCGCTGCTGCAAGTTTGCGCAATGATTTCATAGACTCTTCTGCTGAAGTTTTTTGTTTGGAAGATAACCCACAAGAGACAAATAATAAGATGATAGTCACAGCAAGGGACAAAAAGAATGCTTTCTTTTTCATAAATTCCTTTCTTCCAAAAGATAATGTCCTTTTAAAAAAAAATAAGTTTCATACGAGTTTATCATCTTAATATGAAAAATAGAATATATTAATATTGTGAATTTAAGTATTTATCTATTTTGTATGTCAAATATTTACCTGTTGATGCGTGTGGGACTTTGTGTGGGACTTGATAGAAAAAAAGAGGCTTTTTTTGTATTTTTGAGGCCTTTTCTGTCCTTTTAAGGCCTTTTGAGACATAAATTAAAAGGGCTTGCAAGTTGTTGATATACTTGCAAGCCCTTTAATTTTATTACTTAAAATTTGGTAGCGGGGACAGGATTTGAACCTATGACCTTCGGGTTATGAGCCCGACGAGCTACCAGACTGCTCCACCCCGCATCAATGATTTCTTAAAGAATTAATCTATACTTTCTCTTTTCTTTGGTGTCAAGATGTTTTTCCGACCGCCAGGCTTTTTATGGTACGGATCAATTGTTCCGATGGATGATCCATTGATGGGGCGGGGGAGGCATCCGGAGGAAAGCTAATGCAAATATGTTTGGTGCGGCTGGTCTGGCCCGCGACAATTTCTATAGCGGATTTTGGAACCCCCAGCTCTTTTGACAGAAAATGGACGCACATTTTATTGGCGGCTCCGTCCACCGGCGGAGCGGTCAGTCTGATTTTCAGCGCATTGTCGTGCAGGCCCACAATAACGTTTTTAGAGGCCTTGGGCTGGACGTGAATTTTAAATACAACGCCGTTTGGTTGTTTTTTAATGTCGAGCATTAATGTGGAAAGGACGCTATAGCGTCTATGATCCATCCTTTCAGCTGATTGTAATCATCGGTGGGTCGAATCTCCGGAAACTCTTTTATCACGTTGGCCGGCGGCCGGAACAGGAATGAAGCATCCGCCTCTTTTAACATATTGATGTCATTGTATGAATCTCCGAAAGCCACCACTTTATAATCTAAGCTGTGCAGAGCTTGAACTGTTTTACGTTTCCCGTCTTTTTGCCGCAGCCGGTAATCTGTGATGGAGCCGTCCTGGGCCACTATCAGAGAATGACAAAGCAGAGTGGGTCTGCCCAGTTTTTCCATCAGAGGACCGGCAAATTCCACAAAGGTATCGGATACGATGATGAGTTGATAGGCGGACCGCAACCAGCTGAGAAATTCCACAGCACCTTCCAAAGGATCGATTTTTTTTATTACCGCCTGGATATCGTTTAAGGTTAACCGGTTTTCTTTCAGAATAGACAAGCGCTTTTTCATCAGCACATCATAATCTGAAATGTCCCGCGTGGTCAGTTTAAGAGATTCAATGCCGGTGTGTTTCGCCACATTGATCCAAATCTCAGGTACAAATACGCCCTCGAGATCCGAGCAGATAATATGCATATATTTTCCTTTTACCCTTCGATCCGGATGACCACGGGTTTGCTGGTGATGGCATCCAGAGATGAAATTTTAGCGAGCGCTTGTTTGACTTCCACTTCTTTTGCGACATGGGTGAGCATCATGATCGGCACAGCTCCGTTTAATTTTTGTTCGGTCTGATGTACGGATTTGATGCTGATCTGATGGTTTCCGAGGATTCCGGATATTTTAGAAAGTACGCCCGGCTGGTCTTTTGCGGAGAATCGGATATAATAACAAGAGGATATGTCATCAATGGAGCGGAACGGGATGTCGCGGATTTGTGCCACCTGGAACGATTGCATGGGAACAAATGAAGCGGAGTTATTGATGAGGCTCCGTGCGATGTCGATAACGTCACTGATGGCGGCACTGGCCGTCGGCATCATGCCTGCCCCGTGTCCGTAGAGCATCATGTCGCCGACCGCATCTCCGGAAATAATGACGGCGTTCAGAGACCCGTCCACATGGGACAGGGGATTGGATAACGGGATCATGGTGGGATGAACCCTGGCATCCACGGCGTTTTCGCTGAATTTGGTGATGGCCAGCAATTTAATCCGGTATCCGCTCTGTCGGGCAAATTCAATATCCATGGCAGAGATGCTGGTGATGCCCTCCACATAGATATCCTTGAGGTTGATTTCCATACCAAACGCGATGGATGACAGAATGGCCAGTTTGTGCGCGGTGTCATATCCTTCAATATCCAGCGTGGGATCCGCTTCGGCGAATCCGGCCGTCTGGGCCCCGGCCAGTGCATCCTCAAATGAAACACCTTCACTGGTGATTTTGGACAGAATATAATTGCAGGTGCCGTTTAAAATACCGGAAATGGATTGAATGTTATTTCCGGCAAGACTTTCCCGGATAGTCTTGATAATGGGCATGCATCCCCCGACACTGGGCTCAAAGGCGATGGTGACACCTTTTTCCGCAGCGGCTTTGAACAACATGCCACCCTGTGATGATAGCAGCGCCTTGTTTGCCGTGACGATGTGCTTTCCGTTTTCAATGGCCTTTAAAATAAGATCTTTGGCGATGGTCTGGCCGCCGATCATCTCAAGGATGATATCGATTTTTGGATCATTGACCACTTCAAAGGGATCGGTGGTGAGAACGTCTTTGTCGAAGTAGATGCCGCGATCCTTATCAATATAAAGGTCAGCGGCTTTCTTTAACACCAGTTTCGCGCCCAGGCGGGAGGCGATGAGCGGGCCGTTGTTGATCAGAATTTTTGCAATTCCGGTGCCGACAGTCCCCAGACCCAGAATGCCGACGTTTATTTCTTTCATAAGAATTTCCTTAAATTACAGAATTTTTTTAATTCCCCTGACTGCCTGGCTGATGCGCTTCGGGTTTTCAATCAGCGCAAACCGGACATACTCATCACCGTATGCGCCGAATCCGACACCCGGCGAGACCGCGACTTTGGCTTCCCGGATCAGCATTTTAGAAAACTCCACGGATCCCATTTTGATATATTGCTCGGGAATTTTGGCCCATACGAACATGGTGGCCTTGGGAGGCGTGATTTCCCACCCGACCCGGTGAAGACCACCTACCAGGGCGTCCCGACGCGATTGATAGGTGTCGCAGATTTCTTTCACGCAATCCTGAGGTCCGTTGAGGGCGATGATGGACGCAATCTGGATCGGCTGAAACATACCGTAGTCCAGATAGCTTTTGATCCGTTTTAAGGCAAATACGGTTTCGGCGTTACCGACGCAGAAACCCACACGCCAGCCGGCCATATTATAGCTTTTGGACAGGGAAAAGAATTCCACGCCCACGTCTTTCGCGCCTTTGGCCTGAAGGAAACTCGGCGGCTTATACCCGTCGAACACCAGGTCCGCATAAGCGAAATCATGCACCACCAGAATATCGTGCTCTTTGGCGAATTCCACCACTTTTTCAAAAAAATCCAGTTCCACGGTTTCGGTGGTGGGATTGTGAGGAAAGCTGAGAATAAGAACCTTGGGCTTTGGCCAGGTCTGCTTGGTGGTGGCGATTAAATTTTCAAAAAAATCCGTATCCGGCCCTAAAGGCACATACCGGACATCCGCCCCGGATATAATGGACGAATATGGGTGGATGGGATAGGTCGGGTTGGGTGACAGCATGACATCCCCCGGACCAAGGGCCACGAGCATGAGATGGGAAATGCCCTCCTTGGCGCCGATGGTGACAATGGCCTCGGTTTCCGGGTCAATATCCACATCGTAACGGCGTTTGTACCAGTCCGCAATTGCCATTCTCAGTTTCCGGATGCCCATCGAGGCCGAATATCTGTGGTTCTGAGGCTTTTGTGCGGCCTCTGTGAGTTTGTCGATAATGTGCTGGGGGGTTCCCAGGTCAGGATTCCCCATCCCCAGGTCTACAATATCTTCACCGGCATGCCGTGCATCCATTTTAATCTGGTTGACGGATGCGAAAACATATTGGGGAAGTCGGCTCAGCCTTGAGAAAGTTTTCATGATCATCCTTAAATAGTAAGTTTAGTGAGAATAATTTTTTGTTTAATTACACCACTCGCGGGTGGTTGTCAAAAAATTTGTTTTGACTTTTCATGTTGATTACGTTAAAAAATCAATTTTTTTTGGGCAATTAAAAAATAACGACAGGGTACATTGGATCTATGAGTAATTCTAAAAATTCATTAACTTACGCGGGTGCTGGTGTTGATGTTGAAAAAGCCAATGTGTTTGTTGACGCTATAAAGAAAATCGCTTCTAAAACTCCCAGAACCGGTGTGATGGGAGAGATCGGAGGGTTTGGCGGGCTGTTCTCTCTGAATGTTGCGGATTATAAACGTCCGGTATTGGTCAGTTCCACGGATGGTGTGGGAACGAAATTGAAAATCGCGTTCATGATGGATAAGCATGATACCGTCGGGATTGATCTGGTGGCCATGTGTGTGAATGACGTTGCGGTTCAAGGGGCGAAGCCGCTTTTTTTTCTGGATTATCTTGCCATGGGAGAATTAAATCCCGAAGTTGCCGAACAGATCGTTAAAGGCGTGGCTGAAGGCTGTTGCCGGGCGCAATGCGCCCTGATCGGTGGAGAAACAGCAGAAATGCCCGGTTTATATAATAACAGCGAATATGATCTTGCCGGTTTTTCAGTCGGCATCGTGGACAACGACAAGATTGTGGATGGTTCTGAAATCCGGGTCGGACACAAACTGATCGGCATCGCTTCATCGGGACTCCATAGCAACGGATATTCCCTGGTCCGCAAAATCTGTTTTGATGTTTTGAACCTGAAAATCGATTCATATGTTCCGGAATTTGAAAAAACCCTGGGGGAAGAACTGATTACCCCCACCAAAATTTATACCGAAATTATTCTGCATTTAATCAAAGACCTTCCCATCCACGGGTTGGCCCATATTACCGGCGGCGGAATTGATGACAATATCGTTCGGGTGTTGCCGGCATCCTGCAGCGCTGAAATTAAAGTAGGGTCATGGGAAATTCCGGCGGTATTCAAATTTCTGAAAAAGGCCGGCAATGTTGAAGCTTCGGAAATGACACGCACCTTTAACAATGGCATCGGTATGATTGCCGTGGTTCCGGATGCAGCGGCCCAGGATGTGGTGGAGAGACTGGCGGGTATGAATGAAAAAGCCTACGTGATCGGTGAAGTCGTTCAGACAAAAAAGAGCGCTGAAAAGCGGGTCATCTGGGTATAAAATGGCGACGAATAACCATGCTATGGGATAGAGTCCGGAAAGCAGCCGCTGGTTTTTTGAACTGGATCAATCAGGGGAATAAGCGGGCTGGCGGATGCACATCCTGAAGACCCGCACAATTTTTCCGCCCGTCGGGCGGTTCCGCCAAACGATCTCAAAAAAATAACTGATATGCATTTGATATGCCGGGATCAATGTATCGACTTTTGTCGATGCTGTCCCGGCTTTTGTTTTTTTGTGGGGTAGGGTGTAGGGCCTCATGAGTGGCTCATCCAACGTTCATGAAGAGTTTGTTCCATTTTAGACTGGTGTATTGAAATGAAAATTCTCGGTATCGAAAGTTCCTGCGATGAAACCGCCGCTGCAGTGGTGGAAGACGGCGTCACCAGTTTGTCTTCCGTGGTGTCCTCTCAAGTGGCTTTGCATCGGCCCTATGGAGGCGTGGTGCCGGAGCTGGCTTCGCGCAAGCATCTGGAAATGATTGTGCCTGTGGTGAATGAAGCCCTGCAAAATGCCGGTATGGATAAAAGCCAGGTGGATGCGGTGGCGGTCACTCAGGGGCCGGGACTGATTGGCGCACTGCTGGTGGGTTTTTGTTTTGGAAAATCGTTTGCCTATGCCCTGAATGTTCCATGGATAGGTGTTGATCATCTGATGGGGCATATCCATTCCGTGTTTTTGGAATCCCCATCCCCGGAATTCCCCTTTATTGCTCTCCTGGCTTCCGGCGGGCATACCAGTATTTATTATGTCGTATCACCCACCCAAGCCGAATGTCTGGGCCAGACCGTTGATGACGCAGCCGGTGAAGCGTTTGATAAAGTCGCCAAAATGCTGGGCCTGGGGTATCCTGGTGGGAAAATCATCGCAGACCTGGCAAGATTCGGTGATGCGGACAAAATCCCATTTCCCAGGTCTTACCTTGATAAAGATGCCTTTAATTTCAGTTTCAGCGGACTCAAAAGCGCGGTGCATCGTTATATTCAGACCCATCCGAAGGATTATCAGCATCAGAGTGCCGATATTGCGGCGTCGTTTCAGGCGTCGGTTGTGGATGTGCTGACATACAAAGTGATGCATGCGGCCAAAGAAAAAAAATGCCGGCATATCGCGCTGGTCGGAGGGGTCGCGGCCAATCAGATGTTGAGAGACGGGGTCAGGGTTGCCGCCCGGAAAGAGGGGCTTGCTGTTTTTACGCCATCCCTGCAATTTTGCGGCGATAATGCGGCCATGATCGCCGCAGCCGGTTATCATTATCTGAAAGCGCGAGCGGGGCAGGATCTGGCCTCAGATGTTTATTCACGGGCTGTCAGCCCCAGTGCGGCTGGAGTTTCGGTTTAACTGATATTTTTTGACCGCCTGATTGTGTTCGGCCAGGGATTTTGAAAATTGGTGGGTTTTGTCGCCTTTTGCCACAAAATACAGATAATCCGTAGTGGCAGGGTAGAGCGCGGCTTTGATGGATTCAGCGCCAGGGTTGGCGATGGGGCCGGGCGGCAGTCCCTGAATCAGGTAGGTGTTGTAGGGCGTAGGCCGTTTTAAATCCGCTTTGGTGATATCGCCGTTAAAGTCCTCTATGCCATAGATGACTGTCGGATCGCTGGCAAGGCGCATGTTTTGTTTTAAGCGGTTATGAAACACCGAAGAGACAACCGCCCTTTCTTCGGCAACGCCGGTTTCCTTTTCAATGATCGATGCCAGGGTGATGATCTCATGAGGTGTAAGCCCCAGTTCATCTGTCCGTTTTTTCCAGTCATCCTGAAACGTTTTATGAAACTGTTTCACCATGGCTGAAATGATTTGCTCCGGTGGAACGCCTTTGGAAAAAAAATAGGTGTCGGGAAACAAATACCCTTCAAAGCCGGATACCGGGATCTCCATTGACGAGATCAGTTTGGCGTCTTTTACCGCGTTCATGAAATTTTCTTTACTGCAAATTCCCGATTTTTCGATAGCATCTGCAATCTGGGACAGGTTATAGCCTTCCGGAATACATAACTTCCTGAGCCGGACGATGCCTTTTGTCATATATTCAATGATGGTTAGCGGCGTCATGCCTGTTGACAATTCATATTCCCCGGCAATAATTTTCCGGTCCAGTTTTTGCCATTTGGCCATCATTCTAAATTTCAACGGATGATGGATGAGGTGGTTTTGATATAAATCCTGAACCGTTTTTTGAAACCCTTGACCGGGCAGGACGTTGATAACCACTTGTTCGGGTGCTGTTGGCGAAGCCGGTTGTTTTGCATAATAATACATATCCGCAGCAAAATAAGCAGGAATACCCAAGAGAATCAGCAGGATTTTTGCAAAGGTGGTCAGTCGTTTTTTCATTTATCTATGGACATCAGGTATTATTGTTTTAATTTAAAAAAGATGGCTTTTCAGAATGGCGCTTTTTTTTTGCCATCAGCAATTGACAGGCTACACGCAGATTATAACCAAGCTTTCAAAAAGGAGAACATATATTCATGGCCGCTTCAAGCAAAAAAACAGAAAAGTATGACGGTTTTGAGCAGGGGCCTATCCGGCCGCCCAGCGAAGCGCAAAGTCTGCTGATCCGGATTACCCGCAACTGTCCATGGAACCGGTGTACCTTCTGCCCGGTATATAAGGGGGAACTGTTTTCATTGCGGCCTGTTGATCATGTGATTCAGGATATTGATGCGGTCAGCAGTCATATCCATATCCTTCGCAAAATGAGCGATCCGGCGGGCCGTATTTCCCAGGCGGAAATGAACACCTATCATTCAACCCTCAGTGCGACGGATCGGCCGGCTTTTTTCGCTGCGGTCAACTGGTTCTCCGCCGGGATGAAGTCTGTTTTTCTTCAGGACGCCAACAGCCTGATTGTTAAACCCGATGATTTGATACGAATCCTGGGGCATTTAAAAGCCTGCTTCCCCTGGGTGCAGCGCATCACCTCCTATGCCCGCTCCCAGACCATCGCAAAGATCAGTGATGATTTTTTGAACGCTTTTCGAATGGCCGGATTAAACCGGATTCATATCGGACTGGAGTCCGGGTCCGACGAAGTGCTCAAACAGGTCAAAAAAGGAGTGGATAAGGAAACCCATATCTTGGCAGGCCGGAAAGTTAAAAACGCCGGAATTGAACTGTCCGAATATGTGATGCCGGGCCTGGGCGGCAAAACCCTGTCTCAAAATCACGCCCTTGAAACTGCGGACGCCCTGAATCAGATTAACCCGGATTTTATCCGGATCCGGACCCTGGCCATACCCAATCATGTGGAACTCTATGACGAATATGCATCCGGGCGGTTTGAAAAATTGACGGATGTTGAAACAACTGCAGAGTTGCTGCTGTTTCTGGAAACACTGGACGGCATCACCAGCGTCATTAAAAGTGATCATATTCTGAATCTGTTTGAAGAGATAGAAGGAAAATTTCCCGAAGACAAGGACCGGCTCGTCGGTGTGGTGCGTCAATTCCTTGAACTGGATCCCCGCAGGCGCATGCTCTACCAGGTGGGCCGTCGCCTGGGATTATTTTCCAGGTTAAGCGACATGAATAATACACAACTGTTGGACAGGGCTGAGGAAACTTGCAGGCAGAATGGGATCACGCCGGATAATGTGGACGATGTCATTAGTGAGCTGATGAAACGGTTCATCTGAATTAGGAATGATGAATGATTAATGATGAATATGGCATTTATATTCATGTGCCGTTTTGTGTGAAGAAGTGTGGCTATTGCGATTTTTATTCAGTCTCTGATCTGGATAAAATACCCATATATATTCAGTCTGTTGTTAAAGAGATAGGGATGGCGGGCAATGTATCTGAAACAGCGGACTCCATCTATTTCGGCGGCGGAACCCCGTCTTTGCTCGATTCCAGCCAGATCCGTCAAGTGCTGGATGCCGCCTTCCGGAAGTTTGATGTGTCTCCTTTAGCGGAGATTACCCTGGAGGTCAATCCGGGAACCGTATCGTATGAAAAACTGTCCGGGTATCGTCAGGCCGGTGTGAATCGTCTCAATATCGGCGTGCAATCGTTTTCCGACGTAACCCTTGCTTTTCTTTCCCGCATTCATTCGGCGGACCAGGCAATTCAAGCCATTCAATCGTCGCGTTCGGCTGGTTTTGACAATATCGGCCTAGACCTGATTTTTGGACTGCCGGGGCAGAAAAAACATCACTGGCTATCGGATCTACAGGCAGCGGTTGATTTGCATCCCGAGCACCTTTCCTGCTATATGCTGACCTATGAAACAGGAACGCCACTGACATCGGATTTGAAAAAAAGCCGGTTTAGAGCGCTTCCGGAAGGGGCGGTAGGCATGTTGTACGATGCTGCGGTAGGGTATCTGGCGGACAATGGATTGCCGCAATATGAAGTGTCCAACTTTTCCACTTCAAATGCGACCCGTTCCCGGCACAATCAAAAATACTGGACCCACGCCCCTTACATTGGGTTTGGACCTTCGGCCCACTCATTTACAAATAATCGCCGAAGCTGGAATGTCCGGTCGATAGACGCATATTTAGAGCAACTTCTTGCAGGGAAGACGCCGACAGACGGTTTTGAAGAGTTGGACCGGCATCAACTGATGATGGAAACGATTTACCTGAGGCTGCGATGCGTGGATGGTATTGACATCAGTGTGTTTGAAGAACGGTTTGATGCGGATTTCAATGCCATGTTCGGGTCGGCGATTATTGCCTCTCAAAACGATGGATTTTTAAAAATAATGAACGGGCGCTGCCGGTTGACCCGGCGAGGGTTGTTGTTTTCAGACAGTGTAGCCGGGCGGTTTATCGACCATATTTAGACAGAAGGCAGAAAAGCGGTTCGAAACAGATTTTTCATTTCTACCTTCTACCTAAACTTTATATTCTTACATTGATAATGATTCCACCATCAGGCCGAGATAAAAACGGGAATGACTGATATGGGCCGCCAGATTGGCCCGGTGATTAGCAAAAATGCCGTTTAAATTCGATTCCGTGACAAACAGCCATGGCTCAAGGTGCGAGGCATGGCCGCAGGATTCAATGGCCTGTTCCATGATATCCGCAGCATTCCGGGTCACCATCACTTTATTGAAATCATGTTCAATTGCTTCCAGCATGGGCAAAAGTGCGCTGGCTACACCTTTGGCGTAATAATAATAATTGTCGGCCTGGAAGGTGCTCACAGGATCACCGTTGTCTTCATAATGTTTTACGAGATTCTCATCACAACTGCCCATCAGTTCTTCCATTGCCTTAAGCAGGGGCACCAGGTTGTCGGTGCGGGTAAAAAACGATTCTTCATTCCTGATGAGCTGGTCTTTATAGCGATTTAAATTAGCAATTGCTTCCAGGTATTGGCTTTCCGCTGAAGGGAATAAATACCGGTCCGCCCGGATCATGAACGAATTCATTGCCCGTTCCAGATTTTTATTGATGGCTGCCGTGCTGCCGGTTCTGGAAATATTTTCCGTTAAAACCCTGGCGGCTCTCCGGGTCGCTTCCAGAACGCCAAGCTGGTATTCGTTAATGTTATCTGTAAATTCAATAACATCATTTGGGCGCCAGCCCCATAACCGGTTGTTTAATTCATAATCCATGGGGGCGACGAGGGCGTCAACAAATGCCACACCCGGAGGCATTGTAGCTTCGGGAGAACCACTGTCAGCAGCGCGTGAAGCAGGAACTGCGGTTTTCGATGAGGTCACGCCATGCTGCGATGGATTCATGGCTCCTGTCTGCGACGGTGTTGCATCATGAGCCATTGTATTGATGGTCTCGGTGGTTTCAGGGTAGTCCGCATCAGAAGAATGGATCGTTTCAGCCGGTTGATGATCGCCTGAAGGACGAATCCAGTCAATCAGCTTCATGACGCCCCATATCAAGGCAACAGCAAGCACGATGGCCCCGGCAACCCGAATCCATACGAAAAAATGGAAGTCTTTGCCATTGCTGTCCGGTTGGTTATTCTTCACTGATTCTTCCATTGCGTCTCCTCCTATGATCATCCGGATACGAATTCCCGGAATTAGAATTAACTGTCGGAATTCAAGCCTGCTTTCTGAGTTTCCGGGTATCACCGATGCGGATCGTCAGGTTCTGGTCATCAAAATATTCAAGCAGGGGGATTGTATACTTTCTTGAAGCGCCTGTCATCTCTTTAAATTGGGGGGTGGTGATTTCGCCGGAGGATTTGATCTGTTCGATCAGCCGTTGTTTGATATCCCCGATGGCGTCACTATGGAAAAAAAGGTCTTCCTTGGCTTTTATCATTGTCCCTTCGCCGATTAAAAGCATGAGAACATTCTTTGCATCTTTCGGGTCCAGGTTAAGCGTTTTCACCAGCTCTGAAAAATAGGGAGGCTGAAGGCCGCCGCGGGCATAGGTCTGGATGATTTTCTGCTTGATATCCGATTGGTCGGCTTTGAGCGTGACCTTGTGGCTGGGCAGGCTGATGGCGTTCTCCACCAGAATCACCATGCCGGATTTTGTCATCATGTGAAGCATCTGGTTGAAGAGCTTGTCTCCCAGTTCAGGTGGAAATTTGGAATTGAGCTCTCCTTTGGACATTCCGGTTTTCAGGGGATGGTCCGAATGATAGGCTTTAAGAATATCTGTTGTTTTTTGTTGAAAGGCTTCAAGCGTTTGTTGATGAATATAACGTCTGTTTTCCTTGTCCGTCTGAATGATTTTTTGCTGGGACAATAGCGATTGCAGTGCTTTATCCAGTTGTTTGCCGGAAAGATTGGTCAGAACCGGCAAATCTGCATAGGAGAGTTCGGCATACCCGGCATCGATGGCATAGACTGAAATCAGCGTTTCGTCCTCTCCGAATGCCAGTTCCTGAAGGCGGGCGGTGATTTCCGGTCTAAACCGTTTGTGCTTGTTCGGGACCGGGTTTAATATCCGGCCGCCGCCAAGGGTCCGCACCGGAGAGTAGCTGCGGATGACGAAACGGTCGTCCTTCACGCAGGCGACCGGGGTGTCCAGACGAAGCTGAACAAATGCCGATTCGCCGGGTTTCAGTTCATCCCTGTCCAGTAATATGATGTTGCAGGGCAGGGCGCTGGTGCCGGTATGCAACCGAACCCGGTCCCGGGTTTTAAGCGGTCTGATGTTGCTTTTCAGTAAAACGAACTCCACATCCAGCATGTATGAATTTTTCAGGGAATCCAGACGGGCGATAATGTCTCCCCGGTTGACAACTGCTTTTTCTATTCCCTGAAAGTTGATGGCGGTGCGCATGCCGGCTTCCGCCATTTCAACATGCTGATCATGGACCTGAAGTCCCCGTATTTTGGATTTTGTATCACCCGGATAGATCATCACGGTTTCGCCCACGGAAATTTTACCGGAGATCAGGGTGCCGGTGATGACCGTGCCGAATCCTTTGATGGTAAAGACGCGGTCAACAGGCAGACGGAACAATCCACCGTGTTTTTTTTCGGGTATTTTGGCGCAAAAATCGTCCAGAGTGGCGATAAATTCAGGGATGCCCTGGCCGGTTACTGAAGACAGGGGGATGATCGGCGCACCTTCTAGAAAGGTGCCTTCCACAAACGATCGCAGGTCTTCCTGGACCAGTTCCGCCCATTCCTGATCCACCATGTCGATTTTTGTGAGCGCGATAAAACCGTATTCGATGCCGAGAAGGGTACAGATTTCAAGGTGTTCACGGGTTTGGGGCATGACGCCTTCATCTGCGGCAATGACCATGGCCACCACATCGATTCCTGTGGCGCCGGCCACCATGTTTTTGACGAATTTTTCATGTCCCGGCACATCAACAATGCCGATGTGCGCGCCGCTGGGAAGATCAAGTGCTGCGAATCCGAGTTCAATGGTGATGCCGCGCAGTTTCTCTTCCTTGAGACGGTCGGTGTCATAACCGCTGATTGCTTTGATCAGGCTCGTCTTGCCATGGTCGATATGTCCCGCAGTGCCTAAAATGAGTTGCTTCAAGGGTTTACTGTCCTTTGGGGTTTGTCTTGCGTTTTCTGTAATATTCAAATCCATAGGCCAGACCCACAAGAAAAACGCCAAGACCTGCAACGTAAATCGGTTCGGCGGAAGGCCGGAACATTCGGGTGATGATCAGGGCGAACACGGCACCGAAAATCGCCCGGACAATAAATATGATTAATTCATTCACAAATAAGCCCCACTGGTTTGCATTCATAAAATTTTTTAGTATTCACCATGTAATAAAAATGCCATTTATGGTCAATAGCAAGTTTTTGTATCAGAAGCGGAATGCCAGCGCATGGTTGTATTAATTTAACAGTTGCATGAAAAATGTCTTGATAAGATCAAAAACGTCTGGTAAAAAAGACTCCTTTCTTATGGTGGGTGTAGCTCAGCTGGCAGAGCGCTAGGTTGTGGTCCTGGATGTCGAGGGTTCGAGCCCCTTCACTCACCCCATAAAAAAACTCCCATCGCAGCATTCGTTTTGATGTGATGGGTTTTTAAATATGCGCCCGTAGCTCAGCTGGATAGAGCACCGGACTTCGAATCCGTAGGTCGGGGGTTCGAATCCCTCCGGGCGTGCCATATAAATCAAGGGTTTACGCTTAAAATCGTAAGCCCTTTTTTTATTTATTATAATTTTATCCCACCATTGTCCCACTTTTTTTATCAACAAAAAAAACCGGATCAACTTTTCAGTTAATCCGGTTCATTTTTGATTCTCTCAAGAAAATTTATATCTTATTGATCGTAATAAACTCCTTTCAGCTTACTGAAGGTATCTGTTACTTCCTGCAAAAAATCCACCAGATCCATGCTAATGTCCAAGCCTGGTTCAAAAACAGGCTTAACCTTGAACAAATCACAATAACTTAGAAACAGATTAACCATGGACATCGCATTGAACATCGGCTCAAACTGAGTGAAATCAAATATGTGCATCCTGATGCCATGAACTTTGCAATACTTGAATTCGGGATATAGTTTGCTTCGTTTGAATCTGTGACCACCGCATACAGGGCATAAGGGAATTTTGGACAATGCTTTCATTACTGAACTTGTAGAAATCTTTTGTCGCGCGCTTTCGGGGCTCTTTGTTGCAATGCTTTTTTTTTGAGTATTCATTATTTACCTCATAAACAAAAATGCGCCTTAGGCTGCCTACAAAATTACAAAGAATTTTGCCCGGTCCTTTCGGAGATCCGGAGCCATAGCGCAAAATGGTTTATTTACGGTATAAACAAAAATCCCGTTTAACGTCCGGGTGACGCTTTGTAAAATTGTAGGCGTTTTTACTTTCGCAAAAACTTTATAAATGATCAAGAAATAATTTTATGCCGATAATCAACAGATGGACAGGTAAAGAAATAAAAAAAGCTGGATGACCGTTTCGGCGTTCATCCAGCTTTCATTCAATATTTTCAGGATTAAATTTTTTTGTGGCATTATATTCTGCATAAAGGTTTGGTTTAAAAATCGCCCAAAGCAAAATATAATATTCGGAAAAATCGGTTTCCGGTTGATCATCTTTTTCTTGCTCATATCGGCACCCTTCGCAATTCCACCCGTTTGAATCCTTTTTGGCTTCATGATCCAGACACCGGCCATAATAGGGACAATCAATATTTCTGGTTATGGTGCCCGCGATCTCTGAGAATTCCAATTTTCATTCATCTGTTATTAATCTATTCATTGAAATCCGGAGTCAAGTCGGCATGTGGGTTTACATATTCATGACCAACCAATTCCATCCAGGCTCTTTTTTCCTCACGTGGAGATTCTTTAAGCAAAATCCCATTCGGAGCAAGGGGCAAATCTACCTTTTTTTGCAATTCACGCCAACGGGTGACATATTTTTCACGGACATCGAAATCAACATTGCCTCCAGACATGACAAAAAAATCTTTCGGACAAAGCTTTTTAATTAAGTTCTCAAGAGACTTTTGGCGATCGATGATACTTAAATTGTTTTTTTGAACGTCTTCAGATGAAATCCCCAAACCATCCATTTCACGAATAGCGGACTCAAATTGTTCAAATGGAAGAAAAGGGGGGACTTCAGTTTTCAAAATAATATAGCTATCGAAAGGGTTTGAACCTTTAAAACGAAAATTATTTAAATATCGTTTCATTCGTTCCAAGCGATAATTCTCATAATCCTGCCATTGTTCGCGGATTTGCTCCAAAAATTCTTCCCGCGTAAGCATATATGGGTCATGTTCTTGGTTTTTTAGCTGCAATAATTTAAATCTAGCCGCCTCCAGCTTTACAAAGTCAGGTACCCATTTATAATCACTCAGCATAGAATAATAAGGTACTTTATCTGAAGAAATGTATTGAATTTTCTGTTTCATGGAATAACCTCAAATTTTATTTCAGGGTCAGCATTATTTTTTTGAATTGCTGGATATAGAATAGACTCTGAGTTCATTCAAAGAAGTTGCTTTCCCTGCCGTAAACCGGGAGAGATAATCTTTGTGTTCTCTTGGATATTCATTAGCACAAAGCGTTATCGCGGTTGCCAAGCTTATGGTTCCGCCAGATGCCTGGATTTTTTCCTTTACTCGATCTTCAAACTTCATTTTTTTTAATCCTATTTATAAAACTTGACTTGTGCTTGATAATGGGCACCGGACTTCCGGTGCCCATTATGTCACCTTCAAAAGGAGGCTTTGGGGCCCATTCCCCATCGCTTGAAGATATAAATATCGTAAAAATTAATAATAATCGAACCATCATGACATCATTTAAAATCATCTGACCGTCGATTTTTTAATAAACTGAAAAATCTTTTCAGATTGAAACTGCTCCATTGATTCAGCCAATATCCGGATTAGGCGGCCTACACGACAGGCAGCCACGGCCCCGACTTCTATCAGATTCCGGACTTTTGAACGGGAACAATCCAAGGCGCACTGAGCAGCCTCGATGGTGATAAGTTGAGGGTTTTCCCTGATCTCCTTTGGCAATTGCCCGGTTTCTTCTTCAGCATATTGATTCAGGATATTTTGGACATATCCCAAAAGGTCATCTCTATGAATCCGGGGACCTATGGTAGACATTACACAGGGAATAATTTCGACATCAATCAACCGCCGGACGGACTTTTCAGAAACGGCCAACAGTTCAGCAACGCCAGCAATGGTATGAAATTTTTTTTGGATTTTCATTTTATGCCTTCCGGTGAGTTAACGAGTTAAGGCGGTTAGTTTTGCCGGACTTCTATAATATGTCATTTTTTTTACTGCATTTTTTCCATTCATTTTTCTGACAGTTTTCTTGCGAAGGATAAAACCATCTCTTATAACTCGTTAACTCACCAACTCTTATAAATTCCATATTCTATGGAATTTATATTTAACACCTTGAAAAAATTATAAAATCATTCATTTTTATGAGATAATCCGAATCGATGACGGTATAAAAAAAGCGTTCTTTTATCCATTTTTGCATACTTTTCAATTTGAGAAATCGGCATTTTTAAGGCAAAAAACAGCATAAAAAGAATCAATTTTCGATCATCCGCACCTATCCCGGCCAGTATGGTTTTGCTTCGAGCGGTAAATTTTCGCGCGCATCCAGGGCATTTGACTTGATCACCGCGCCAAAATCGTTCAAGTTCCCGGATATCGGAAATTTCCATGTAGCAATGAGGGCACCGAGCACCTTCAGGATGAATTTTTTTTATAATCCATTCCCGGCAAAAGACCGGGTTTAAAAATTCAGGTGAAAATTCAGACAGCAGGTTTTCAGGTGAAAAACTTCGGTTTTTTTTCTGCATGATCAGATCCTTCACACTCAAAAAATAAAATAGGGCAGATTTGCCCTATTCACTTAAACAACCGGGTTTATCGTAAAGACCAAAACACCGGAAACAATTAGTCAATATGCCGAAAAATGATATATATTCCATTTTTCCATACGATTTTCCAAAGTTATACACGGTAAAATATCGGGACTTGCGAACCCGTGCATGGTCACAGGCCCAGAGGGGACCCATCGCCACCGGCCATTTATAAAGCGATCCAACAGAAGCGGACCAAGGGCATATATTTTTTTGAGATTTTTTAAACTGTAACATCATTATATTTCGATAAAGCGCTTGCTTTAACGAGTTTCACGGTCTTATTAAGCAAAGGGGTAGGGGGTTCATTCCCACGCCTCGAAAACATAGTCTTCTTCATTGAAAACTTGATCCTTATCATCATCAACCCGGCTAACCTGCCAGCAGATTGCTCGATGGTCTTCACCGGCTGCCTTGACCTGGTATCCTCGTACAATGCGGTTTTGATTTTTCCTCAAAAAATGACCCAGCATACGGGGGTTAAATTCGCCTTTTTTATCAACGGCAATATTTTCTAAGGCATCACGCAATACACTTTCTTTTGAAGTGAGGTTAGATTCTTTACAACGGGCTATTACATACTTACCAGTCATAGAAGCTCGCCCGTAAACATCAAACCACGCTTCCAGGACTGCAATAAGATTTTGCAGGCTTTCATCTTGCGAAGTTAGGGCGTCTTGACTTCGCCACGGGTCCTGCATCCCCAGCCATACCAAAGGACACCTAACCCACCGGCTCCAGGTTTCAAAGCTGCCGGTTGACGACAACCCTTGATCCGGACACCCGGCAACAGCATAAGCCCGCACCACTACCAGGACAGCCCGGACCAAATCCGCCCGATGCTTCAGGCAATAATCAGGAAACGGCATATCAAACCGCCGATCCTGAGGCCTCTCACACCCTGGATCAATCACGGCTGTGATTGTCCGGCGGGCCAGATCCCCAATGACCCCTGCATTATTTCCAGTGCCGCACAGGATATAACGAGGAGAAATAGTCACGGACCGGGAAAAACCCTTGATCCGGACAGTCACCGCCGATTGTGTCAGTAGTTGACAAATTCGGGCGGACGTGACCGGCTTATTCAGATTATCCAGGTTGACAACCGCTGCCCCCTCTATCAGCAGTGTGTCAAGTAACGCGGTTAACTCTTCAGTCGACGCCTCAGCATTAATGGTGCTCGCAGGGGCACCGGACCCAAGCACAGCAATACCATCCACCAGTTGAGATTTTCCGGACCCGGCCACAGGAGCGGACACCAAACAAAAAGGGCAATGATCAAGGGCAGGGCGGATCACACCCGCAATCAGAGCGGCCACAGCCACTGACTCTGAAATATTATCGGCAAAGCGATAGGTTGACACTGCTTCACGCAGGCGATCAAGAGCGGCCAGGGCGTCATTCATGCCTGGATTTTCCGCAATTTCCGGAAAATTTCCATTGAAATGGAAAAAATATCGGGTTTCCGGATCATATCCCGGTTTTATAATCAGGCTACCATCCGGGCGGATGGTCGGACAATTCCCAACGCCCAGCAAAGGAGGAAACTTCCAGACACCGGACCGGGCCAAAATAGTTTCCGCCACTGCTTTGGGGGCATCTTTGGGCAGCCATGCCTCGGACCGGCCATCAAATTTTAACCAAACAATCCGCCGCGTCATCCGATCCACCAAAAAAGCTACGGTCATACCTTCCAGGGCAACGCATGGCTCCCATTTTTCAGACGGTCTGACAACAGGCCTTACCAAGTGTTGACCATTTAAAGCGTAAAACGGGGCACCCATACCGATCAACAGTGCTTCGGCCATATCCGCTATTTGAGACAGTTCACCGCCTTTAATCTGAATAACGGGCTTATCCTTATCCACTGGACTTTCAGGTTTTTGATTATCCTTTTGTTTCGCCGGTCCCGGATCACCGCCCGCCAGGATAACATCCCGGACAGTTTCCAATCCTTCCGCTTTTGCCAGGTCATTAAAATCCATTCCAGGCATAGAAGGCATAACAACCGATCCGGAAACGGCCTTTGCTGCATCACGAGCCTTTCGATAGCCGATATCAAATGTCACATCATCCGGAGCTCGATGCCTATCGTTATCAGCGCATAAAACAATTTTGACTTTCGGGAATTTCTTCCGGATCTCGACAGCCACGGATTTCATATTTCCGGCGTCTACACACATGACAACGGGCGGACCTTCTTCAAGGGCTTCAAATACAGCCGAATTTGTGGCAAAACCTTCACAAAGATAAACTATCTCGGTTTCATTTGATAAGCTGCCAAGGATGAAACAGGCACCACGTTTTGCACTTCCCCGGGCCAGGGGTTTATTGCCGTCCTGATTGATGAATTGAAGTGCTTGCACTTTATCATTCCCAGGTTTCCGGAGAGGGACCAACAGCATATCCTTATAAATTCGGACGCCATAAGGCTTGATACACTTTTCCTTTAAATAAGGATGGTCATTTGCAGGCTTTGATTTCTGCAGGTAGTAGTTTACATCCAGGCTTTTTTTTTCTTCCGGATTTATTTTGGATATAGGCTTAGTTTGTCCGGTCGATGATATTAAGCCGCCACGAACGCCGCATCTATGACAAATATATTTTCCTGAATCCGAATTGACTGACAAGGCCTTATCATCCGCCCCGCGATCACACAAAGGGCAAGGCAAACGGACTTCACCGGATTTCCCGGAAATTTCGGCCTGAATATCTGAAAGCTGTTTTTTACTGAATTTTACTGCCATAGAAAAGGCCTCTTGATTGATGCTCCAGCCGCTTTTTTTTCGGCCAGGCGGATGAATTTTTCATGAATATTAAAACAGCAGTTCGGCCCATAATGAAAAATCTCATATTGAAAACCCATGATCAAAGTCGCAGTAATCATGGCGCCGTTTGAAATATATTGCCCGGTCATATTTTCCGCTATACATTTCAGGCCATAACTCGAATGATATCTATTGATGGTTTTCCGGTGATATCCGGCTGATCCTGCCAACCACTTCAACGCCGCTTCTACTTCTTCGCAATACTCCAACAACATTTTGCGGCCAGGATCAGGCGGGGATTTTTCCAGGGCATAAGGACCGATCCCCCAATAATTTAGGGTTTTTTCCCGGTTCAGAATCCGGCGGATATCAATTTCTATAAGTTTCATAGCCTGTGACCAATTGAATCTACGCATTCGATTTCTGACCACAAATCACAAATGACCTGATCAATATCAAAATCAATAATCGCTGCCTTGATCACATCGGCATCGAGGTAGGGCTTTTTGCCCAGCAATCTTGCCGCGCAAAAACAGACAATTTCATGAAGTGTTTTTTCAGCTTCCAGGGACGTGGCGTCTTTACCGGCTTCCTCCTGGAGAAGATCCAACGCCTGATCAATCATTTTTTCATACAAAAATTTTTTATCCATCATGGATTTTGTCTCCTGTTTTTGTGTTTCATGTTATTTTATCTGAGACTCCATCCAGGACAGCAGGCTGGATACTTCGTAGCCGACTTTGCGCCCTATTTTTATGCTTGGTGGACCGACAGCCCCGGCCTTTGGGCAAGCCAGGTTTGCCAGGTGAGGGCCTTTAAGCATTCCACCCGAAAACTTTTCAATCTCAGTTCTTGCGACGATTGCAGACGGCCATTTTTCAGCCATTGCTTTCAAAAACTCCAACCTCCGGGCGGGCGTAAATTCGCTCACACAAGAAGAACGATTGTTCTTTTCGCATTGATTAAAAGTATCCCTACGCATAATAAACTCTCCTTTTAAAAAATAAGTAGTTATGGATCATAACAGAACAATTATGATGTTTGATGAGATGGAGTCTGGCATTTTTAAAAATTAAAATCGGGGAAAAGTAATGAAGTTTTGTTTGACAAATGGAAATGGAAAAATGGAAAAAAAAGAACAGATTTTTGAAGCGAAAGTCAGGAAAGAATATAAGGCTAAGGACTATGGAGAAAAAGGCGGGAATGATGGACCGTAGAATAAACGTTCCAAAAAAATAAATTAACTATCTAAAATTATGAAAAAAATTATGAAAGCGGGAATAAATTAACAAAAAATGGTTTCCATTTCCCCCAGGCTTTGAAGATCGTTTCAAAGGTAGGGCAAATCTCTGGATCAGATTTTAAAGCCAGGCCAACCACATCAACGCAGCTTGCCGGAGGGTTATAAAACCGCTTATCTGAATAGTGAGCTCTCTCTTTAAATCCAAAGTAAAATTGCAGGTAATCAATTATTGTGGCTATTAAAAAATCTCTATTTCGGTTAAAAGAAGGGTCTTTCCCTTTTTTGGAGGAGATGGGAGTGCTTCTACCTATCAAGATATCATTAACAAACCGAGCAAGGGGAGGAGATAGCATTTGCCCTGCATCGAGTTTTTCTACACAATGTCTCCGCACCCGTTCATTTGGCCCAGGTCCGGTTTTCGCCCATATCGTTAATAATTGATCAATTTCTAAATCTTCAGGCGTCCGATCCGGAATATATGATTGAATATAAGATGTTGCATATTCCCACAAATGGTCATCTTCAAATTTTTGATCTTCTTCTTTTTGAGCATCATTCAACACGTAACATCGAAAATCAGTATAAAGTAAATATCTATTTACTTTAAAAAAGCATTTCGTAAATTCAATGGCAGTTTCATTATTGAACGGTTTATCTGTAAATTTATCCCACTCTGGTTTAAAATTTTGAAAAGATATTCTGTGCCGCATACGGTACCAAGTTTCCATTCCCTCCCAAGGTTTTTTCATATCATCCGTTCCCTTTTTCGGTCCCTGGTGTATCCCGGCCAGCCGCCCAGGGAAGGCGGTTTTCAGTGACGGGGATCAGCCGCCACCTATGCCGGGAATAAGTGGATTATTGTTTTTGACCTTCCTTAATTTGCACAATGTCCGTGCCGATAGTTGTCTTCATTGCTTCCATTTGCCGAACTGCTGCCTGTAAAGTATTTTGCCCCAAGTGCGCGTAGCGCGACGTCATTTTAAAATCGCTATGGCCAAGCAATTCTTTAACTGCATAGAGATCCGCGCCGCTCTCAACCATCCATGAAGCGTATGTATGCCTGCATGTGTGAAACGTCACCTTAAACCGTCTATCTGTTACGCCTTCGTTAAATTTAAGCTGATTAACGCCTCGAGTAAACGCTTCTGATATCTGAACAATTTTTCCACCATTACGATCAGGGAAAACAAGGTCATTTACATTTCCACACGATCTACTTAAAAACATGGCTTTGATTTTATCTGTCATGAAGGCAAACCGAGTTTTTGAATTTTTGGTATTCCTCAACGTCAAAATGCCAGTCAGAACGTCCACATCGCCCCAGGTCAACGAAAAGATTTCACCAGCCCTCATGCCTGTGTATAGTGACAAAAGAGCCATGTCATGAGTTTGCTTGCTCCGTTTGAGTAATTCTTCCAGCAGCAGATCCGCTTCGTTATGAGTCAAGAATCTCATTCGGCGGTTGTCGAATTTCGGCATCGATACTTTACTAACAGGATTGTCTCCTTGAAAGAGATCGTGTTTTTTTGCATAGTTGAATAATTGCCGGATAATTGCCAAAGAGTATTGAATGCTTCGGGGAGCCATGCCATTATCCGCCATGACTTTTTTTATTTTTTCAAGATGGATTGCAGCAACGCCGGGTAAAGTTCTGGCACCGATACCTGGTTGAATCCATAATCTGAAAAACATTTCTTCACGGTCATATGATTTTTTACTGGCAGCTATTTTCGAATAACCTTCCCAGGCACAAGAAACTGTCAACTGTGATCGTTCAGTTTCTTTCCGGACGGCTTCAGACATTTGACGTTGTTCAGAAAGAGAACGCGCACCTTGCCCGATTCTAATATTTGTTTTCAACTCTGAAAGTTTTTCACTGGCTTTTTTTTCGGTCCAACCGTCTGATGCCCACCCTAAACCCTCTTCTTTCTTCCCGCCATCCACGGTAAAGCGGATGGAAAAATATCTATCGGGTTTAATTCCGTGTTTTCGGGTTTCATGTTCACGATATCGGACACCAGGGAATTTTGATTTTATTCGCTTCAATTATTTACCCCCTTTGCATTTTATCCCACATCTATCCCACTTTTTTTCATGAAATGGCATGAACTTTGATGATTATAGATGAAGAATAATAAGGATAATTCGTAATAAAATCAAGATAAAAATGAGATTACATGAAACAACATGACAGGCAAAAAAAGAGACTTCGAATCCGTAGGCCGGGGGTTCGAATCCCTCCGGGCGTGCCATTAATATCAAGGGGTTATCGCTTTTAGCGGAAACCCTTTTTTATTTGGTGTGGGACTTTTCGCTCCAGGCTTATCTCGGGAGCATACGCTTGACCTCCTGTAATTATCTGTTTTGGACAATACTAGTTATGTCTGGATGTCCATTCAAATCAAAAAATATTCTTTTTTAAATAAAGTGCTGGGCCACCAGCCAGATTGCTGGTAGCTCTTTTTCAGAATCAGTTTTTTTCTGAGAACTTTCTACAGAGTTTTGATCTTTAGGGTTCATGTCATCTTCATCGTGATCGTCGCCCTCATCAGTTTGGATTTCCTTTTGAGTAATTTCCTCCTCATCCTTTCCGAGTGATTCTTTCCCCGCTTCAAGGACATCTTTATCTAAAGCAATTATCCGAATGGCTGTAAGTAAGCCCACTATAACACCGCCTGTGAAAGTTAATCTGTATTTCATTGCTTTTTGACTCCTTTTTTAAAAGTTTAACGTTCAAGTTTTGCGGTTTCCATAACTCTTCGTTGCAGGTGCTTGTGTGTGAACAGTTATTGCACTTCCAGATCAAATCATTCGGGACAAAGACCAATTTGGCGATGCCTTCCCAGGCCGATTGAATTTTCCGGATATGCGCTGTTCCTCATTTTTTTGATTCGTGTGGATTGGCGGTTTTTTTATTCTGGAATTCTGGTTGAATGACCGTGGGTATGATCAATATTTCTATGCGCATGGATTGTGTTGACGTAATTTTATTCAAATTTTAAAAGTAAAGCTAATATTTTATTGACAAAATAAAAGCGAAACTATATTTTTTTACCATAATAAAAAGATTGAGAAGATAAAATTTAAAATAAGTTTCTCCGTTACTTTTATATCAGGCTTTGAATCACTATGGAAAATCAATCCGGAAGGAAAGAAATGGTTGTTAAAAAGAAAATGGAAGCCCGGAAAAAACAGATACTGGCTGTTGCGGCAAAGGTTTTTGCTGAAAAAGGGTTTCAGGAAACGACTATTTCAGAAATCGCCAAGGCGGCCGGGGCATCAGATGCCTTTGTGTATGAGTATTTCAGCACCAAGGAAAATCTCTTGTTTTCCATTCCCAGAGATCACATGCAAAAGCTGCATGAAGATTTGAATTTTCATTTAAAGCTGGTCCGGGGAGCGGTGAACAAGCTGCACGCCACCTTATATATGCAGTTGCTGTATTATAGTGAAAATCCTGATTTTACTGCCGTCTTGCTGCTGATTCTCAAGAATAACCGGAAATTCATCGATACGGATGCACATAAAGAAATCCGCGATTACCTGAAAATTGTCGACCGCTGCATCAGCGAAGGCGTTGAGTCCGGGGAGATCAATGCCGATATCGACCCTTATTATTTAAGGGCCACCCTGATCGGATCACTAGAACACATCGTCATTAATTGGCTGCTCAGGGGAAAACCGGAAAACCTGATGGATGCATTTGAACCGATGTTTGAAGTCTGTCTGAAATTGATACAAAAAAAGCCGGAGGCGCCCGGCTGCCCGTTACTGTGCCAAAAAATGTCGACCTAAAAACCTGAATCGACACTCAGGCATTATGGCAAAAAATATTGATCGATACTGAGGAAAAGAATCATGGAAGTCATTGAAAGCAAAATTGACGTGAACTCTGAAGGCTATAAGAAAAATGTTCAGGAAATGACAGCCCTTGTCGAAGATTTGAACAGAGAGCTTGATATCGCCATGAATCAGCGCTCGAAAAAGGCGCTGGACCGGGAGAAGGAATCCGGAAAAATTCCGGCAAAAAAGAAACTGGAATTGCTGCTCGATAAAAATACCCCGTTTCTGGAAATCGCTCCTTTAGCCGCGAAAGGGATGTATGACGGCAAAATTCATAAGGCCGGGGTCATTGTCGGTATCGGTGTGATTGAAGGCCGGGAATGCATGATCAGTCTCAATGACGCCACTATAAAAGGGGGGTCCATTTATCCCATGGGGGTCAAAAAATCCCTCCGGTGTCAGGCCATTGCAATGGAAAATCGTCTTCCATTGGTATCCCTGCTCGATTCGGCAGGTGCATATCTACCCATGCAGTCCGAAATTTTTCCGGATTTAGATGACGGAGGGCGGGTCTTTTACAATCAGGCCAGGATGTCTAAAATGGGAATTCCTCAGATCGTCGGGGTGATGGGGCTTTGCACAGCCGGTGGTGCGTATGGGGCTGCTATGTGTGATGACATTGTTCAAGTCAAAGGGCATGGCGCTATTTTTCTGGGCGGCCCGCCCCTGGTCAAAGCTGCAACCGGAGAGGAGGTTTCCGCTAATGAACTGGGCGGACCGGAACTCCATTGCACTGACTCCGGTGTTTCCGATTATTATGCGGAAGATGACCCCCACGCCATTCAGATTATTCGGAGTATTGTGAAGAACCTCCCGGCAAACGAAAAATCAAAACTCAATATGGTTGAACCCGAACCGCCCTTATATGATCCCAAGGAATTGTATGGCATCGTCAGTCCGGACCTGTCCAAACCCTATGATTGCCGGGAAGTGATCGCCCGCATCGTGGACGGCAGCAAATTTCTGGAATTCAAGGAAATGTTTGGCTCGACCATAGTGACCGGGTGGGCACATATTCACGGATATCCGGTGGGCATTCTGGGTAATAATGGAATTCTGTTTTCAGACAGTGCCAAAAAAGCCACTCAGTTTATTCAGCTCTGTGACAAACGAAAAATTCCGCTTTTATTCCTTCAGAATATCAATGGATTTATCGTGGGCAGTCAGTATGAACGGGGCGGCATTACCAAAGATGGGCATAAAATGGTCAACGCTGTGTCGACAGCGTCAGTCCCGAAATTTACGGTTGTGGTGGGTGCGTCTTTCGGCGCGGGTAACTACGCCATGTGCGGCCGGGCCTATTCTCCGAGATTCATGTGGATGTGGCCGAACGCTCAGATCGGCGTCATGGGTGGAGAACAGGCGGCCAGTGTGCTGGTGACCATCACCAATGATCAGAGAGCACGCTTGGGGCAGCCTCCCATGACTGAAGAAGAAATCCAGTTTATTAAAGGGCCGGTGATGGAAAATGCCCACAAGGAAGGAAACGCTTATTACGCTACGTCCCAATTGTGGGATGACGGCATTATCGATCCGGCAAAGACAAGGGATATTCTGGGGCTTGCCATATCCGCATCGCTCAACGGACCGATCAGGGATGATGTATATGGATTCGGCGTTTTCAGAATGTAGGGGGGCCATCATGTTTAAAAAAATACTCATTGCAAACCGCGGTGAAATCGCGCTTCGGGTGATCAATACCTGCCGGGATATGGGGGTTAAAACCGTGGCGGTGTATTCGGATGCGGATAAAAAAGCGCTGCATGTGCTTTCCGCTGACGAAGCCGTCTATCTGGGGCCTTCCGAACCGTCGCAGAGTTATCTGGATATGGATAAAATTATCAATGCCGCCAAAATAACGGGTGCTGAAGCCATTCATCCGGGTTACGGTTTTTTGTCTGAAAACAGCGCATTTGTGGAAAAATGCGATCAGCAGGGCGTTATTTTTATCGGTCCGCCGGCAAAAGTGATTAAAGATTTAGGAGATAAAATAACCTCCCGGAAAATCATGGTAAACAGCGGAGTGCCGGTGACGCCGGGGCTGATCAGCACGGAAGCGGACGCCGGTGTCATGACCGCAGAAGCCGAAAAACTCGGATATCCCGTTCTCATAAAAGCCACGGCCGGTGGCGGCGGCAAAGGCATCCGGATAGTTCAATCGTCTGACGAAATGGCCGATGCCTGCGCAGCGGCCTCCCGTGAGGCAAAGAGCGCCTTCGGCAATGGCGAGATTTACCTGGAAAAATTTTTTACAAAAGCCCGTCATATTGAGTTTCAGGTGCTTGCGGACCAGTTCGGAAACACCATCCATCTGCTGGAAAGGGAATGCTCGGTGCAGCGAAGGCACCAGAAAATCATTGAAGAAACCCCGTCTTCAGTCCTGACTCCGGCGCTCCGGGAGGCAATGGGCCAGGCCGCGGTGACGGCGGCCAAGGCATCCGGATATGTCAATGCAGGAACCGTTGAGTTTCTGGTGGATGAAAACCTCAAATTTTATTTTCTGGAGGTCAACACCCGTCTCCAGGTGGAGCATCCGGTAACGGAAATGGTTACCGGACTTGATCTGGTCCGTCTTCAGCTTGAAATCGCGTCTGGTAAAAAACTGGCGCTTACGCAGGAAGACATTAAAGGCCGCGGCCATGCCATTGAATGCCGGATTTACGCCGAAGATCCCGAAAACGGATTTTTCCCGTCACCGGGTAAAATCATATTTCTGAAGGAGCCCTCAGGCCCGGGGATCCGCAATGATTGCGGGGTATATTCCGGTTTTGACGTGCCTGTGGATTATGACCCGATCCTTTCAAAACTGATCGTTCATGCTGAAACACGGGAACAGGCCATTCATAAAATGGTCAAGGCATTGAAGAGTTATATTGTGCTGGGGATCAAAACGCCCATTGAATTTCTGATGAACGTCCTGCAATCAGAGCCTTTTGTCCGGGGAGAAGTTTTTACGGATTTTATTGATACCCATTTTTCAAACTGGAAACCGTACATGACCGATGCCGATATCGCCCGAATCGCTTTTATTGTGGATGAAATGTGCGGCACCCGAAAAATGAGGAAAACGGTTTCACTCCATGACGAGATCCCGACGCCCTGGCAGACGTTGGGGCACTGGCGGCATGGCCTTTAAATAAACGGAGCAACTTTTATGGAATACCGGCTTAAAATAAATGAAGAAACCTTTCCCGTGGAACTGGAAAATGACGGCGAGGAAAAAATCAAGGCGGTTATCGGGGAAAAAAAGTTTGACGTCAGTTTTTCCGCGGTCAATGACCACCAACTGCATCTGGTTATAAACGGTCAGAGAATCAATGCCTATGTGGGTGACCAGAATGATGGAAAAATCATCATGATCCGGGGAAAATCCTATTTTGTGCAGGACGCGGAACGGGTTGAACAGACAAAAACAAGGAAAAAAGGACCGGGATCGAGTCCATCGGAAGTCACGCCACCCATGCCGGCTGTTGTCATTGCCGTTTCGGTTGTCGAAGGCGATAGCGTAAAAAAAGGCCAGACAGTGGTCATTGTTTCCGCCATGAAAATGGAAACCACCCTGAACGCGCCCTTTGACGGGACGGTTAAGAAAGTCAATGTGGCCGAAGGCGACAAGGTGATGCCCGGCGACATTCTGGTGGATATTGAAAAAACTGAAATCAAAGAGGCGGTTTCATCGGTTTTGTGAAATATTTTGAGGCATGAACAGGAGAAAAGCCATGACGGAAAAAGATTTGCTTTATGCAGTCAGAGACCGGGTCGCGCACATAACCATTAACCGGGAGAAATTCCGCAATTCCATCAGCGCGCAGGCGGTCGGACTGTTTCGGGAATATCTTGACCAGGCGGAAAAAGACGATGCGGTGCGGGTTGTTTGCATCACCGGTGCCGGCGAAAAAGCGTTTTGTTCCGGTGCGGACCTTGGCAGCGCCATAATCGCGGAAGGCGGCAGCAAAAATCAGGCATTTCAAAACTATGCCAACCTCCTAAAAAGGCTGGCGGGGTATCCGAAACCAACCGTGGCAAGGGTGAACGGATACTGTCTGGCTGGCGGAACCGGCTTTATGCTGGCCTGTGATATCGTGATTGCGCGAAATGACGCCAAATTCGGCACCCCGGAAGTCAATGTGGGGCTTTTCCCCATGATGATCGGTGCGCTGATTTTCAGAAATGTGTTGAAGAAAAAAGCCATGGAAATGGTGCTGTTGGGCGAAAAACTGTCGGCGGATCAGGCCCGGGAAATGGGGCTGATCACCCGGGCGGTATCGCCTGAAAAACTTGACGAAACCGTGGATACCATTCTTGACAATCTGGCTGCCAAAAGTCCCATTGGTATGAAAATCGGAAAACAAGCGTTTTATGCCATTCAGGACATGGGCTTTGAAGACGGCTTGGATTTTCTTTGCGAAAAACTTTCAGAAGTCGCTGCAACCGAAGATGCCGTGGAGGGAATCACGGCATTTATTGAGAAACGGCCCCCCATGTTCAAGGGCAGATAAAATACCGGACAGGCTTCGCAGCATCATCCCCAAACCGGCCATGGAGGACGGCAAATGGACGTAACGGCATTTGAAGAGATCGTTTATATAAAGGATGAAGAAACCGGGATTGTCACAGTGGCGCTTTCCAATCCCGGGATTAAGAACGCCATGACCTTTGGCATGCTGCTGGAACTCTACCGGGCCGTGGAAATGATGGAAAAAGATGATACCGCCCTTGCCATGATCCTCACCGGAGCCAAATCCGGCGACACTGAAGATCCCGCAAAAGAAGCCTTTTCCAGCGGCGGATACTTCAATATGTCCTATCTGGAAAAACTGGACGCAGAAAAAAAGAAACATATTGATTTTACCGATATTGCTCAGAAGAAATTGTGCCTGAAAATGTGGCAGTTTGACAAGCCGGTGATTGCGGCCATCAACGGCCTTGCCATCGGAGGCGGGTTTACCCTGCCGCTTGCCTGCGCCGATCTGATCTACATGTCCGAACATGCCTGGGCCAGACTCCCTTTTGTCAAAATGGGGGTGGCGCCTGAACTGGCATCAAGTTACCTTTTGCCCCGGCTGTTGGGATTTCACCGGGCAAAGGAGATTCTGTTTTTGGGTGAAACCCTGTCCGCACAGCGTTTGTTTGATCTGGGGATCATCAACAAGGTGCTGCCCCATGATGACCTGTTGCCCCATGCCCGGAAGATTGCCCTGCAACTGATCCCCCCGGCCGGTGCAGGCCTGTCGGTGAAACTCACCAAACGCGCACTCAATCAGCCCCTGATAGCGGCCATCACTGAAACCCTGGATCGTGAAAATGAATATTTAAATAATGCTTTTTCAACCGCTGATTTTTTTGAAGCGCTGGCGGCGAGAAAAGAAAAACGGCCTCCTGTATTTAAAGGAAAATAAATGATGAAAGATAAAGACAAACTCATTATTGCCAATTGCAGCGGATATCTGGGAGACAAGCTGTCTGCTGCCAGAGAACTGATTGAAGGCGGGGAAATCCATGTGCTGACCGGTGACTATCTGGCGGAACTGACCATGGCGCTGTTGTTCCGGATGAAAATGAAGGCCCCTGACAAAGGATACGCCACCACATTTCTCAAGCAGATGAATGACGTGATGGGGCTGTGCCTGGAAAAAAACATTAAAATTGTCGCCAATGCCGGCGGGTTGAATCCCAAGGGCCTTGCCGCCGAACTTGAAAAGATTGCTGCGGAACTCGGTATCCATCCCAAAATCGCCTTTATTGAAGGCGATGATCTGTTGCCCAGGATTCAGGAACTTCAGGAGCAGGGGGAAACATTTACCCATCTGGATAAAGGCATCAGCCTCAAGGAAGCCGGCGCCATGCCGATTACAGCCAATGCCTATCTGGGCGGCTGGGGGATCACCAAAGCGCTGACCGAAGGGTCGGATATCGTTATCGGCGGCCGTTTGGCGGATGCAGCCCTGGTCTCCGGTCCCTGCGCCTGGAAGTTCGGGTGGGAGGAGGATGACTGGGACCAGATGGCCGGCGCCTATGTGGCCGGTCATATTATCGAATGCGGCGCCCAGGCCACGGGCGGGAATTATTCGTTTTTTGAAGAAGTTCCCAGTTTTAAAAACGTGGGATATCCCATTGCTGAAATGCATTCGGACGGCTCGTTTGTCATCACCAAGCATCCCGGCACCGGCGGACTGGTTTCCGTGGGCACCGTCACGGCCCAGCTGTTGTATGAGATCCGGGAACCGGCATATCTGACGCCGGATGTAAGGGCGCGTTTTGACACGATTCATATATCCCAGCAGGGACCTGACCGGGTTTTGATTGATGGTGTTAAAGGAGAACCGCCCACGGATTCCGCAAAAGTTTGCATCAACAACCTTTTTGGACACCGGAATTCCATGACCGTGGTGCTGACCGGCCTGGATATTGAAAAAAAGGCCAAAATTGTGGAGGAAACCATTTTTGATCTTTTGGGCGGCAAGGACCAGTTCGCATTCACCGACGTCCAGTTGATCCGGATTGACAAGGACAATCCCGACCACAATGATGTCGCTTGCGCGCATCTAAAAATCTCTCTCATGGATCCGGACCAGAAAAAGGCTGGGAAACTGTTTTCAAGCAAGCTGGTGGAAATGGCGTTGTCCAGTATTCCGGGGTTTACCATGACGGCCCCGCCGTCAGAAGGCTCTCCAGCCCTTCAGCACTGGCCGACGCTGGTGAGCAATGAATTCCTTGAACAAAGGATCTATATCAACGGATCGGAATTTACCATAAAACCGGTGGAGGATTATCCTGACATAAAGGATGTTCAACCGGCGCAAGTGAGTTTAAGCGATATCCCCATGGCAAATTTGCGTAAAATTTACTTCGGACGGTTGTTCGCCACCCGGTCCGGCGACAAGGGCGGCAATGCCAATCTCGGGGTGTGGGCTAAAAATATAAAGACCTATTCATTTTTAAACCGGTTTTTAACAGTTGAAAAATTAAAAGAACTGCTGCCGGACATGGAGCCCTTTGAGATTGAACGCTATGAACTGCCCAATCTGTTCGCGCTTAATTTTTACATCAAAGGCGTGCTGGGGGAAGGGGTGGCGGCATCCGTTAGAAATGATCCCCAGGCCAAAACGCTGGGGGAATATTTGCGGGCAAAGATAATTGCGGTTCCTGTGTCCATTTTGTCGTAACTATACATTTTTTTAATATATTTTAAGGAGAAAAACCCATGGGAAGCGAAATTTATTTTACCAAAGACCATGATCTGGTGCGCAAGGCAGTCCGGGATTTTGTCAACCGGGAAATCAATCCGTATGTGGACGAATGGGAAGAAAAAGGAATCGCCCCGCTGCACGACCTGTTTAAGAAAATGGGGGATCTGGGTTTTCTCGGCATCCGCTATGATGAAAAATACGGCGGAGAGGGACTCGATTACTGGTACGAAACTGTGGTCATGGAAGAGCTGGCCCACATCAAATGCGGCGGCGTCCCCATGGCCATTGCGGTCCAGATGAGCATGGCCACCCCGGCCATTGATGAATTCGGCAGCGAGTATTTAAAGGAAACCTATCTAAAACCGGCCATCCAGGGAGACATGGTTTCCGCCATCGCCGTGACCGAACCGGATGCCGGTTCCGATGTGGCGGCGCTGAAAACATTCGCTAAGAAAGATGGCGATTCATACATTTTGAACGGCTCCAAAACCTACATCACCAACGGCACTCAGGCTGATTTTCTCACCCTGCTGGCCCGCACCAGCGAGCAGCCGGGATACCATTCCTTCAGCCTGTTTGTGGTCCCCACGAACCTTCCCGGTTTCAAGATCAGCAAAAAACTCGATAAAATGGGAATGCGAAGCAGCGATACCGCAGAACTCTATTTTGACGACATGCGGATTCCGGCTGAAAACCTTATCGGCAGGGAAGGGGAGGGGTTTATCCAGCAGATGATGCAGTTCCAGCATGAACGGTTTGCCGTGCTTCCGCTGACCTACATCAGCGCCAAAGATATTATTGATGAAACCGTTGAATACCTCAAAGGCCGGATTGTGTTCGGTAATCCCCTGATCAAAAAGCAGGTGCTGCGACACCGGCTCGTGGAATGGCTGAGTGAAATCGAATGCCTTAAACAACTGACATATCATATTGTGCGCATGAAAATGGCCGGCCAGAATGTTTCAAAGGAGATTTCCATGGGCAAACTCTTTGGCGGGAGCCTGCTCAGCAAAGTGGCGGACGGGTGCCTGCAGATGTATGGCGGTTTGGGGTTGATGAATGAAATGCGGATATCCAGGGCTTACCGGGATGGCCGGTTGCTGTCCATCGGCGGAGGGGCCAGTGAGGTGATGAGTGATGTGATTGCCAAGCTGGAAGGATACTAATGAAAGCGATTTCTAAAGACCTTGCCGATGAATATTCGGCCCTGGATGATATGGTGAAAGACCTGGATTTCGGCGGCTGGCAGACGACGACACCTTTTTTCAACTGGACCGTTAAAGATGAGATCAGTCATCTGGCATATTTTGATAAAACTGCTTATCTGTCGGCAACCGATGCCAAGGCCTTTAATGCGGAACTCGAAAATATTCTGGAAGGCATCACAAGTTATGACGATGTGTACCGGAAGGTCAACGCCATGGGCAACGGGATGTCCGATGCCGATCTGCTGGCCTGGTGGCGGAAAGAGCGGACGCGGTTGGTGGCGGCGTTTGAAAATTTGGAACCGGATGCCCGGGTTCCCTGGTACGGCCCCACCATGAGCGCGCGCAGTTCAGCCACTGCCCGGATTATGGAAACCTGGGCCCATGGCCAGGATATCGCGGACGCTCTCAAGATTATCCGTCCGGGTACGGACCGGCTCAAACATATTGCTTTTTTAGGGGTATCCACCTTTAAATGGAGTTTTAAAAACAGGGGGTTGGCCGTTCCGGAAAAGGCGGTCCGGGTCGCGCTTGCCAGTCCGTCGGGTGAATTGTGGTCTTGGGGACCGGAAGATGCGGAAAATGTGGTGAGCGGGCAGGCCCTGGATTTTTGTCTGGTGGTTACCCAGAGACGTCATCCGGCCGATACCGGGTTAACTATTCAAGGCGATATCGCCGCCCAGTGGATGCAAATCGCCCAGGCATTTGCCGGACCCCCGCAAGATGCCCCGGCGAAGGGTGTACGGAAAAATATTGTTTGAAGAATGCCGGAGAGGCCTTTGTCTCTGGTAATCCTGCCTTGTTTTTACCGGCAAATACCTGTAATTTCTACTTTTCTTTGGTGGCAAAGAAAAGTAGCAAAAGAAACCAGCCCCGCGCCGCTTGATTCCCAGACAGGCGCTTTTACGTGGCGGGGGAAAAACTCGCTTACAGATCGGCGCATCCTGATGGAGGCATGCAGTCAAACAGTTCAAGCATCAAATGAGTTGCTTTGCCGCCGCTCAGACAGTTTCCCCCTTTCTCCACGAAAAACCGCCTGTCAGGGACGCAGCGCGATGGGCCAAAAATTCTCAGCAGCTTCTTTTTCCTGACCAAAAACAGACTGCCCGGAAATTATCCCATCTTCGTTTTGTCGGGATTCTTTCCCGTCAATAGGACAACACTTTTCGCCGGTGGTGGTTTTGGCCCATTGCGATGCGGCCCTGCCCCTTCCAGTTTCCGTGGAAGACGGGGGCAAACTGTTTGAGCGGATAAATGCCAATGAACCTGCCGATTGAGATAAACGCTATCGACACAACAATCCCTCGATTTTCCACTTTGTCAGCGAGTTTTTGCCCACGCCACGGAAACCGGAAGGGGCAGGGGGCTTTCCGCAGCGCACGGGCAGGTTTCTTTTGTTACTTTTCTTTCAAAAGAAAAGTAAGAATGACAATGGGTTGGATGATATATAGGGGAATAAACGAGCAAGCAGTTCCCGGATTATGATCTTCTCAAACGATCAATGGCTGGTTTCCCCGATAATCATCGCCTCCACTTCCCGTTTGGCCTGTTCAAGCCCGGCGGCGGCCTCGACCCGGAGCTGTTTGGCCCGGTTTCGGATGGCCTGGATATGGGCGGCGATTTCGGTTTGCTTTTCGAGAGGGGGAAGAGGGATATCAAGGTCCTGAATGTCAATGGTTTGTAGACGCGGTAATGTATTCCCGGTCATAAGGCATGTTGTTTGATTCACAACCGCCTTTGACCGCAAGAAAAATGAAAAAAAAGCCGGATCAATCTTTGATGCTTGCAGGACATGAAACTCGGTCGAACATACGCCATCGAAAGATGCATGGAAGACTTTGTTCAAATAGGGTCGAAGCTTTGGAAACAAGATATCATCCTGCTTGAAGGTTCCAGCGCTGGATATGCTCGTTTTCTCTTCAGATGGCAAATATTCACCTGTATTGGATTGAATATTTTCCAGACCAATATATGTTCGGGCATCAATTTCAGTGACTTGTTCAGCCTTGAACTTAACGACATGTTTGAGCTTGTCTGTGTTGAAAATCCCGCTCTTAATTGCTTTTCTTGTGTTTTCAACCTGTTGCTGAAATGCCGCCGCATCAAACCGCCCAGCGCTTACCTCGCTGAACTTGCGGAAAAACATCCGTTGGCGGATGGTGTTTTTCTCTTCCGGCGGCAGCTCAATACCAAGCTCGTTCAGCAGGTAGCTGTTAATTGAATCAAGGAGTTGCTGCGCCTGAGCCTCTTTTTGTTTTTTTTCAGCATAGACAATGTGCATCTTGGTGAGGATTTGTTTTTGTATGCCGATTGGCGGGAGGTATACCAATAAATTCTTAATTATTGATTTATCGACATAATCGACTGCATTATTAGCCACCAAGTTGTATTTCAGTTGTTTTTTTGTGGATGGCAATTCAAGCATAAAAGCAATAAATTCTGGTATGTATAAATCCGTACATTGAAATCTAAAAATAGACCCGTTGACAATGGCATTTTCAACGGGGCTTGAGACAAATGCGACACTCTTATTTGAAGCTATTGTGGCACCCTTTACTGCTATCAAAATATCATTTCGTCTTAAGCGGGCACGTTTGTGGTTATCGAAATATTTCTGGGGCACTTTTTTATATGATTCAAAACTCAAATTCAAATCCGGCTTTAAGTCCGTGGCTCTTAAAAACTTTACGGGATGACAATCATCATAGCAGTCACCGGGTGGAAGTACGCCGTAAGAGCCATCTTTAATTGCAGTCATCAGCTTATCGATATAATTGTTGGCTCGAAGGCGAGTGAAAAATAATTTTCTTTCAGGCTTGTAATATTCGCAGTCTAATCGCCCCTCAAGATCGCTCCGCTTTACCAAAAATATCTTATCCTGATTTACCGTTTCCGAAAGCTGGTAATCCATAATCACGCCTCCCCAGCTTCAATCGCATCTACAAACCGGGCCAGTTCCGGCGTAATTACATCCAGCTCGTTATTCCCCGTTGGTCTGTTAGCAGCGTCATAACCGATATCCTCGGCAATCGCCATGAAAATATCGTAATCCTCCTGCAATTCCCGGCGTTTGGTCTCATACTGTTCCAGTAACCGTTCTTTAAAGGCGTCAATTTTTTCCGCGCATTCGTCATTGACGGTTTTTTTCCATTCCAGAAACGCCTCGGATTCCTTCAACGCCTTGCCGGTCAGGTTGCCGGGATTGGCAAAACCTTCCAGGCTTTTGATCCGGGTATCCCGCTCCTTTTCCAGCCGTGCAAGTTCCCGGTTAAATGCATGTTCTTCTTTTATGCGGTCCTTGAGGGCGGTTTTGGCGTTTCTGATTTTTTCGCTCTGTTTTTCCGTCAGCTTTTTCAGAAACAGCACAGAGCTTTTCACTCCAGCGCCGGTGGCCATGAAAGCGGTCTGCGGCATGGAAACCACGGCCACGATGCGGTAATCTTCTTCAATCTTGTCCCGCACATACTGCATGCTGGAGTTGGTCAGAATGCCGTCGGGCACGACAATCGCCAGATAACCGCCATCTGCAAGAAACTGGTGGCATTGCTCGATAAACAGCACTTCGGTGCTTTGGTTGGGGCGCGTAGCGGCCTTGCTTTTGGGGTTCAGCCAGTCCACTTCCTTGGCCGCCATCCGGTAGTTGCTTAGGTATGCCTTTTCAGTCTGTTTGACCGAAGAGCCAAAGGGGGGATTGGTAATGATGAAATTGAAACGATTATAGGCAAAACCTGGATTGCCGGACTTTTTGTGCAATTCATCGTCCGGAAGCAATCCGTCGGCGCTGATGACATTGGTATGACCGTCATCGTGGATAATCATGTTCATCTTGGCGGTGCGGGCGATCTGCTCATTGATCTCAATGCCGAAAAGGTTATTTTTCGCAAAGTCGTGCCAGTGGCGGTGATGTTCAGCAGTTTCGGGGTGGCCTTCCGTCTGGGGATAGTATTCACCAGCCTGCCTACGCACTTTGTCCAGGGCATGAAGCAGAAAACCGCCGCTGCCGCAAGAAGTATCCAAAACCAGCGATTCACTGGTTATGGGCAGCACATCGACAATGAACTTGACGATGGGCCGTGGGGTAAAATACTGGCCGAAATCGCCGCGAAAGAAAGACCCCAGAAATTCCTCAAAGGCCCGGCCCTTGCTGTCCAGGTCTGTTTTGCCCAGATTGACGCTTTCCAGATAGCTGACTACCGACCGGCATTTCGACGCCGAAAGGCGAATGTCATCCTTGAAAACTTCCTTGTCTTTTTTGCGGCCTTCTTCATAAATTTCCTGGATTCTTTTCAGCAGCTTATTGTTTTCTCTGCTCAGCCGGTCCTCTTCTTTTTCCTCTTCATCGGCCTTTGGTTCGGCAAACACCTGAAAACTGTAGGGCTCTCCTTTTTTTCTCGGCTTGCGTTCATCCCAGATTTTGCAGAATATCAGTTTGTCCAGCTCGTCGAACGCCTCGGACGGGTTCAGTTCACCACCGCCCCACAAGGCTTGATGCGCTTGTTTAAAACGGCGGGTCAACTCATCCTGGGTGACAACTTCCAGCTCGAAAAGCCGCTGTCCGCCAACCGTGCCGCCATCTTTGGCGTATTTGTACCGCGCCAGTTTTAGAACGCCATACTGCGGAATATCAGACTCAGTGCTCCTGGTGCTGCTGTCCTTATCCACCCGAAAATAGGCGTTTTTGATTTTTGAAGTGACCCACACATACTTGATGGTGCCTGCAAGGGCCTGAGCGTATGAAAAAGCCTGGTTCGCCGCCTGCTCAAATTCCGCTTCCGAAACTTCTTCTTTTTTGCATTCGACAACAATGTGCGGCTTGGTGCAAGCATCGTCGTTATAGACGACAATATCCGCCTCTTTGGTATCAGACCCCATTGTCACCTTGACGAATTGACGGATACGCTGGGGTGGATAGTTGTATATCAAAATCAAGGACAGAAAGGCCTCTGCCTGGACTTTTTCCTCTGGGTTGGCGAAGTTGCGCCGCTTGTTTTCGTTTTGATAGACGATGTATTTTCCATCATCATCAATCGTTATCAGTTTGTTTTGGGTGCCTTCAGCTAAAATGGTCAAAACCGTCCTCTCAAATCAGGATGTGGAAAATCGCTCAAAGCGTCATAGAGTATAACTCTCGTTTGATTGCAAAGGGTTTCCATGCTCGCTGCGTCGTTACAAGAAGAGGTAAATCTTATGGGTGCGATTTGTAGCATTTTACCGGCCCAAAAACCATATCTTTTTCAACTGGCTTATAATAATATAAAAACTATCTTCCATATAGACCCAAACAGGTTCTGATCTGGGCAGGCATTTGTTCAATCCCCCAGTCTGTTATCGGCAGCGACATAAGTTCCCGGCGGCTGGTAGTAATTCAGGAAGGTGGCGAGCTTTGGGTAGCCATGTCTCCGGAGCAGGTCGGTCAGGTTCAGCCCGATGCCCGCATAGACGTTCCTTTTATGGATTTTGTCCGGATCTGAATACCCTCTTGTATAGTATCCGATGTGAATTTCGAAATGCCTGAGCATGCTCTTGCTTAAGGAGCCGAAGCCGTTCAGCTTGAGCGCAATCAGGTATTTAGAGTTTTCATAATCGGTGGTGATGTCTCCTTTATTCGGGTGAATTCCGATTTCCCACCGCAGATCAACCTTCTTTGCCAGGTCCGGATACCGGTACCGGCAATAGCTGGCGATCCCGCCGATGAAGTTGGCAATGAAATCCTCATAAGAAAAGCCGTAGCCGCTGAAGGCATCCCCAAACTCCATGTACCCCATGATGGCAAGTGAGGAGAGGGAGCCATACAAGGCTGCGTCCTCCGCGGTAAAACACCAGTAGTCAAACAGGCTTGAAATGCCTTGTGCGGTCGCGTAGGTGGTGTATAAATGCCCGAGTTTGTCCACGCCGCCTTCATCCGTGTTCTGGCTGAACCATCCCTCGGATTTGGCCTGGGGTGTCTTGGAAAAGTAGTCCCAGTTGGCAACCCCCCACGCGGTAATGATACCGATGCCGGACACAGTAACGATCGTCGCCCGGCCGATCCGGTCCTCGGGCGGGATCGGCTCCTTGCACTCCGCACGGATCCCTTCGCTGACGGTTAGCATTGCCGCAAGCACCAGAAACGGGACAAGACGCCTGAGACTGACTGTGGGCAGATGGACCATTCCTGCACCCTTCGATAGCCCCCGGCGTTTGGGGCTGATGACGAGCTATTCTTTAGTAATGGTCAGCATTGTTCGGAATCGGGGGCATGCGCTCATTATCGTGGCAAACTCCGGGGATTGATGTTACCCTTACGGAAAATAAGCCGCAGTCGGTTATGCTTTAGCGCTTTGGCTGGCTGCCGTATTTTGCCGTAATGATTTATAACATATTATAAGACTTATTCTCTTATTTTCACAGTAATAAATCAGTGACCACCCTGTCAGCGAAAAATTAAAAACAAAGGAAGCCGAATTGGAAAAAGAAGTGTTGATCAAAGAAATTTCGGGTCATGTGGGAACCCTGAAATTGAACCGGCCGGACAGGGGCAATTCATTGACGCTCTCGATGTTGGCGGAGCTGCATCTGGTTTTGACGGAATGGGCGGAAAATGATTCGGTGCGCTGCGTTGTCATTACCGGCAATTCAGAAAAAGCGTTTTCTTCCGGATATGATATTTCAGCCATCCCGACGGAACTTTCACCGGAAGCCGCGGAACTTTTAAAAACAGGCAACCCCCTGACGCTGGCGCTCGACACTGTGAAAAATTTTCCTTTTCCGGTCATTGCCATGATGAACGGCTACTGTTTCGGCGCTGCCTTGAACCTTGCGGTATGCTGTGATATCCGTATCGGCGCGGACCATATCAAAGCCGGCATGCCTCCTGCAAAGCTGGGAATCGTTTATCATCCCGAAGGGTTAAGCCAGTTTATCGAAGTGGTTGGAATGGCTAAAACCCGTGAAATATTTTTCACGGGCCGCACCTACCAGGGGAAAGAAGTTCAAGAGATGGGGCTCGTGGATCATCTGGTTCCGGCAGATAGCCTTTCAGAAACCGTTTACGCCATGGCGGACGAGATTTCCAAAAATGCGCCCCTGTCATTAAAAGGAACCAAAAAGATTCTCAACATGATTGGAAAATATTTTTTGATCGGTTCCGAATACCTAAGCGATGCGCAGAAACTGATTACGGAAGCATTCAACAGTGATGACCTGAAGATAGGTCGGGCCGCATTTATCGAAAAGCGGAATCCTGTATTTACCGGTAAATAGCCCACAGGCGATGGGCCTCTCCTTTTATGTCCCCAGTCTGTATTCTTTTCTCCCCCATGCATGTTTTCATTGACAGATACGCTGATTTGATTTAATTAACCAACCAGTTGGTTAAACTATATGGTTGCGTTATTGATAATTGTTATTGCAGGTATATTTATCAGAAAAAAAGGAAACCTGAGGATTCTATGACAAACCCCAAAAAAGACAAATCCTTGATTTATGACCGCATACTTGAGTCCGCTACCAACGAATTTGCGGACAAGGGGTATGCCGGGGCCCGCATGGATGAAATCGCCCGGCAGGCTAAAATCAACAAGGCAATGATTTATTACCATATCGGGGATAAGGAAGCGCTTTATAATGCGGTGCTGAGTTCAACGTTCGGAAACATGGCGGCTGCCATGGGAAAAAATATCATCTGGGATAAACAGCCATCTGAAAATCTGCATATTTATATTCAAACGATTTCTCAAGCCATTCGGGAAAACCCGCGGATTCCCCCGATCATGCTTCGGGAGGCTGCTTCCGGCGGAAAGAACCTGCCGGAAGGAGTGGTTCAGGCTTTGACCGTCATTTTGGAAGTAATGGCGCAGATTCTGAAGCAAGGAGTTGAAAAAAAAGAGTTTCACCCGGCATCCTCTTTTCTGATCCACTTTATGATCGCCGGTCCGTTAATTTTTCTTCAACAGATGGAAGCATTAATCCATCAGCAAATCAATAGAATAGGTCCTGAAAAGATCCTCAGTAAATGGCCTGATGATATTTCCGGTGAAATTGAAACCCTGGTTTTCAGAGCGATCTCTACAAATGCATAAAAGGAATTGACCATGAAAAATATTCGAAACCGGATTGAAATCCAGTTCTCAGCGTTTGCCCGCAAAATTTATCATCACCGGATCAAAACGATTTTTCTGATGCTGATTGCCATCGGCGCCTTGCTGTCCCAGCTCCCGACAATTGAAATCGACACCTCAACAGAAGCGTTTTTACACAAATCAGACCCTGCCCTTCTGACTTACAATAATTTCAGGGACCAGTTCGGCCGAGATGAAGTGGTTATCGTGGCCCTCAAGCCGAAGCAGGTGTTTGATGTCAATTTTTTAAAGACGCTGGCTAAACTGCACACGGAACTGGAAGAAAATGTTCCTTACATTGACGATATCACCAGCCTTGTGAACGCCCGCAATACAAGGGGCGAAGGAGATCTTTTAATCGTTGAAGACCTTTTGGAAAACCGGCCGAAAACCGCCGGCCAGCTTCAGATGATTAAACAGCGTGCCATGTCCAACCCCATGTATGAAAACATGCTGATATCCAAAGACGGAACTTTTACCACGATAATCATCCGGACTCAGAGCCTTTCGTCCGCAGGACAGAAAACCGACATCATGGAAGGGTTTGATGATTTTGATGCCGATATTCAGGCCCCTGCCGGCACGAAAAGAAAATACCTGACCGACGAAGAAAATACGGAAGTGGTGGTGGCGGTTGAAAAAATCATAAAAAAATATCAATCTGATGACCTTCCCATCTACCTGGCCGGCTCCCCGGCCGTGGTTCATTTCTTAAAAGAAGCCATGATGTCGGACATGCAGAAATTCATGCTGCTCGCGATTCTGACTGTATCGATCATGTTATACATCATGTTCCGGAGAATTTCGGGTGTCTTTCTGCCAATGGTGATTGTTATCCTGTCTTTGCTTTCCACCATCAGTCTGATGGCGATTTTCGGTGTTCCCATGAAATTGGTGACGGAAATCCTGCCGTCTTTCATCCTGGCCGTGGGCGTGGGGTCATCGGTTCATATCCTTGCTATATTCTTTCACCGTCTGAGGAAAACAAAAAACAAGGAAAAATCCATTGTGTTTGCCCTCGGCCATTCGGGCCTGGCCGTGGTGATGACCAACCTGACCACTGCTGCCGGGTTAATGTCTTTTGCGAACGCATCTGTGGCGCCAGTGGCGGAACTCGGGATATTTGCAGGCGCCGGGGTCGTGCTGGCGTTTATTTACACGATTGTTCTGCTGCCCGCCCTGATTGCCATCATCCCGTTAAGTACCAAAAAAACGGAAACCTTGAGAAAAAATAACCGGATCATGGATAAAGTGCTGGAAAATATCGCCCGTTTTTCCACAACCCACCCCAAAAAAATTCTTTTTGTCAGCTTCTGCATCGTTGCCATTGCTTTTGTTGGCATATTTTCCATCCGATTTTCCCATTATCCGTTGAAATGGCTGCCGGAAACCAGTTCGATCCGGGTGGCCACTGAAAAAATCGACAAGGAACTCAACGGATCCATGAGTATGGAAGTTTTATTTAAAACCAACCGGGAAAACGGCCTCTATGACCCGGAGCTGCTGAACAGAATTGAAACTGCCGGCAAGGAATTTGTCAAAATATCCAATCAGGAAATGTTTATTGGAAAAGCCTGGTCTGTCACCACGCTATTAAAAGAGATCAACCAGGCGTTAAATGAAAACAACCCGGACGCCTATACCATCCCGCAAAGCAAACCGCTGGTGGCGCAGGAATTTTTACTGTTTGAAAACAGCGGTTCGGATGATCTCGAGGATTTTGTCGACAGCCAGTTTTCCATGGCCCGGCTGACGCTTAAAGTCCCCTTTGTGGATGGTACTTTATTTGATCCTGTGGAAGAAGAAATAGCCGCTTACCTGAACAAAAACTTTGCGGATGTTGAGTTTCAGATCACCGGACTGGTCGCCCTGCTGGCTAAAACATTCAACAATACCATCACGAGCATGGCGGAAAGCTATTTCATCGCGCTGGTGGTGATTACCTTGTTAATGATCCTTTTGATCGGCCGCATCCGGATCGGTCTGTTGAGCATGATCCCCAATCTGGTACCCATCATCCTGATGCTGGGTGTCATTGGCTGGTTCGGGTTCCCCATGGATTTGTTCACCATGATGGTGGCCAGTATTGCCATCGGCCTTGCCGTGGATGACACCATCCATTTTATGCACAATTTCCGGCGCTATTATGAGTTGTCCGGCGACCCGGAAAAAGCGGTATTTGACACACTGCACAGCACGGGGCGCGCCATGCTGGTCACCTCGCTTGTTCTGTCCGTCGGGTTTTTCATCTACATGTTTGCCAGCATGCAGAATATTATCCGTTTCGGTTTTCTGACCGGGTTTACCATTATAACGGCACTGGCGGCGGACTACTTTATTTCCCCGGCGCTGATGATCCTTGCAAATCCGAAGAAAACAGTATGAGGCGGAAAAATACATCAAACAAGCAAACTTTTCCCGGTGTCTAAATGGTTTTTACCATTAAAATAAGTAATTTATAAATGCAACCCCGGAATAATAGACCCGACAAAAAGGAGGAAGAAATGAAGACAGTTTTTCGACTCATCGGACTGACGCTGATGATTACGTTTCTCATCCCACCATCTTTTTCAATGGCTGATGATGAAAAAGCCCGTGAGATCATGCAGAAAGTCGATGACAGGAACGATGGCGACAATCAGACATCGGAAATGATCATGACGCTGATTGACAAAAATGACGAAGAGCGGATCCGCAAATTGTCGGTATTTTCAAAAGACAAGGGCGAAGATACCCTCCGGCTCATGTTTTTTCTGCATCCGGCGGATGTTAAAGACACCTCGTTTTTAACCTATGATTACGATGATCCGGACAAGGATGACGACCAGTGGCTGTACCTGCCGGCGCTGAAAAAAACCAAGCGGATCGCGTCCAGTGATAAAAGTGACAGTTTTATGGGATCCGACCTGAATTATTCGGACATGACCTCCCGAAACCTGGAAGACTATGATTTTTATTTAAAAAAGGAGACCCAGGTCCGGGGGAAAGACGCATGGGTGATCGAATCAAAGCCCCGCTCGAAGGAAATCATTGATGAAACCGGGTATACCAAATCTCTGGTCATTGTTCAAAAAGACATTGATTTTGTGGTCCGGGCAGTGAACTGGGAAAAAACCGGTGATTCTGTCAAATACATGGACATGGTTAAACTAGAGCAGATCGATGGCATTTGGGTGGGAACTGAAATGCATGTGGCGAAAAAGAAAGGCAACCAGACGGTTCATAAAACCATATTGAAATTCAACAATGTCAAATTCAACCAGGGGCTGGAAGAAGATTTGTTTACTGTCAGAAGGATGGAAAAAGGATTGTGAACCCAATGCAATGCCGTGATCTGACGATTTTTCGAATCCGCGTTTTCCTTTATATGCTGTTTATCTTTGCTGTGGTGATGTCGTTTCCGAAAATGGCGCTTTCTGAAGAAGGCAGCAATGTTAGTGAAATATTGGAAGGTTTTGACGATGACACCGCAGCCGATGATCTCGTTCAGGGTAATTCTGAACCACCAGATGACGCGGCAGATGTTCTCAAGGGATTTGATGATGATACGTTCGGGGATTCTCCTGCCCCAGGGGACTCGGCTGCGGCACCGCCGCCGGACATTTTTGCCGGGTCCTCTCCGTTCAGCATCGATGGGTATTTTAAAATCGGTTCCAGTTACAATTTCGCGCACAACCCGCCCTCATATAGCCAGACAGACTGGCGGGGATTGTCACGGCTTCGGACGGAACTGCAGCTTGACTTAAATATCGACCTTCCCAGCCAATGGCAGGCGCTGGTCAGTGGCAAGGGCTTTTACGATTTTGCCTACCGGGTTAACGGTAAAGATGATTACACAAACGATGTGATCGATGATTATGAATCTGAAATTGAACTCCGGGAAGCCTACCTGCTCGGGTCCATTACTGATGCTATCGATATTAAAACCGGCCGTCAGATCGTGGTCTGGGGCAAATCCGACACCATACGGGTAACCGATGTCATTAACCCGCTGGACATGAGGGAACCGGGAATGACGGACATTGAAGACCTGAGGCTGCCGCTGACCATGACCCGTCTGGACTATTATATCGGCGACTTCAATCTTTCAGCCATGGCAATTCATGAGATCCGGTTTAACAAGAATCCGTCATTCGGCAGTGATTTTTATCCGTCTCCTCTTCCGCCGCCGCCTGAAAACAAACCCGACAGCACCCTTGAAAATACGGAATTCGCCCTGGCGCTCAACGGCATTTTCTCCGGGTGGGATTTATCGGCCTATTATGCGGATTATTATAATGATGAGTACCGGTTTGAAGCCATTGACGGATATTCTTTTCCAGTATTCCAGCTCCCCCATGACCGGCTGCAGATGGCCGGAACGACGGCTAACATTGCACTTGGAAACTGGCTTTTAAAAAGTGAAGCCGCTTTCATTCACGGGTTAGAATTTGCAAATACGCCCGGTAAAAAATATGACCGCATCGATGTGCTGGCGGGCTTTGAATATTCCGGATTTTCAGAAACAACCCTCAGCATAGAGGCGGCCAATCGGCATATCATTGAATTTGAATCCGCTCTCAAAGAACCTCCGGACCAGGTGACTGAGGATCAGTTCCAATCCGCCTTTCGGTTTACCCGGACGTTTGTCAATGAAACCTATACCCTGACCGTTTTGGCGTCGCTGTTCGGTTTAACCGGGGACGACGGCGCTTTTGAACGTTACACAATGGAATATGATGTAAGTGACCCCCTGTCTGTCCTGTTCGGAATTGTGACCTATCAATCGGGAGATCTGCCGGAGATGCAACGTATCGGACAAAACGACCGGATCTTTCTTGAAGCCAAATACAGTTTTTAGATGAAAGAAATCGTCATTCAAGAAGAAGATGTCTGTGTGGCTTGACCGGTTGTCCCGGTCTTATGCCCCGCAGCATTTTTTGAATTTTTTGCCGCTGCCGCAAGGGCAGGGATCGTTCCGCCCGGTTTTCGGTCCCTGGCGAATGACCGGAGCCGGTTTGGGTGCGCGGCCATCCATAAAAAACCATTGCCCGTCAATCTTTTCAAACTCAGCCACTTCATGATGCTCGACCGGATTTCCTTTGTCCAGAAACCGGGCGATAAATTCCACCGTACCGGCTTCATCCCCGGTTCCCCCGTCTTTGGTCTGAAGGATCTCAAGTCCCTGCCATTCGGAATTTTTAGACCAGGCTTCCGTCTCCGCCCGATTGAAGTCGCGGCGTTTGGCCGGTGGCATGGTATTATAAATATAATCGATTTGTTCTTTCACAAAAGCGCTGTAGCGGGACCGCATGAGGGCTTCGGCGGTCGTGGGTTGATTCAGGCCCTGGATAAAGGGCTCACAGCATTCACTGTAGGTCTGGCTGCTGCCGCAGGGGCATGGTTCCATGGTTTACCTCCTGACTGGAATGGGATCTGTATCGCTTCCGGGAATAACCTGGAGCAATGAAACGAAAAAGTAAATAGATAGCCAACGCCTATAATCGGTAGGAGCGGGTCCTGTCAAGAGCAAACCCGTTGAGATGATTAGATGCTTATTTTGCAGGCACTCCGTAACGTTCAAGCAGCCGGAAAATGGTATTTGCCCCAAAATGGAGCGCGTCAACCGGCACCCGTTCATCGGCCGCATGGATGGTGGAAAAAAAGTCAAATTCCGGCGGCAGGTTCATGGGGGTAAATCCATAGGTCTGGATGTTCAGACGCGAGAAAAATCGTCCGTCCGTTGCGCCGGGCAGCAGCATGGGCACGGGTATGCCTTCGGGGTCCGCTTCCCGCAGGATATCGGCCAGCAGGCCGAACATGGAAAGATCCGGTTTGGAGGGAGCGGGATCATAGCTGAGGAGGTTGATGGCAATATCCGTTCCGGTTGTCTTCCTTAGTTCCGCGACCAGGTCTTCAGGGGTAAATCCCGGCAGGAGCCGGCAGTCCAGCTGAAGGGTTACTTCCGAGGGAATCACGTTGATTTTACTGCCGCCCCGGACAACCGTCGGATTGATGGTGTTTAAAAAGAGCGGTTTGAATTTGTCGCCTTTGGGCCCCAACAGTTTCAAAACACCTTCCGTCAGCATCGGGTTGAGCAGCTGGCGCATGATCAGGCCAGCAGGCTTCGGCATGGCGGAAGCAATGGTCTCAATCATTTGTCGTGGGATGTCGGTGATATGCGGCGGCAGGCTTTTGCGGCTGATTGTGTTGATAAATCTCGCCATTTGGGACATGGCGCTGTTTTTTATCGGAAGCGATCCATGTCCGCCCGGTCCCCTGAAGGTGGCTTCGATCCAGCAAATCTGTTTTTCCGATACCTGGATGGGATAAAACCTCTGACGGCCGACGTAGATGGCCGTGGCCCCGAACTCCCCAATGGCATAGCGGATACCGGAAAACTGCTCCGGATGATTTTCCACCAGATACCGGGCGCCGAAATTGCCGCCGGATTCCTCGTCGCTGAGAACGGCAAAAACAATGTCCCCGGCGGGTTTCAGGTTTTCGGCCGTTGCCCGCAGAAGTGCGGCGGCCATCATGGCAACCATCCCCTTCATGTCCAGAGCACCCCGGCCCCAGACAAACCCGTCTGTTATTTTTCCTTCAAAGGGGGGGTGCCGCCATGTCTGGTTTTCCGTGGTCACCACATCCGCATGCCCATACATAAGAAGCGGCGGGGCGGAGCCGCGGCCTTTCAGCCGGGCAATTAAATTGGGACGGTTGGGGTCTTTTGCAATTAAGATGGATTCAATTCCATTTTGTTTGAACAGGCTCGTGATATATTCGACACACGCCTTTTCATTGCCCGGCGGATTGGTGGTGTCAAAGCGGATGAGATTTTGCAGGATGATTTCTGGGTGACGGTAGTCGACTTTAGTGTCGAGGGAAGGCATAGGGGTTTCTCCACTTGTTTTGTCGGGAGTTTGGGTTGGAATGTCGCTGCAATCCCTACCCATCGGCTTGAAATAGCCCGGAACTATTCGGAAACAATATCTTATTATCAGGTGTTTTTCAATGATGGCTTCGCAAAAGTTTAATTTTGTAAAATCCGGCTTGATCGGGAAGTCCTAGCCGGATTGAAAGAGGCTAAATACTATTTATAGGGCTTGATTTAATTACATATTGACGGAGAAAGATTTATTTGCTACTGGAAATTGCACGAAAAAAATAGTGGCAAACGGGATATTCCGGCATTTTTTTCTCAGGGTTTGACCGGTAAGGAATGCTTTTTTCCAGTAATGATCTTGAACAACATCTTGAATTGATTGCCAAGTTCCCTGGCCGGATTCGGATCGATCCGTTTGTATCATTAAAATGTCAAGTCAGGGTTTGAACCCAACTTTCCTGATTTAATCGATGAAACAGTTTTTAAACTGGTTCGCGAATGCGTGAGCCGGATTTTTTGTAATGTTGATAACCAAATGTGGAGGTGGAAGATGTTACGTATTGTTCTTGCTATGATGTTTTTATTTACCGGTTCGAATGTCTGGGCGGCCATTAACGATTTACCAGGGGCGCCGGAGTCGGTTAAAACCCCGGACGCAGTTGTGCGTTTGGTGTCTTCCGGAACCCAGACTTTTGACGGGAATGATCCGACAATGGCGAAGCGGCTGTTCCGGGATGCGATCCCAAGCCAATGCGATCCTGCCAAGGCTTTTCCCGGCACTTTGGCGGATAATCCGCCGTATCGTTACAAAACTTTTACCTATAAGAATACCGGCCCCGGCACTTGCGTCACCGTGCAGCTTGATACGATGGACTGCGGAACAAATGTACATCTGGTGGCCTATCTGGGATCTTTCAATCCTGAGGATATGTCGGAAAATTATCTGGGAGATGTCGGGAGTTCACTTCCCCAGTCCTTCAGCTTTTCTGCGCCCGTCGGCGCGACCGTTGTAATTGTTGCGCATCAGAACAATTCTGAATCCATTTGCGGTTTCTCCTTTTCATCGAACGAATTGTCCAACCCGGTGCCAGCATCGATACCATCGATGAACTCCATCGGGGCGCTTCTGATGGTTCTGGTGCTGCTGACATTCGCCATGCGCCAAATGCGCCGGTCAGCCTGAATCAATTTCTGATAGAGATGATTTGTCTGCTTCTTAAACAAGAAAATGGACTGGACGATGCGATAGTATCGTCCAGTCCTCGCATAACAGGCTCACATCAAATTCCTTGGATTTTCAACTCGGAAAAACTTAGCCCTGCCAGCCGGTGTTGGTTTTTTCTGAAACGCCCACTTTTGCCAACGGCAGTTCATGGATAATTATAACTGCCTGTGCCGCTTTCTATATCCTTACTCTGGAAATCATTCTGGGCACGTCTGCATATGCCAGCTATCAGGTTATCAAAAATTTAATTACTTGAAATAATAGTAGTTATAATAAAAAACCTTCCTTTTCCAGCTCCGGTTTTATAAGAAAACTTTAATCTTTTTTTAACCTTTTTATTATCCTGTATATCGTAATCTGCCGCCGTGGTCAAAAAAACACTCAAGCAAAGGCAGGGAGATGCAGGCATGAAAACAATTCTGATCGTCGATGATGAAGAAAGAATCAGAAGTTTATACGGGAGATTGATGGAAAAGGAAGGGTATCAGGTGTTTCTGGCGAACAATGCGGAACTCGCCCATGAAATATTATTGGCCCATTCGATTGATCTGGTTCTTTTGGATATCAATCTGACGGATACGGTCGACGGCGCTGTTCTCCATGATGTGATGGAGGCGTTTTTTAAAAAGACCCTGGTTCTGGTGGCCAGTGTCTATCCGGTTGTGGAACAGAAAAAACGGATCAAGGGCGCGGCAGGATATTATGATAAATCGGAAGGTATCCAGGGACTGATCGGGCAGGTGAGATCTCTGCTGAAAAGGCCGTCAGACGCCGCGGCAGCCTGAACCTTAAGGCAAAGGCCCCCTTCTTGACAGTGAAAATACCTGTTTTAACGTATGAGAAAAAACAAAGGAGTTGAATAAGATGGCGGTTGACGTCAAACAGATCACCGAAAAAGTGGAGCAGGAAAGCCGGACCATCCAGCAGATAAGGGCTGCCGTGCATGAGGTCATTGTGGGGCAGGACCTTCTGGTGGATCGGATGATTATGGCGTTTTTGTGCAATCAGCATGTGCTGATTGAAGGGGTTCCGGGGCTCGCCAAAACTCTGACCGTAACCACCCTGGCGGGACTCGTCAGCGCCGTGTTCAAGCGGATCCAGTTCACCCCGGACCTGCTGCCCGCAGACGTGATCGGCACTCTCATTTACAATCCCAGGACCTGCGAATTCACCACCAAAAAAGGCCCGATTTTTGCCAATATCGTGCTGGCGGACGAAATCAACCGGGCGCCGGCCAAAGTCCAGAGCGCCCTGCTGGAGGCCATGCAGGAGCGGCAGGTGACCATCGGGGACGCCAGTTATCCCGTTCCCGACCCGTTTCTGGTGCTGGCCACCCAGAACCCCATAGAACAGGAAGGCACGTATCCCCTGCCGGAAGCCCAGGTGGATCGGTTCATGATGAAGCTGACGGTGACCTATCCCACCAAGGACCAGGAACACCGGATACTTAAAAAAATGGCCCGTTCCCGGCCGGCCACGAGCGTTGCCCCGGTGATCGGCATGGAAGATATCCGAAGGCTCCGGGAATTGGCGGACGATATTTTCATGGATGAAAAAATCGAAGAATACATCGTCAACCTGGTGGAAGCCACGCGGAACCCTGAGGCCTACAGGCTGGATATCCGGCCCCTGATCCGTTACGGCGCGTCTCCCCGGGCCACTATTTTTCTGGCTATGGCGTCCAAGGCCTCTGCTCTCATGGAAGGCCGGGGATATGTGATTCCCCAGGATGTGAAATCCGTGGCAATGGATGTGCTGCGGCACCGGGTTCTCATGACCTATGAGGCGGAAGCGGAAGAAAAAACATCTGAAAATATTATTGAACTGATCCTTCAAACCGTGGATGTGCCATGATCTCAAAAGAGCTTGCCAAAAAAATCCGGTATATCCAGATTTATACGAGCAAGGCGGTCAACCACCTGCTGGCCGGGGAGTACGAAAGCATTTTCAAGGGCCGGGGCATGTCGTTCTCCGAGGTCCGGGAATATCAGATGGGCGACGATGTCCGGACCATCGACTGGAACGTCACGGCAAGGACCGGCTCCCCCCATGTGAAATTGTATGTGGAAGAGCGGGAACTCACCGTCCTGTTTCTGGTGGACATGTCCGCTTCCGGCGGGTTCGGAAGCATTCAGCGGACGAAAAACGAGGTCGCGGCGGAACTCTGCGCGCTGGTGGCGTTCTCCGCCATAAAAAACAACGACAAGGTGGGCCTTGCCCTGTTCACCGATCGGGTGGAAAAATTCATCCCCCCGGCCAAGGGCGCGACCCATGTGCTGAGGATTATCCGGGAGCTGCTGTCGTTTTCTCCGGAGCGCACCCGCACCGATATTAAAGGGGCCATTGAATACCTGACCCGGATAACAACCAAGCGCTGCGTGGTGTTTCTGATTTCCGATTTCTTTGATGAGGGATTTGAAAAACCCCTCCGGGTCATGGGCAAACGGCATGATTTGATTGCCGTGTCGGTGAGTGATCCCAGGGAAATGCAGATGCCGGAGGTTGGATTAATCGAACTGGAAGACGCGGAAACTGGCAGGCGGGTGGTCATGGATACCGGCAGCCGGGACGTCCGAAAGCGCTACGAGGCACTGGGCTTGGCCCGTCTACAGCGAGTGCGGAACCTTTTCCGGTCCACAGGGGTCGATCATCTGGAAATTGACACCAACCGGGATTATGTCGGAGATCTGGTGCGGTTTTTCAAAATCCGGGGCCGCCGGCTCCGCCAGTAACCGACCATGATGCCAGGCTGATAGATATAAAATGATGAATTTGAGTAAAAAAAAGATACTTCCTGAGAGCCTGCTGAGAGTTCTGCTTGTTCTGGGCGCGGCGGGGTTGCTGATGCTGGTCGTCTGCCGCCAGACGCCGGAAACCGAAAATAAAGCGGCCTCTGGCATTCATAAAACCTTTGAAAAAGGTCAGGTGACTGTCGCTGTGGATGTCGACCCATCCACCATCACGGTGGCCGACCGGCTGGAATTAAAAATCACCGCCCTGATTCCTTCCGGTTATGAGGCGGAATTGCCGGATCAACTGCCGGAAACGGATGAGAAAGAGGTGAGCTTTTCCCTGGTGGAAGTAACGGCCCCATCTCAGGAACTGACGGAAGACAGTCGGATAAGCGTTAGCCGAATTTATGTCCTGGAGCCGTTTTTGTCCGGCGCATATACCATTCCCGCCATGACCGTGCATTTCTGGAAAGCCGGAGAAAAGGACAAAGCCGATCAAAGCATTGATACCGAACCTGTTCCGGTTACGGTGACCTCCGTGCTGCCGAAAACTGCGGATGAAAAGGGCATGAATCCCCATGATATCCGTCCGCCGTCTTCTTTGCCGCCATCCATGGCCGTATGGTATTGGACAGCGGGGATTGCCGCCGGACTATTATTGATGGGTCTGGGTGCTTTCCTGATTATCCGGAAACGGCGCAATGCCCGGCTGGTTGCTGCGGAAATTTTTATACCTCCCCATGAATCGGCATTTCTGGCGCTGGATCAGCTGATTGCGGCCCGGTTGATAGAAAAAGGGGAGGTCAAGGTGTTTTATCAGGAAATATCCGGTATTCTCCGTCGGTATATTGAAGGCCGTTTCGGCATCCGCGCGCCGGAGCAGACCACCGAGGAGTTCCTGGATGGACTGAGAACCGGTTCCGCGCTGGATATCCGATATCAGGGCTTGCTGAAGCAATTTCTCACCCACTGTGATCTGGTGAAATTCGCGGCCCATCTGCCGAGCAGTGAGGATATCCAAAATACGATTGACAGTTGCCGAACGTTTGTGCAGGAAACCCGTATGAATGAGGCGGGAAATTAGAATCCGGAAGTCAGAAGTCAGGACGAAAGAATCGCAGCCGCATCGGCTCCGTATCCTTTCCCCTCCCCCAGTTCTGACTTCTGACTCCCGGATTCTAAAAAGGGTTTTCATGATTATCTGATAATATAACTGGCTACTTGTGATGCATTTTCATTCGCCTTGGGCGCTTTTATTACTAATTGTCATTGCCGCCGCATTTTTTTTGAAGCGGCTGGTCCATAAAACCGGCACCGTGCGGTTTTCCGATGTGAATCATGCGGGCGCATCCGGCATCTCCATGCGGCAGCAGTTGTTAATTCTGCCGCAGGTTTTGCGGGGTGCCGCTCTGGTCTGCCTGGTGGTCGCTCTGGCCAGACCCCAGACCGGCATTGAAAAAGTGCGGGATGTTTCCGAGGGGATCGCCATTCAGATGGTGGTGGACCGGTCGGGGAGCATGGGCGCGGAAATGACGTATCAGGGAACGCAGATGACCCGGCTGGATGTGGTGAAAAAAGTATTTCTGGATTTCGCCCTGGGTAACGGAGCGGACCTGCCGGGCCGCCCCGATGATCAGATCGGCATGATCGCCTATGCCCGGTATCCGGATACGGTCTGCCCCCTGACCCTGGCCCATGATACCCTGCCCCGGTTTGTGGACAATACAAAACTCGTTTCCCAGAAACCGGAAGACGGCACCGCCATCGGAGATGCCCTGGCCCTGGCGGCGGCCCGGCTCCAGACCGCCGAGGAGTCACTTGAAAAGCAAAAGAAAGAAATTCCCGGAGCCTACAAGATAAAAAGTAAAATCATTATCCTGCTGACAGATGGGCAGAACAACACCGGCAAGCGTACCCCGCTGGAAGCCGCCGAGCTGGCGGCCAAATGGGGCATCCGGGTGTATACCATTGCCATTGGCGGCGGGGACTCGGCCACGATCCGGACCCCTCTGGGGGTGTTTGCCGTACCGGGGGGCAGCGAGGCTGACGTCGCCACATTAAAAATGATAGCGGACAAGACCGGGGGCGTATTCCGGGAAGCCGAAGATGACGGGAGCCTGTCAGGGGTCTATCAGGAAATCGACCGGCTTGAAAAAAGCGAAATTCAGGCGCTCCGGTATGTGGACTACAAGGAGGGATTTCTGCCGTTTGCACTCCTTGCGCTGGCCCTGATCGCTGGGGAAATCCTTTTGTCCTGCACCGTGTTCAGGAGGCTGCCGTAATGGGCATGAAACTGCAATCCATCCATATGCTGTTTTTGTTGTGGGCCATCCCATTGGTGATCGGCCTGTATGTCCATGCCGCCGGTCGGCGTCGACAATTGTTAAAACGGTTTGTGGATTCAGGCATGATTGATAAACTCCATCTTTCCGTCAGTCCGGTCAAGCGACGATGGAAAGCGGCGGGCGTTATTGCGGCCATCGCCCTGATCATTATTGCTGCTGCCCGGCCTGCCTGGAATCTGAAGCCGGAAACCATTGAACGGCAAGGCCGGGATGTGGTGTTTTTGCTGGATGTTTCCAAAAGCATGCTGGCCGAGGATTTGCAGCCCAATCGCCTGGAACGCGCCAGGCTGGCGATTTCCGATTGCATTGAGGCGCTGGAGGGTGACCGGGTGGCCCTGGTGGCCTTTGCCGGAACAGCCGTGGTCAAATGCCCGCTGACATTAGACTACGGCTTTTTTCGCATGATGCTGGAGGATATTTCCACAGACAGCATTGACAGGGGCGGCACCCTGATCGGGGACGCTCTTCGCACCATCGTCGGCGAGGTGTTTGACGATGCTGCCGGTCAGCACCGGGACATCGTCCTGATCACCGACGGCGAGGACCATGACAGTTTTCCGGTGGAAGCTGCAAAGCTGGTCGGCGAAAGGGGTATCCGGCTGATTGCCATCGGCATCGGCGATGAAAATGAGGGCCGGCGGATTCCCATGATCAACGACAAAGGCGAACAAACCTTTTTAAAGCATAACGGACAGGAAATCTGGACCCGGCTGGATGCCGATACCTTGCGGAAAATGGCCCTTGCCACACCGGGCGGCAAATACCTGAATGTGGCCACCGGCGCCATTGATCTGGGTAAGGTCTATCAGTCCCTGATCCTTTCCGCGGACCAGAAAAGCATGCAATCCGAAACCATCCAACGCTATGATGAAAAGTTTCAGATTTTTCTGGCCCTGGCTTTTGTCCTGCTGATTGCGGAAATGGCGTCAGGCGACCGGAAAAACGGGAAAAAAGTCCATGAAGCGGCATAACTTAAAATATTTATTGATTCTTTTAATTGTCTCCGTAACGATGACGGGGTCTGCCATCTCTTTTGCCGAGTCTCCTCGTGAGCTTGTGGAAAAAGGAAACGCTGCATACAAAGCCGGAAATTATGACGACGCGCTGTCCGCCTACGATCAGGCGGCGAAGGAGAGACCTTCGGATGCCTATATTGATTTCAACAAGGGTGCGGCGTTCTTCCGGAAAGGCGATCTGGACAAGGCAAAAGACGCATGGGAAAAGTCCGCCCTGGGATCAACGGACATTCCGCTGGAAGCTGAATCTCTTTACAATCTCGGCACCCTTGAATTTTCAAAGGCAACCCAGGCACAGGCAGCGGACCCGAAAGCCGCACTGGAGGCAGGGAACCGGAGCGTCCGCTACTACCATGAGGCAAAGGATCTGTTAAGCAAATCGCCGAAAGATCGCAGCAATCCGCTGATTCAGGATGCGTCCGAGAATATTGAACTGGTCCGGCGAACCATGAAATCCATTCAGGAGGCCATGGCCCGGCAGCAGGAGATGGCCCAAAACCAGAAACAGGCAGCGGAAGAGTTGAAGGAACTCATCGACAAGCAGTCGGACCTGAATGACCGGGCCCAGTCCCAGCCGGATGCATCGCAAACACCTGAGAAAAAATCCCCTGAGGCAGAACAGCCGGAAGCGAATAAACAGGCGCAAGACGCGCTGCAGGACATGGCGAAAGAGCAGGAGCAGCTGCGGGAGCAAACCCGGAAAACCAGCGAAAAACTCAGCGGGGCTGAGCCGGGGAAGCCGGCAACGCCGCCATCGTCCGGCCAGGTTCCTGATCCGGCCCAGGCTGCCAAAGATCATCTGGATCAGGCCCAGGCCCGGCAGAAGGAAGCGGAAGATAAGTTAAAGGCCGGGCAAACTCCCGAGGCGTCGGAAAATCAGGAAGCTGCCCTGGAAGAGATGAAAAACGCCCTGGATCTGCTTCAGTATAAGGACAGTCAAAACAAGGACAGCCAGGGTAAGGACAGCCAAAATAAGGACGTTCAAAAACAGCAGGGCGATCCCACAGATCAGACAAAACAGGGGCAGGCAGAACAACAACAGGAGGCCGGGACCCAGCCGCAAGATCAGCAGAATCAGGCCGGACAGGCGGATTTACAGGATCAGGACAATCAGCCGGAATCCGGCTCCCCCATTGCCCTGATGCCTGATGATGCCGAGCGCATTTTGGGGGAAGAAAAGGAAAACAAGAAAATCCGCCGGCAGGTTGGGCCCGGCTGGTATCAGGATGTGGACAAGGACTGGTGATCATGGGCCGTGGTTTTGGCATCATATGGGGTTTGTTATTAGTATTCATGCTGAGCCTTGCCGTATCGGCGGGCTCGCAGCCCTTTTCGGCGGAGGTCCGTTTGGCGCAGGCGGAAGTGTTTGTGGGCGAGCCCGTGACCATGCAGATCATTGTAAGCGGCAGCGAATCTCCCGACCAGCCCGACCTTTCGCAAATGGATGGTTTTTCCGTGTCATTTCAGGGCGGCAGCCAGAACTCAAGCCGCTCCATCAGCATCATTAATGGCCGCATGACCCAGGATGTCCGCCAGGGCTACGTGTTTTCCTACCAGATCATCCCGCTGCGGGAAGGGCGGATCGAAATTCCGCCGATATCGGTTAGTGCCGACGGACAGACAGCCAGCACCCGGCCGGTCAGCATTCTGGCCCAAAAGCCAACGGAAACCGATGAGTTCAAGCTGAGAATGCGCGTGTCCAAAAACAGCTGCTATGTGGGCGAGCCGGTCACGTTGACCGTGACCTGGTATCTGGCCGGAGATGTCGACACCGCCAGTTTTTCGATTCCGTTTCTGGAAAACAAGGACCGGTTTTTTGTAGCCGATCCTCCCGTTGACACACGTTCCGGCAAACAGTATTACCGGATTCCCGCCAATTCCGGCGAGATCATTGTTGAAAAAGGGCAGGGGGAGCTGAATGGCCGGGTATACTCAACCCTTTCGTTCCAGAAAGTCCTGATTCCCGGCAGATCCGGCACTCTTTCCATTGACCCGGTCACGGTGACGTATAAAACCCTTACCGGATACCGGAACCAGCGTCGTCCGTTTGGCGATGAGTTTTTTTCAAATTTTTTCAATCAAAACATGCGCCAGGGAGTCTATCGGCAGGGGATTGCACCGTCAAACAGGCTTGATTTGGAGGTGAAAGAACTTCCAATGGCCGGACGCCCTGAAGATTTTTCGGGGCTTGTGGGTGATTACAGCATAGCGGCAGAAGCCACACCAACCACCGTAAATGTGGGAGACCCCGTCACCTTGACGGTCGCCGTCAGCGGCCCGGAATTTCTGGAACCGGTTGAACTGCCGCCGCTCCAGAAACAGCCGGACCTGATCCGTGATTTTAAGGTGCCGTCAGAACGGGCAGCCGGTGAAATATCCGGAGACCGGAAGATATTTACCCATACCATCCGCCCTCTGAGGGCCGATGTGTCGGCGGTTCCGCCTTTGCTGCTGTCATATTTCGACACCCGCACCGAAACGTATCAGACCGCCCGGACCGCCCCCATCCCCCTGACCGTCAGCCCCACGCGGATGGTGACGGCAAAGGATGCCGAAGGCCTTTTATCCAATGATCCCGCGGGCAGCCAGATAGAAACCTGGGCAGCAGGGATTGCCCATAATTATGAAGACGACAGCGTTCTGAACCGGCAGACTCATGACCCGGCGCTTTGGCTCTCCTCCCCGGCCGGGCTTGCGGTTCTGATGCTGCCCCCGGTCTTCTATTTTCTCCTGTTTGCCGGAACATGGGTCTACCGGAAGAAAAAGACCGACCCCGGCTTATCTCTTGCCAAAAAAGCCGGTATCCGGCTTGCCCGGGAGATCAGCGCCGCCCAAGCCATCGGAACACCGGAAATGGCCGCCGCGATTCTGGAAGCGTTTAAAACCTATTTGCGGGCCAAGTTGCGTCTCCAGCCCGGCGTATTGACGTTTCAGGATGTGGCCGGGCCGTTACGCCTGAAAAAAATCGATCCGGAGGCACTGGCGGAGCTTGAGTCATTGTTTGCGGATGGCGAGGCGGCCCGTTACGGGAATGCCAGGGCCGGCGGGGAAAGCGCCGTGGAAATGGCCCGCAACTTACAGAAAAAACTGGATCGGCTATTGTAACGATAATGGAAAAAATCGCTGAAAATATGACGAATCAAAGGACGTTTGATGCCCGGTTAGGCAGGATCATGCCCCTGATGCTTTTCTTTCTTCTGCTCCTTCCCCTGATTCCCCGCCCGGCAGCAGGGGGTGAATGGTTGCCCCCTGCCCAAAAACAAACCCAGATCCGGCAATTGTTTGATCAGGCGAACGACTTGTTTGAGCAGGCAGGTCAGGCCGCCGGAACCGATCCGGAAAAGGCCCGGGCCCTTTTCCGGCAGGCGGCCCTGGGATACGAGCGCCTCATCACTCAGGGCGGGGTTGAAAACGGCCGCTTGTATTATAATATCGGCAACAGCTGGTTTCAGGCCCAGGATATGGGGCGGGCCATATTGAATTACCGGAAGGCTGCCCAGTATATTCCCAATGATGCCAACCTGCGCCAGAACCTTGAATACGCAAGGAACAAACGGCAGGACAGCATTGCAATCCCCCAGGAAACGCGGGTGTTCCAGACGATTTTTTTCTGGCATTACGACCTGTCGACCCCGATGAAGCTCATGGTGTTCGGCATTTTATTCGCTATTGTCTGGATGGTGGCGGCGGCTCAAAGACTATTGAATCGTCCGGTCTTTGGATGGCCGTTCATACTGGCGGTGGTGCTGACCGCCATGATGGGCGGGTCGCTGATAGCCGAGGCGGTCATCCTCCGGCAGGTCACTCCCGGCGTGATTCTCGATCCATCAATCGTCGCCCGCAAAGGCAACAGCGATAATTACGCGCCCAGCTTCACCGAACCGCTTCATGCAGGCACGGAGTTCGATCTTGTAGAGCAACGGGGCTCGTGGTATAATATTCGCCTGCCGGATGGCCGGACCTGCTGGGTTCCAGAAAACAGTACCGGACTGGTCCGGTGAAGATAAGAAAAATTTAATGTGATTTTAATCGTGTTTTAATGCTTCATGTCTTATCTTTTAAAAGTGCTGTGAACTGTTTTATTTTATACATGAAGGAGAAAATGATGAAATCCGTAAAAACAGAAAATTCCCGGAATATAGGGCAGCGGTGGTTTTTCCTGTCCGTGATGCTGGTTGTATCGGCCTTTGTTTTTGTCTCAAATCCTTTCGCGCCATCCGCTGCTTTAGGCGGCTGGGGCCAGCCCGCCAGAATGGTTCCCCAGGATTTCACCGGCCTTGCTAAAAATTGCAGCCCGGCGGTGGTCAACATCAGCACGGTAAGGACCATGAGCGGCGGGGCCGGCCGGGTGTTTGAACATTTTTTCAGAGGCCCTCAGGGCCAGCAAGATCCTTTTGGCCGGTATTTTGAGGAATTTTTCAAAAACCAGCCCCAGCGCCAGTTCAAACAAGCGAGCTTAGGCTCTGGTTTTATTCTGGATAAGGCCGGGTATATTGTCACCAACAACCATGTGATCGATGGCGCGGATGAAATTGAGGTCAAGCTGACGGACGGAAAAGAATACCGCGCGGAAATCATCGGTACGGATGCATCAACGGACCTGGCCCTGATTAAAATCAAAGCCGATCATGATCTGCCGGTGCTGGCCATCGGCGATTCCGATAAAATCGAAATCGGACAATGGGTGCTGGCCATCGGCAGCCCCTTCGGTCTGGAACATACGGTCACTGCCGGCATCATCAGCGCCAGAGGCCGGGTCATCGGCGCAGGCCCTTATGATGATTTTATTCAGACGGATGCCTCCATCAATCCGGGTAACAGTGGCGGTCCCCTGCTTAATATGGATGGCGAAGTCGTGGGCATCAATACCGCCATCGTCAACGGCGGGGACGGGATTGGTTTCGCCATACCGATCAACATCGCCAATGCTGTTTTTGAACAATTAAAAAGCAGCGGCGCAGTGACCCGAGGGTGGCTGGGCGTGGGCATTCAGGATCTGGACGATGACCTGAAAGAGTATTACGGCGTCAGTCAGGGCGTTTTGATTTCTGAGGTCTTCCCCGGCGATCCGGCGGACAGGGCCGGCATTCAGCAAGGAGACATTGTTCTTTCCATCAATGGCAAATCTTTGAATTCCACCCGGGATCTGTCCCGTCTGATTGCCGATCTTTCCGTGGAGAGTAAGGCGGAAATCGTCCTGAACCGTAAGGGCAAGGTCAAGACAGTAGATGTCATCATTGCCCGAAGGGATGAGGCCAAGCTCGGGGTGACGGCTCAAGGGACGCAGCCGGATTCTGCCGATAGCGGTCTCGGTATGCAGATTGCTGATATAACGCCGGAGGTCGCCCGGAGATTCGGCTTAACCGATACTGACGGCGTGATTGTGATTGAAGTTCAGGCAGCTGGCAAAAGTGCCGCTGCCGGTATCCAGGAAGGCGATATTATCAAGGAAATTAATCATCAGCCGGTGAAAAACGTTTCCGGTTACAACCGGATTCTGGAGGGAATTAAAAAGGGCGGTTCCGTTCAATTGTATATCAAACGGTCGGACACGGGCATGGTGGTTGTCAAATTAACAAGATAACCCCATTGTGAAAACAATATGATCGATTTTATTCAGCAATACAGCCCCGTCACCCAGGCGCTCATCGCCACGCTCTTTACGTGGGGTGTGACAGCGGCCGGCGCGGCGCTCGTATTTTTTGTAAAATCAGTCAAGCCCAGGCTCATGGATTCCATGCTCGGTTTTGCCGCCGGAGTGATGATCGCCGCCAGCTTCTGGTCTCTGCTGGCTCCGGGCATCGAAATGGCCCGGCAGATGGGGCACACCCCCTGGCTGACAGCCGTCATCGGATTTATGAGCGGCGGGATTTTCATGAGGCTGACCGACCTCCTGCTGCCGCATCTCCATATGGGCCTGCCGATGGGGCAAAGCGAGGGGATAAAGACATCCTGGCAGCGAAGCACGCTCCTGGTTCTTGCCATCACGCTGCACAATATTCCCGAAGGTCTTGCGGTGGGCGTCGCTTTTGGGGCTGTGGCTGCCAATCTCTCTTCTGCGACCATCGGCGGGGCCATTGCGCTGGCCATCGGCATCGGCCTTCAGAATTTTCCGGAGGGCGCGGCGGTGTCCCTGCCGCTTCGGAGAGAAGGCATGGGCCGGATGAAAAGTTTTATGATGGGGCAGGCCTCCGGCGTGGTTGAACCTGTTGCCGGGGTGGTCGGGGCGGCGTTTGTTCTGCATATGCAGCACATTCTGCCCTATGCCCTTTGTTTTGCCGCCGGCGCCATGATTTTTGTAGTGGTGGAAGAGCTGATCCCCGAATCCCAGCGCAATGAGGCGAATATTGATATCGTCACCATGGCCACCATGGTGGGGTTTTCGGTGATGATGATTCTGGATGTGGCGTTGGGGTGAAGGCGGGCGGCTGGCTGTTTGGCGATGGCTGGCGCAACGGTCAATGCCTTCGACTTTATACATGGCAGGCAACTATTTACCAACATACCGATGCGTATTCCGGAATTGGGGGGCTTACCCATTTATGCATGACCGTTCCTCAAATTGCCTCGGGATTCTTTTCCGTCTGATTTCGTGATTGACACGTTCGCAAAAAGGTGGTGGATATTAACAACAAATTTTTCAGAGGGGTTTTTGTTCCGCAGTAAACCAGTTGCATTGACTTGTGTGAAACACGAATGATTCAAAAGAGAAAATATATATTACGCCTTACCATTTCTCTGCTCCTGGTGCTCTGTATTTTACCCTTCAATGCTGCACATGAATTCTCTGCAGTCCAGCGCCCGGAGAAAAACCCCCAAACGGTTCTGCTTATTCCGGCCTTCATGGAGAGTGCGACTGGCACTGCCATCACCAACCGGCTGTCTAATTTCAACTCTTTTTATTAACCCTGCAATAAAATTATGTTATTTGATTTCGCAATGAATGCGGCATCTTCGATGGCCCACCCGGTGGTATTATATTTTGTGCTCATCGGAATTCTGCTTTTGTGCGGATTCGGTCTGCCGTTGCCGGAGGACGTGATTTTAATCACTGGAGGCTATCTTGCCTATTCTGGATACCTTGACATCCGCCTCTTTCTACCCCTTGCCTTAATCGGCGTACTCATGGGCGACAGCAGCGTGTTCATGATCGGGAAAATAACAGGGCCATCATTTTTAAATCATCATTTTTTATCGAAATTCATCAAACCTTTTCATATACGAAAGGCCATATCTGTTATTGAAAAACACCATGACAGGATCTTTTTCATCGCCCGGTTTCTTCCTGGTTTTCGGGCCGCCATTTTCTATATGGGCGGGGTACTCAAAACAAAATTCATGAAATTCTTCCTCTATGACTTTTTTGCTGCCCTGATCAGCGTACCGGCCCTTGTTTTTGGGGCCTATGCTGGAGGTGAATATATCGATCAGGTTTTTAAGGTGGCCAAAGGTGTACAGGCCGCCCTTATTGCGGTTTCCATCCTTGCGGGAATTTATGTCGTGATAAAAATCCGCAAATGGATCAGAAAAAAACATTCCATCCGGCATGATGATGCATTCTGAAATTATAACCCCTCCGCCTTTTTAAAATCCAATCCGGCGACTTTGATGATGGCGGGCAGTACCAGCAGCGCGCCCACATTGGTGGCTGTGATGGCCACAGCCATGAGGAATCCGAAAAGAATGACGGGCCTGAAAGATGAAAACATGAAAATGGAAAATCCCGCCATCAGCGCCAGAGAGGTAAAGATGATGGCTTTCCCGGAAGAGGCGAGGGTCGCTGTGATGATCTGGTCAATGGTGGCGTTCAGGTTCTTTTTTCGCTGGTAAATATAAGTATTGATAAAATGAATGGTATTGTCGTCGCCGATACCGATGGTGATGGCGGCGATCACGGAAGTGGCCACGTCCAGCCGTATGCCGAATAACCCCATGATGCCGAAATTGATAATAAAAGCCACACTTAAGGGGATCAGCGCCAGAAAACCCGCGATAAAGCTTCTCACCAGGATCAGAATGGCAAGCCCCACCACCACCCAGGACTGCCACAGGCTCTGGATTTGCCCGTCGGCAATATAGCCCGCAGTTTTTATCACCATGGCCGGATGCCCCGTGATCCGGAACGTATACGGCGGGGGAAGCGTTTTTCCCAGGTGATCGGATATTTTTTTAAAGATCCGTTTCAGCTCAAAGGTGCCGACAAGATAGTCTTCTTTCTGGTATATCCGGGTCAGCACATTGCAGGTCTGGAATTTCGCATCCACATAGGACTCAAAGCTGTCGGGCCTGCCGTCTGAATTATCGTCGTCATCCGTAAAAATCTCCAGGTAATCCCTGATGTCCGCATTACTTTCAGGAATTGCGAAAAAGGCTGGCGCATCATTGTTCATGGCCATGTGCATGGTCTCGATGAAATCCGTAAACCCGTCGGTGCGGCCCACATTGAGGTCCTTGTTGGCATCCGATTCCAGCCAAGTCCGGAAATCCGCAACGGCGTTCAGAAATCTGGAGGACTTGACACCGCCGGGCGTTCCGGAATCAATCAGAATATTAAATCCCCAGCGCCCGCCGAATTTTTCCCCGATGATTTTTTCGCTGGTCCGGATGGGGTCTGTTTCTTTGAAATTCTGAAGAAATTCGGTTTCAATCTTGATTTTCGAAATTTCCAAAAGAGAGAGGCACAGGAGGACGGCGACAACCGCCAGCACCTTTTTGGGATGGTGAACAGCCGCTTTTGTCATCCACGAGATAATGATATCCGCCGTTTCTTTTTTTGAGGATTTCTCTTTTTTCAGCTTGAGAAACCCTTTCCTGTGGGGCATCAGGGCAAGGCTCGCCGGAATAACGGAAACCGATATAAAAATGGCAAACAGAACGCCGGCTGCCGAAAAGATGCCCCATTCTCTCATAGCGGAAAGCTGATGATTGGCAAGGGTCAGAAATGAAACCAGCGTGGTGAGTCCGGCCAGAAAAACCGTATGTCCGATATGTCCCATGGATTCATAGAGCCCCTCAATTTTTCCTTTCCGGGAAATCATGTCAAAATCGGTGTAATACTGGTTGAGGATATGAATCGAATAGGAGCTTCCCACCACAATCATGAGCGGCGGGATAGACATCCCGATGGTGGTGATTTTAAATCCCAGATGCCCCATAAGACCCAGAACCCAGCACGAAGCCATGCCGAGGCAGACGAGGGGAAGCGACGTGCTGCGGATGGAACCGAAATTCATGGTGCACACGATAATCGACACCAGCATGGCCAGAGATAAAAGATTGAAAAGATCCCTTTGAACATAATTATTGGTCCATATGTAGATGAGAGGCTGGCCCTGGGGTATGATTTTCAGATTTTTATAACTATCAGATATATTTAGAATTTCACGGGCAATGGCATCATAGTGCCCCACCGGTCTGAACCGGATCACAAAACCGAGGTCGCTGATTTGTCCGGTGGCCGGGTCCCGGCTGTACAGGCTCCGCTCAAAAGCTGGATTTCTTTGAAGCATTTTCTGGAATGCCTGAAAGTCTTCTGTTGATCGGGGCAGTATCCTGTTGCCGCGGACATCCTTTTTAATAAGGCTCACGGTCTCCAGGGCATCGTTTTCTCCGATAATGTCTTTTGAGGTGAAGGGTGAAATAATGCGATCGATCATTTCAAGTTTTTTGAGATCCCTTGCAGCCACAGCCAGCTTGTTGAGACGCCGGAATGCTCTTTTGTTAACGATTTCATCAGGCTTATGGATTTGCCCCATCGCCCTGCTGAGAAACCGGGTAAAGCCGGGATCATTCTTGAACCCGTCGCATAGTTCTTCGTAAGTAATCGTTTCCTTTAAAGAAAAATTATTCAGACGGTCAAGCCGCCCTCTCTCCCGAGTCTCGTCATAGTGCTGGTATTCCTCGATATCGGAAAGCAGGTGGTCCATTTCCGTGAAAGCGCCGGGACTCCATAAATTGTCATGGGCAATGGCAAGAATAATATAAGTGTCCGTATCGCCATAGATTTCCTTTACCTGGTTGTAAAATTGATATTCACTGTCCTGTTTGGGAAGAAAAGCCTCGACGGTGGTGTCAAATTGCAGCTTGAGGGTGCCGGATGCGAAAAAAAGGGTGATCGCAGTGAAAACGCCCAGCGTGATCAACGGCCTTTTGATAATAAAACGGATATAAGCATTCATGACGTTCCCGTTTTCCCTTTTCAATAGTGAATAACATATTAGAATATTGATTAATCCTGATAGTTTCGCAATACGTCAGGAGTCGATGCGGTTGCGCCTCATGCTTCCCGAACAACGTTTCGCCGGGTTAAATCAATCCCCGTTATCCGGATGGCTGCCGGAATCAGCAGGATGGAACAGATAGAACTGATGGTAACAGTCATGGATAACAAAAGTCCGAACAAGATGATGGGCTTAAAGTTGGATGTGGACAGCATTAAAAAGCCGAAAACCAGCGCCATAGATGTGAAAATAATGGCTTTTCCCGCAACAAGAATGGTCTGTTCAATGGCCTCGGAAACTGAGTTGCCATCATTTTTATACAACCGGTAGGTGTTTAAAAAATGAATGGTGTCATCAACCCCGATGCCGATGGTGATAGCGGCGATGACCGATGTGACCATGTCCAGTTCAATGCCGAACCAGCCCATGACGCCGAAATTGATTAGTATCGTTACCGCAATATCGATGAGCGCCAGGGGGCCCGCGTTGAACCGATTAAACAGCATCATGATGACGATGGCGACAATCACAAGGGACAGAAACAGTCCCTGCATTTGTCCCATCACCACATAATCCGCCATTTTAACATTGATGATGGGATATCCGGTGATGGAAAAAGACCAGGCTTCGGGCAGCGTTTCTGTCAGATGGGCGTCTATTTTATGGACCAGATGATTGATTTCCGTGGTTCCGAGTCTGTCATGGGCCTTATGGGTCAGGCGGACCAGAATGTTTGATCGTTGAAAGTGTGTGTCAACAAAGGGTTCGAACATATCCAGGCGACCGTCTGAGTCTTTGTCTTCATCTGAAAAAATCTCCAGATAATCCAGAATGTCCACCCGGCTCTCCGGAACGTGATAAAACGCAGGGGCGTCATTGTTCATGGCCATGTGCATACGTTTGATAAAATCCGGGAATGCGTCGGTCCGGCCCACATTGAGGTCATCGTTTTCTTTATCCACCAGCCAGGCCCGGATGTTTTCGATCGTGTTCAAAAATTCCGGCGATTTGATGCCATCCGTTGTTCCGGAATTCAAAATGATATTGAATCCCCATCCGCCCCCGAATTTGTCCCCGGCAATTGTTACACTTCTGCGAACCGGGTCGCTGTCCTTGAAATAATGGAGAAATTCCGTGTCTACTTTTAGTTGGAGCGCCCCCGGGATGGCGATTGCCAGAACCAGCAGCACCACGCCATATACCTTTTTGGGATGCCGGACAGCGCCTTTTGCGATGAGTGCAAGAAATCTGTCCATGAGCGTTGTGCGTTTGAGATCATCTTTCCCAATCAGCGAACGCGGGTACCGGTGCGGTAAAAAAACCAGTGCGCAGGGGATCAGGGTTACGGAAATAAACACCGCAAAAAAAATGCCGATGGCCGAGAATACGCCCCATGCCTGGATGGCTGTCACCTGACTGGTAACCACGGTTAAAAAGGCGGCAAATGTTGTGAATCCGGCCAGAAACACCGTGATGGAAATATGGGACATGGCCAGTTCAACGCCTTTATGCTTGTTGTATCGGGAAATCAGGTCAAAATCCGCATAATACTGGTTTACGATATGGATGGCATATGAGCTGCCGACAGCGATGAGCAAGGCGGGCAGCGTGGCGGCCACGGGAGTCAGCTTGCAGCCAAGATGCCCCATCAGTCCAATGGTCCAGATTTCAGCCATGCCGAGGGTGAGCAGGGGCAGCACAATCCCTCTTTTGGACCTGAAATTGAGATAAAAAACAATGATGACCACCAGAAGCACGAGCGGGATGTTCTTGTGGAGATCGTCTTTGATATAATCATTGAATTTTTTATTGACAAAGGGAACGCCGGCAATGGTGATGTCAAGATCCGGATATGCTTCGGTAATTTGAATGATTTCAGATACAATAGCCTCCTGGTCAGGGGCGCCTGAAAATTTAATCAGAACCGCAAAATCACTAATTTCATGGGTATCCGGATCAATCGCATAAATTCCCTGTTGAAACGCCGGGTTTTTCATCAACCGGTTTTGAAATGTCTGGATATCTGCCGGGGACACGGGCACCTTCCGCTTACCCTTAGAATCTTTTTGAATTAAATCAAAAGTTTCTAATGTGTCGTTTTCGCCGCTGATATCTTTTACTGTGAACGGAGAGAGAATGGTATCGATGATTTTGGTTTGTTTGAGTGCTGAATCTTTATTCAGAGATTTTTCCAACCGTCGGATATCGTCAGTATTGAGCTGGTGTTTTTGCTGAATATCTTCCGGCACTTTGCGTTTCAGAAACCGGACAAACACCGGGTCATCCGAAAACTGATGGATCAGATCCTGGAAATCGATAGGATTGATGCGGACGGCTTCGCGGAAGCGTTTGATGCGTTGGGATTCTTTTTGGGCGTTGTAATCCTTATACGCTTCGATATCAGTAATGAAGCGGTCGATTTGTTCAAATGCGGGGCCGGACCAAAGATGGCCATGGGAAACGGCCATCAGGATAAAACGGTCATTATCACCGTAAACTTCCCGTGCTTTTGAATAGGCGATATAAGCAGCATCCTTTTGGGGCATGAAGGATTCGATGGAATTGTCGAATTGAATTTTGAAAATGCCCGGAATCATCCCTATTGTGACGCATATCAGGACAAGTATTGGGAGCAGGGGGCGTTTTAAGATCTGTTTTAGATAAGCATTCAGCATTATATCAGAATGTTGTGGACGGTATAAAGTTAAAGGTGAAGTGAATTAAAAATGGGTGCCGGCGAAAAGATTTTTCTTGTTTTTATCGGTATGGTTGTGTCATAAGTGAAATGACTGATGTGTCAGTCGTAAAAATTAAAACTCGACAGCTTAAAATAAGATGCGCAAACCGGACTCATTCTAAACCAATTCTGTTTCCTGTCAATAAAACAATGGAATGCAGAGGGTTTATGCGCATGGCCGAACGCCGCCCGGCGGGAGGTTTTTTTTAGCAAAGCGAGTGACTGATAAGTCAGTCATGACAGCCGGATAAATTAGAATTCTTTTTGTAATAGATATACAGACGAACGAAGTTATTAGGGAGAACGGCAATGGATCGATACATGCGGTGGGTGCTGAAATGGCCGAAAGTGGTTTTGATCAGCTTTTTTGTGGTGACGGTCTTATTGGGATCGGGGATGCTCAATCTTAAATTTGATACGAGCATCGCGACGTTTTTGCCGCAGCAGGACATCGAATATCAATACTATAATAAGGTCAAAGAAATTTATGGCGACTGTGACACCTTTGTTATTCTTGCGGTGTCTCATAATAATCTCTGGCAGTATGATGTTTTAAACAATATCAATCATTTGCTGATGGATCTGGAAGAATTTGAGCATTATAACCCGTCTCAGGAACAGCAGCGGACTGACAAGCTGGCTCAGGTGCTTTCTGCTCAGGCCATCACTGCCGATGAACTGCTGAATTTTTTTAATGCTGATCCGGCATTTAAGCGCTTGCTGAGCCGGAAATTGGAAACCATCGGCATTGCTGCCGGTCCCTTATCTGAAAGGGTAAAACAAAAACTAAAAACTGCGGCGGCAACAGCCGGTGAACTTAAATCCCGTCAAACGATCGATGAAATCGTTTCTCCGTTTACCGCCAAAGATATCACCGGTGAAGATGACATGCTGGCAACCATCGATCTGATTGAGAAGGGCGGCAATGGCCTTCGCATCATCCCAAAAACAGATCAGGAAATTCAGGAATTCATCAGCCGGATGAAAAGAAATCCCGCATTTGAAAAAGGGATATATTCAACGGACGCTAAGGGCAATATCACCGATCTGGGGTTAATCATCCGGTTTAAGGATATGTCCGACTCTGATGCCATTGCCCGTGAAATTTTAGAAATTGCGGGAAGTTATAAAGAACTCAATATCATTCCCCAGGGCCAGCCGATCATTTATATCTGGATCAATAATTTCATGCAAAATGATCTCTTCATGCTGGTGCCGCTGGTGATGCTGGTCACAATTATTATTTTCTTTATCAATTTTAAATCAATCCGGGGGGTGGCGCTTCCTGTCATGACCCTTTCGATGGCCACCATATGGATTCTTGGATTGATGGGGCATATGGGCGCAAAAATCACCACGATTGGCATATCCATTCCGGTGCTCATGATTGCCATAGGCAGTTCTTACGCCATTCATATTCTCAACCAGTATTATGAAGATTATGATCTGATCACCCAAGAAGGAAAGGCTCGGGGCTTAAGGGATTCCATGTCGCATATCTCAGTCACGGTCTTGCTGGCCGGCGTGACGACGATTTTTTCTTTTATGACCCTCGCCACACACCCGCTGGAGGCTCTGCGCGAATGGGGGCTTTTTACATCCCTCGGTATTGTTTTTGCCGTATTTATCTCCGCCACGGTTATCCCCGCCGGCCTTGAGCTGATGCCGCATCATGCTGACGGCGCAAGGTTTAGCCGTCGGAAACAGTCAAAACCGTCGTTTGTTGATCGGATTATTGGCGTGATGTCCTATTTGTCGATTTATCATTATAAAAAAGTGATCGCGGTTGTGATGGTCTTGGTTGTGGTTTCGGTTTTCGGATTGCTGCGCCTTAAAGTAGAGACGGAACTGCTCCAGTTTTTTAAGAAAGACAATTACATCCGGACCAGCGCAACAGCCGTATGCGAAAAATTCGGGGGGCGGTGGGGATTTAATGTACTCATTGATTCAGGGCAGGCTGATGGAATCAAGACTTCAAAATATTTGAATATCATTTCAGATTTCAGAACCTGGCTGGGATCACGTGAAAATCAGGATTTGTGCATTGGCCGGACCGATGCGTTTCCCGATGTCATCAAAACCATGCATATGGCCATGAATAACGATGACCGGTCATTTTTTGCCATTCCGGACAATAATGCGGACATTACGGATTATCTGGAAATTTACTCGGATGAAGACGCCAATTCCGACGGTCGGGTGGATCATTTTGAAGCGTACGTGGACCCGCAGTTTCAAACCTGCAATGTGTTAACGCGGTTGAGTCAGAACGGTGGTGAACCCCTTGGCACCTCCGCTTTGAAAAATATTTTTTCACGCATATCCGAACATTTGACCCAGACGCTGCCCCCGGGGTATTCATTTAAAATAAGCGGCCATCCCGCGCTGCTGATCAAAAGCGTTGACTATATTGTTTCAGGACAGGTCCAAAGTCTGTTTTTTTCTTTGGTCGTCATCGGGATGGTGGTGCTGATGCTTATGAAGAATTTAAAGGCCGGTTTGTTGTCGTTGATCCCTATGAGTGTTGCGGTAATTGCCAATTTCGGATTTATGGGCTGGACCGGGATACGGCTGGATATCGCGACCTCAACGATTGCCGCCATTACCATCGGCATTGGTGTGGATGATACCATTCATTTTTTAAATACATTCCGGAAGTTCATAACAAACGGGGATAGCCTGGATCTGGCTCTTGAACACACGCTGCAAGCGGCGGGCAAAGCCATTATTTTTACATCCCTTGCCCTGACTTTCGGTTTTTCCGTTCTGCTTCTGTCAACGTTTAAACCGCTGATCGATTTCGGTCTTTTGATGATGCTGACTATGACGGCAACCACCATCGGTGCGCTTCTGTTATTGCCTTCTGTGATCAAGTTGATTAACATGGGCCATGTCAAAGAAGAGGCCGGAGTCAGGAAACTGCCCCATCGTGTTCAGGAAATGGCGGTTTCACCGTAACAAACTCAATCTAAACCAATTTTGTGAATTTTAAATATATCCATAGCTGTTAATTTATAAGGAGATGTTTGATGAAAAGAAATTCTGTTTTTTTGTGTTTCGTGATACTTTTCTTAAGCCTGCCTTCCTTTGCCCAAACACAAGAATTGACGGGCCGGGAAATCATGGAAAAGGCCGATGCGCTGAAGCAGCCGGATTCGGCGGCCAGCAAGATCATCATGGAAATTTACAAAGGCGGCGGGGTGGAGGAAAAGGAATTCATGCTGCAAATGAAGCAGTATGATAACGATGAGGATAAAGCGCTCATCACTTTTATCCGTCCCACCCAGATTAAGCTGCTGACCCATTCCCACAAGAGCGTGGATGATGACCAGTGGCTGACGCTGTCCTCCGGCAAAGTGAAACGCATTGTGTCTTCCGGCAGGGACAAACCCTTTGTCAACTCGCATTTTTATTTTGAAGACCTTACCTCCGTGGATATTGATGAGTATGAGTTTAAGCGCATCGGGGAAGAAAAAGCCGTTGGCGAGGACTGTTACAAGGTAGAAGGGATCAAGCAGACAGACGAAAAAGTGTATGACAAGGTTGCTTTTTTTGTGCGTAAATCCGATTATTTTGTGGTCCGGGTGGATTTTTTCAAAGATGGCGCATTCCATAAATTCATGGAGAATCATCAGGTCAAAGTCATTGACGGGATACTGACCCCCCATAAAATAAAAATGGAGCTGGCGGACGGCAAAGGCAAAACCGAGTTGACCCTGAAGGGCCTTAAATATAATATTGCCATTGACGACGCGACCTTTAATAAGGATGCCTTGCGTTAATCATAAAGACGGCTGCGTAAAACACCCTTTACTTTTTGAACTGGAAACGGATGTTGATGACCGAGCGAATAGGGCCGCTATCTGAAATAATTGGCATGGGTTTAAGGTCGCTCATTTTTTTGACTGTCTGGGGCGTGCTGGCCCATGTTCCACCGGTGCTGCCGGTATCCGGGAGTTGCCCGGCGGACAGTTTTCTGGCTGCGGCATCCGCCGGTGAAACCAGTGGGGAGGAGGACCCCGTTGAACTGGACAAAGACTGGGATCCTGCAAGCGAAACAGCGGTCCAGGATACCGGCAAGGCTTCCGATGAGTCAGAAACCGCCTCAAAAGATGGCCCTGCTTTTACCTGGCGTCTTGAAACCGCCTTTGAAAACTATATCAATACCCGCCGGGAACTGCATTTTGACGAGGCGTACAAAAAAAATGAAATCAGCGCCCGTTTGGAGGCCACTTACGGCGCTGAAAACAATTATTTATTTTCAACCACAGATCTTTTCTTTTTTCCCACCTTTATAAACGACACCATCGGCGATGATTATGTCTATGCCGCAGACAGCGAAACCCATCGAAATCTGCGAATCACCAGTGAATCCAGTGAAGTGATCTTCCGGGAATTGTATTATAACTGGAAGACTGAGAAATGCCGGGTTCGCATCGGCAATCAGATTTATGGGTGGGGAACTGCCGATTTCATGAATTCCACCGCTTATTTCAATCCCACGGATTACAGGGAATTGATGTTCAAAGACCAGGACCGCATCCGGATGGGCGTTCCGTCCCTCTCCGGCATGCTTTTTTTTGATGGATTCACCGCAGAGACAGTGTTTGTGCCGGTGCATACGGCGGCAGTCTTGCCCGTCACCAATAATTTCTGGGCGGTAAAACAGGTTGAGGATGCGTATCCCCTGATTTTCGGGGAATCGGATCCCATGGACGCAAACAGCAAAAATTTTGCCTACGGTGAACGAATCGCCGGCACCTTTTACGGCATGGACATGTCGGTGAGCGGATATCACGGCCCTGACCGGGAACCGCTGCTCCTGCCCTATGGCACGGTGATGGTCGAAAACCAGCCGGTGTCCGTGCTGCTGCAACCCGTATATGAAATTGTGGATTATATCGGGGCCGATCTCGCCTGGCCTTATGAGGATTTTGTTTTTCAGGCCGAGGCCGCCTATTCCCCCAATAAAAACGGTTTTGTGCTTCAGAACACGGACATGCTCCAGGATCTGACGTTCCCCTATGACACCCGTAAATCCGATTACGTGTCGTATTCCCTGGGCATGAACTATTTCATCCCGCTCCAGAAGCTTATTCCCGGTCATGCGGGAGAGTCTCTGCTGACGCTGGAATGGTTTCAGGCCCACTACTTTGATGATGATCTTGACCGCCCCCGGATTTCCGATTTTTTGACCTGCCGTTTTCAGGATGCGTATTTTGATGACCATGTCAAGGTTTCAATGACCGGGATATTTGAAACCTATCGCGGGGGCATTATATGGTGGCCCAAAATCGGATATGATTTTCAGAACGGATTTGAAGCGGAGCTGGGTTATGTCGGCATCAATGGCCATGGCGAGGGTGATTATGAAGAAGACTCTCTCTTTTATTACTATAAAGACAATGACCTTATCATGGTGACGATCCGGTATGCATATCCCTAAACGATTCCTGCTTTTGGCCATATGTGTGGCTGTTTTTTCCGGGCTGTGCGGATGCGGCGATACGCCGGATGATCCGGAGCTTTTTCTGTCCGGAACCTTCACCCTCCCGGAAGCCGACAGGGATTCGGATGCGCCGGTGCTGGTGGCGCTGACCAATACCCTGGATGCGGAGGCGCTGGAGAACAGACCCCGGGAAGTGGTGATCGAGTATATGGTGGCGGATAAATCCGGCATGTCGTTTCGGATGGATCTCTCAGACAAAAAAATCAACCCCGGGGACGCCGTATATTTAATTGCCTTTTTGGACCGAAATTATTCAGGTGCGGTGCCGTTTCCGGATGCCGGTGATGAGATCGGTGTTTATGTGGAAGAGGGCCGCATTTCTCCGGCCATTACCCTTGTCGAAGGCGAAAACAGCGGGTTTCATATCGACATCAACCGGGAGGTATATGATTATGAAGCCAGCATCTCCGGAACAATTTCAGGGGATGACACAGGTCCGGTGACAGTGGTGGCATATACCGGCGATATTGATTCTTCAAATTTTACCAGTTTAGATTTTACCGGGGTTATCGGTTTTGAAACCCTTACAAAGACCGATGCAAATCCCGTCAATTACACCATCGATATCCTGCCCTACGGCCAAAACGTTCCGGTGGAAAACGTTCAGGTATTTGCCCTGCTGGATAGAAACAACAGCGGGACCGTGGATGCAGGCGACAGGATCGGGTTTTACAGCCGGGGAGATGAATTTTCGACCCTTCTGACCATCACTGACGGCCTTGTTCTGACAGGCGTTGACCTGGAATTTACCTTTGATGTTCTTCCGCCGGGGACGATAAAAATATCCGGTGAGTTCACGTTGCCTGCGGAATATGTGGAAGGGTCCCCGCCTGTGTATATCTCCGTGTTTGACGGAACCGATCCGGCCGCTGTGTTTGATACGCCTTTTTCAGCGATCCGCTATTTTTCAAAGGTGCCGGCGGGAATCGGATGCACCAAATTCTCCTTTGATCTGGCGCAAAGCGGTCTGAAGGAAGGGGATGAAGTGATTGTGGTGGGGTTGTGGGACCGTGACTTTACGGGAGGATTGCCGAATATCACGAAAGGGGATT
>QZKW01000083.1 GCA_003599885.1 Desulfobacteraceae bacterium | reverse complement strand
TCGCCTTCCACATTCCGTCCCAGGATATTGCCCGCGTCATCGGTTATTTTGACTTCCGAATACACCGGAATGCCCAGGGCGTCACTTTTTTCCTTGATTCCCGGAATAGAACAAATCCCGCCGCTGTTGGTTTCCGTCATTCCCCAGCCATTGGTCAGGGAAATGCCGGTCAGTTTTTTCCACTTTTCCTGAACCTCCACCGGCACCGGTGCCGCGCATCCAACGCTGGCTTTAATGCTTGAAAGATCATACAAATCAATCATATCCGGCCGCGACATCAGGGCGATAAAAAACGTCGGGGGCGCAAACACCACATTGACCTGATAGGTTTTGATGATCCGGAAAGAATCCTCCAGGTCAAACAGCGGAATCGGTATCACGGTGCCGCCCTGATACAGCGCCGGAAGCTGATGCAGCAGGTAGCCCGAAGTGTGGAACATGGGCATGATGGAAAAATTGATTTCCCGGCCTTCCCATGCGCGAAAGGCATGGGCATGGGTCAGGGAATTGAACACCAGGTTAAAATGGGTTTCAATAACGCCCAGGGGCTGACCGCCGGGACCGGTGGTATATAAAAGGAGGGCCGTGTCTTTTTTGGCGTTCACCGGAACCGGTTCTGCGAGCGGCGGGGTTTTCGCCAAAGACGGAAAAAAATCAAGGGTTCCGGGAATGGATTGTTTCGGGGTGTCCCAGAAATATTTGATGGCATTCGGAATCACCGCGTTGTCTGCGGCCCAGTCCTGGACATTGGTGACGATCACATGGCTGATCTGCCCGCTGTCTTTCAACGCCTTGATTTTATCGTATAACACATCCAGCACAAACACGGTCCGTGCGCCGGAGTCCTTGATCTGATAGGCAACTTCCTTTGCCTGGAACATGACGTCAATGGGCGTGTGGACCGCGCCGATCATGCTGACTGCGTAAAACGCCACAATATGCTGGAGGGAATTGGGCAGCATGGTGGCCACCACATCCCCCTTGCCGACGCCAAGGCCCTGCAGCACCGCCGCATATCTACTGATAAGATCATTCAGGGCTGTATAGGTGATCTTTTTATCTAAAAAAATCACGGCGGTTTCATTCGGATATTTTTGAACGGTTTCCCGGAACAGCTGATAAATTGACACCTGGGGAACCGGGGGGACGGGTTCCATAAACCAGCTCGGATGGCTGATCACATACGCATCTTCCGGTTCATACCCTTTGCCTTCCGCAATCCATTGGTCAGGGTATCCAAAATTGTGATAGCAATCAATCAGGGCTTTGTCGAAAAAAGCCTTGCCCGTCTGATAACGGGGGGGCATGGGGTTCTTCATTGACGGAATCTCCTTTGTTTGAAGTCTTGGAGATTAATAATTACCCGGATATAGCGGCCCTGTCAATTCGGATATTTTCGGCCAAATAGTATCCGCCGGGTATTGATATTCGCGCCCTTCGAACTTCATCTTGACTGCAACGTTTAAATGAAGCATATTATTTTTTAAATTCAACATTTTGCATCCTGCCTTAGACAGCCTTCAAACAAACAACCCCTTTAACTGGTGAATGGAGGAACGATGACTTGTTGCAACCGAATGACCGTATGGTTCTCTTGCGTATTGATTTCAGGTATTTTTTTATTTTCATGCAGTAAAGAACCTGTCAAGGCGGACCCCAAAAGCCTTGTCATATCAGATATCGAATACAGCATTCGGCAAACCCATGAAAACTCCTATGTGCTGGACGCAAAAGGCAAAATTAAAAACACCGGCAAGTTGGATGTTAAAAGCCTGGTGGTGACCGGCTACTGTAAATCCTGTGTTCTCGAATTCACTTCTCATAAATGGTTTACTTCCGATTGCGAAAAAACGGAAAACCAGAAAAAAATCATCAGCTATCTGTCGGCGGGCGCAGAAAGTGAGTTCAGCTTTGAAGAAGTCGCTTTCTATTTTACCAGTGAAAAAGTGCCGCCGGAAAAAATTCCGGAAAAAATTGAAATCCAGGCCGTATCGTTTGATACGGTTCAGAGCCCCTAAAATTATTGCTGAACCATGACGGACCGGTTTAAATCTGCAAACACCATCCTGTATTGCCGGCAGTGGCGGGAGGCGGTCGTTTTTTATCGCGACGGACTGCGGATGCCGGTTTCTTTTTCCAATGACTGGTTTGTTGAATTTATTGTTTCCGGCGATTCCCGCTTGAGCGTGGCCGATGAAGCGCAGGCCTCGATAAAAACCGCCGCCGGAAACGGCATTACCCTGTCAATTGAATCGAACAATCTGGACGTCGAATGGGATCAGTTCGTTAAAAATGGCCTTTCGCCTTCCCCCATTAAAAACCATCCCTGGAATGCACGGGTGTTTTATATCCATGACCCGGAAGGCAACCGCATTGAATTCTGGCAGTCCGTCGCCGGATAAGTCCCCCGGCCTGCCGATTGAAACCATGGATAAACCCCTTGAAATCATATACCGGGACGAATCTTTTATCGCCGTCAACAAACCCCCCGGACTGCTCGTTCATCGCAGCCCCATCGACAAAAAAGAAAAGCGGTTTGCCCTTCAAATGGTCCGCAACCTGGTCAACCGGCACGTCTACCCGGTCCACCGGCTGGACCGGCCCACCTCCGGTGTGCTTTTGTTTGCGCTCTCCCCGGAAACCCTGAAACAAACCTCCGCCTTGTTTCAGACAGGTCAAGTCACCAAAAAATACCTTGCGGTTGTCCGGGGCTATATCCCGGAAACAGGAACCATTATCCATCCGGTGAAAGACGTCCGCGACCGGTTTCTGAGTCAAAAGGAAAGACAACCGACAGAAAAAAGACCGGATTCCGTCACCGGCTATGTCCGGCTGGCAACGGTTGAGCTGCCGGTTTGTGTGGACAAATATCCCGTCACGCGGTATTCTCTGGCTGCGCTGTATCCGGAAACCGGACGGCGGCATCAGTTGCGGCAGCACATGAAACATATCTCCCATCCCATTGTCGGCGACACAAAATACGGCAAAGACGTTCACAACAAATTCTTTGCCCGGGAATTGGGCTGCCACGGCCTGTTGCTCTCGGCCGTGGAACTAAGATTCACCCACCCGGCGACCGGGAAACCCGTTACGATTCAGGCCGCGCCCCATCCTGATTTTGCTTTGATTTTGAACCGATTTAACTGGAATATATCATGAATTCAAATAGTCATATTTCAGGACGCCAGGTGCCCGACACTGCGTATTTGCTGAAACTGGCAAAGGCCGTCATGCCGTATGGAAAATACGCCGGTGTCCGGCTGGTGGACCTGCCGGAACCCTATGTTATCTGGTTTTCCCAGAAGGGGTTCCCCAAAGGGGAGCTGGGGGAACTGTTGAAAAACATTTATGAAATTAAAGTCAACGGGCTGGAATTCCTCTTCACGCCGTTAAAGGAAGACTGAAATAATCTTTTGCCGGACCAAAGACATATGCTGATTTACGCGGTGGCCGATATTCATGCAAATCCGGAACGAATCGAACACATCCGAAGAACGGTATCCGTTCATTACCCGGATGTGGTGGTGGTGGCGGGAGATATTATCAGCTATCTTCATCCGGAAAAAACGTTTGCGCAATTAAACGCAATGTCCCTGCCCGTACTCATGGTGCGGGGCAATTCCGATCCCGGATATATTGAAAAACACTTTGAAAAATTTTCAAACCTGGCATCCCTGCACCTGAACCGGGTGACCGTAAAATCCATAGCGTTTACGGGCCTTTCCGGAACCATCCCCCTGCCGTTTCGCAACCGGGTCCGGTTTCGGGAAAAAAATCTGATGAAGCGCGTGTACCCGATGATCGACTCCCAAACCATAGTGGTGGTTCATCCGCCGCCCTGGGGCGTCCTGGACCAGGTGATGGGGCGGTTTCATTCCGGATCGAAAATGGTGCGGGAAATTGTGGAAAAAACCCGGCCAAAACTGTTGATCTGCGGTCATATTCATGAAGCCGCCGGTGTTAAAGCCATCGGCCGGACCACTGTGGTCAATTGCAGCATGCCAGCGACAGGCCGAGGGGTAATGATTGAGCTGGATCAGAATCTCACCGTCCGCTGCTGGCAGTTATCAGAAAAATTAGACAAACAAACCTGAATGCCGATATAATGCACCATGTCTTCAATCATTTGAAAAAAAGGAGATGACCATGTCACGCATTTTAAGAATCAATACCAGAGAAAAACGCTATTCCTTTGAATCCCCTTCCCCTGAACTCCAGGCCCTTGGCGGCAGGGCCCTGACCTCAAAAATGATTTTAAACGAAGTGCCCGCCACCTGCCATCCCTTGAGCCAATTTAACAAACTGATTTTTGCGCCGGGCCTTCTTTCCGGAACACCGGCGGCAAATTCCGGGCGGCTGTCTATCGGGGCCAAATCACCCCTCACCGGCGGTATCAAGGAAAGCAACACCGGCGGCCTGGTTTCCCAGAAACTGGCCCGCCTGGGCATCAAAGCCCTGGTTCTTGAGGACAAACCCATTGATGACGCCTATTCCATCATTGTAATCAAAAAGGATTCCGTGGAAATCCTTCCGGCAGACGACTACCTGGGCACAACCAACGGAGACATGATCGCAAAGCTCTGGGAACGGTTCGGCAAACGCGTGGGGGTGGCAAGCATCGGTCCTGCCGGTGAACAACGGCTGACAGGGGCGTCCATCCAGTTCGCGGACCCCAAGGGCCATCCCGGACGCGCCGCAGGACGGGGCGGGCTGGGGGCCGTCATGGGCTCCAAAAAAATCAAAGCCATTGTGGTGGACGACGGCGGAGCGGACAAACTGACCCTTCATGATCCCGACGCCTTCAAAGCCGCCAACCAGAAATGGGCGGACCTTTTGAGAAACCATCCGGTTTCCGGCCAGGGTCTTCCGGCTTACGGCACGGCGGTTCTGGTGAATGTCATCAATGAAGCCGGTGCTCTGCCCACCCAAAATTTCAGAAGCGGCCGGTTCGAGTTTGCTGGTGACATCAGCGGGGAAACGCTTGCCGCCAATATCGAACAACGCGGAGGCATCGTGTCCGAAGGCTGTCATCCGGGCTGCGTGATCCGCTGTTCCCAGGTTTACCATGACAAGGACAACAATTATCTGACCTCTGGCTTTGAATACGAAACCATCTGGGCGTTTGGGGCACACTGCATGATCAAGGACCTGGACGACATCGCCAGAATGGACCGGCTCTGCGACGACGTCGGCGTCGATACCATTGAAACCGGCGTGACCATCGGCGTTGCCATGGAAGGCGGGCTGATCCCATGGGGCGACAGCAAGGCCGCCATTGAACTGTTAAAGAAAGTGGGCACTGGTGATCCCATGGGAAAAATCATCGGCAACGGCGCAGCATTCACTGGCCAGGCCTTAGGCGTTGACCGGGTGCCGGTTGTCAAAAAGCAGGCCCTTCCGGCCTATGATCCCCGGGCTGTCAAGGCCGTGGGCGTCACCTACGCCACCACGCCCATGGGTGCGGACCATACGGCAGGTTACGGCGTCTGCCAGAATATCCTGAATGTGGGCGGGACCATTGACCCGCTTAAAAAAGAGCACAATGTGGAAATCTCCAAAGATCTTCAGATTGCAACCGCCGCCATCGATGCCGCAGGGCTGTGTCTTTTTGTGGCGTTCCCGGTCCTGGACCATGCCGAAGGCCTGCAACTGATCGTGGACATGCTGAATGCCCAGTATGGATTGTCCCTTGGCGCCAGTGATGTGGTCCAGCTGGGGATCTCCATCCTGAAGGATGAACACGAATTCAACCGGCTGGCTGGATTCACCGCAAAAGACGACCGGCTCCCGGACATGTTCAAGGAGGTTTTTCCGCCCCATAACACCACCTGGGATTTCACCGATGATGAGCTGATGAAGGCCAAAACCTTCTGATATGGGCACAATCCTTTTCAACGCCTTTTCCTTTCTCCAGAAACAGCTGAAGGAAAAGAACATCCCCTGCACCAATGCCCGCGTCCCTTTTTCAGAGGGACAGCGGGTAAAAGATGTATTACGGAATATGAACATCCGTGATGAAGAGATTGAAGGGGTGTTTGTGAATGGAAAAATCGCCCCGGCGGACACCCTGCTTAACGATGGCGACCGCGTTGCCGCGTTCCCTCCGGGCACACCGGGGCCCTACCGGCTGCTTCTGGGAATTGTCAAAAAGGTCCCTGACTCTTTAGGAAAAAAACAGAATGAGGGTTGAACTCAAAGTCTTTGCATCCCTTGCAAAATACGCCGCGCATCCGCTGCTTTCAGCTGACGGGGTCGTGGAACTGCCGTCACCGGTTTCGGTGGGGCAGATTGCGGACGCCCTGAACATCCCCCGTAAGGAAATCAAGCTGATTTTCCTGAACGGGATTCACGCGCAAATCGACACAGCCGTCAAAGACGGCGACCGGGTGGGTTTCTTTCCGCCCATCGGAGGCGGATAGTGCGGGAGATTGCGGCGGACATTGAAGCAACATGGCAGTCCCGGAAACACCACACGGGTCAGGATGTCCGGACCATCAGCGACAGGGACATGGCGGCCATCGCGGAAAAGCACCGGCAACCGGTCCGTGAAGTGTGCATTCAGTGCTTAAAAATGGGCATCACGCCGCTCCGGTATCTGCGAAACAGCCCGGCCATCAGCCTTGATGAACAAATTATTCTGGCGGAATCCGAAGTCGCGGTAGCGGGCTGCGGCGGACTGGGGGGCCAGGTGATCGTGCATCTGGCGCGGCTGGGTATTGGCAGGCTTCTGGTCTTTGACCCCGATGCCTTTGATGAAACCAATCTGAACCGTCAGACCCTCAGCTCTTCCGATAATCTGAATGTACTCAAGGCGGAAGAAGCCGCCCGGCAAGTCGCCATGATCAATCCCGCCGTGGAGGTCAGCGCCCACGCCATCGCAATCACCGACCCCGGCCAGAAACCCTTGTTTTCAAAAACAAACGTGGTGGTGGACGCCCTTGATTCCGCCAAAGACCGCCTTTTTCTGGCCTCCCTCGCCAGCGATTTGGGCATTCCCCTGATTCACGGCGCTGTGGCCGGATTTGAAGGGCGGGTGCTGACGGTCTTTCCCGGCGACACAGGAATGGAAGCCCTCTACTCTTCAGAAAAACCGGACGGCCCGGAGCCGTCGTCCGCTGAAAATCTTCTCGGAACCCCGGCCCTTGCCCCGGCCCTCATCGCCACATTCCAGGCCATGGCCGTATTGAACATCCTGCTTGGGCGCGGCCCCAGCACAGGCAACCGCCTCCTGCATCTCGATCTGGCAAATGCGTCGTTAAACGCCTTCACCCTTTGATTTTACCAGTCCTTCCATTCCTTTACAACCCATTGGCGGCCATAAACTTTTTAACAGAATTGATGACTGTGTCCGTTTTTTCTTTATGCGGCATATGTCCGCAATCATGAATAATACGTTTTTCTGAGATGCCGCCTGCCTTACCGGCGATAAATTCAGGAAATGCATTGGAACCATATTCATCTTTATCCCCATGAATAGCCAATACAGGGCACATCAGTTTTCCGATGCACCCTTCCAAACTCCACTCAGAAAATTCCGGAGAAAGCCATACACTGGTCCAGGCATCCAGCACCCATTTTGCCTTTTTGCCATGCCATTTTTCTAAACGTTCAAGTTGTCCGGACTGTTCAAATTCTCTCCTGGCCGCTTCAATGCCCCTGACAGTCCGCTTCTCCACGAATGCCTGGGATGCTGCCGTGATCACCCCTTTGCAATCATTATCACGTGAAGCGATATTGATTGACATGGCTCCGCCGACACTATGACCAAAAAGAATATATTTTGAAATCGAAAGACCGGATTTAACCATCGGAAAATATATGGTCGACTCTTCTTCGATAAAATCAAGGGATGGCAGTTCATTGCGGGCATCGGATTTTCCAAATCCAAGACGATCATACGCAAAAACATCCCGCGACAGTCTTTTTGCAAGGATTTCCGGAAAATCCCGCCATAAATCAACGCTGCCCAGCGAATCATGAAGCAATACAACAGGAACGCCAGATGAGGCCTTGTCCGGCATCCATTTCCTGGCATAGATAGTTCCGCCGGGAATTTTAATTTTAAATTCGAGAGTCTTGATACGGCTCATTTTCTTTTTATCAGCTTAACCGGCCGCTTCCCGAGCGGCGCAAAGGCTTTTTGGCAAAATATCTGCAAATACAAAGTCATCCCGATGAACGATATCCCCTAAAACGATTTCAATCGGCTGTTTAAACATCGGACCGTCAAACACAAAACTGTGGAATTCCCCATTTTCGCCGCAGGGGTCGATGGTTTCAGGCAGCGAATCCAAAAAATGCGCATCGAACTCCCTGCCGGCAAATTCTTTTGGCGTTTGTTTCGGGTCGATGCACGTAATCATCGTCCTCAGGCCGCTGCGAATCATTTCTCTTGCCAGTTTGTCTGTGGGCATCCCCCAGATGGGGAAAACAGGTTTAATTCCGGAGTCTTTTAACTTATCTTCCCGATACTTGCGGATATCTTCAAGAAATAAATCCCCAAAAGCAAAATACTCGATCTGGTTGTTTTTGGCTCTTTCAACAAACCCGCCCATTATTTTTTCATATTCCTCATTGCTGCAGGGATAGGGGATTTCAATTATTTCCAGAGGAAGACCAATGCTCTCCGCCTGTTTTTGTAAAAGTTCAACCCTTACCCCATGCATGGCCACACGATCAAACGCCTTGTTAACCGTGCAAAAAAGACCAACTAAATCAATTTCCGGATTCTGCTGCAATTGATATAATGCCCATGCACTGTCTTTTCCGCTGCTCCATGACATCAACGCTTTCTTTTTCATTTTCCGCTTTCCTTCCCGCTAAAGATTCAAATTATTTCTCGCCCCGCAATCTCAATGTAGCGTATGGATTTTTCATTTTTCTAAAGACCCCGCGTTCTTTTCGCGCCTTTCGGTAAAAACGTCTTTAGCCGCATACAATCCGTTCAAAGCCGCCGGAAAACCCGCATAAACAGCCATTTGCATGATTATTTCCACCACTTCCGTCTCCGTGCATCCCACATTCAGGGCATTGTGAATATGCGCCTTCAACTGAGGGGCCGCGTTTCCCAAAGCGGTGAGGGCAGCGACAACCGCAATTTCCCTGGATTTCAGATCCAGTCCCGGACGGGAATAAATGTCGCCAAAAGGAAACTCAATCAGCAATCGCGCAAAATCAGGAGCGATGTCCTTGAGGCTTTCAATGACCCGATCCCCGGCTTCCGCATCAATTTCCTTGAGCTTTTCCCATCCTCTTTTATACCGGTCAGTTAATTCCACAGGTTATTTCCTTACAGGTTGTTCAGGATTTATAATAGGCTGCTGAATAGCGATTACCACACAAATGATGACATAAAGGTCAGTTCGTCCATATCAATGGCGTCAATGCTGTAACCTTTTTCAAAAAGCGCCCCGCAGGCCTCCACGGTCTGCCGGTCATACCAGTCCCCCGACCGTTTCCGGATAAACGCCAGCGCTTCCTCCAGAGAAAATGCCGGACGATACGGACGATGGGCGGTCAGGGATTCCACCACATCCGCCACACTGACGATACACGCTTCCAGCAGGATTTCCCCGTCCCGCAGCCCCAGCGGGTATCCGGTTCCGTCCACATGCTCATGATGCTGGAGCGCGATTTCAGCCACCGGCCAGGGAAAATTGACCGGCGCCAGAATCTCATATCCCTTCCGGCAATGGATTTTCAGATAGCTGACATCTTCATCCAGAAGTTTTCCCGGACGCGACAGAATATCATGGGGCAAGGCGATCTTTCCGATATCGTGAATAAGCGCGCCCAGATAAACACCGTCGATACGCTCGTCGGCACAGTTCAATTCCCTGGCGATGGCGGCTGCCAGATGGGCCACCCGGCGCTGGTGACTGGCTGTATACGGATCGCGGATCGCGATAATCCGTGATGCGGCGAGGATGGTCTGCATGAGGGTTTTTTTGATATTGACGGCGTACTGCTCACGCTCTTTTTCAAGCTTCTTTCGGCCCGTAATATCCCGGATATAGGCGATAAACAGGGGTTCGCGCCGGTGGTTGACGGAAACCACCGCCAGTTCGGCGGCAAAAACGGATTGATCGGCCCGCATGGCGGTTACTTCCACCCGCCGCCCGATCATCTTTTTCTGACCGGTGACAAGAAAATTGGCAAGACCGTTTGTGTGGGCTGTTTGAAGGGCTGCGGGAATGAGTTTTTCAGAAACCCTGCATCCGATGACCCTGTCGCTGCGATAACCGAACATTTTTTCAGCCGCCGGGTTAAAGGCGATAATGCGGCCTTTGGCGTCCATGGTGATGATGCCGTCCGGGGCAAATTCCGCGAGCGGGTGCTGCCACACGGAAGAAGCATCATTCTTTTGATTTGAAGGTGCAAAGGGTTCCATTTCAGGCCATCACGGATTGTTTGCTGCATGATCTTACAAATCCCATGCCGCACTTTTCCCACGGAAAAGCGGGGCACACTCCTGGCGCGACAGATGGAAATAGCGATGCATCCCGAAAAACAGATCAGACTACCGGTTCAGATTTTTTTAATATACTGAATTTTTAGCACATGAATATTTTGATAGCAACCCCGGAAATCGGGGAAGGATCAGGTAGAAATAGAAAAGCGGCAGAGTTTGTCCAACCTGCCGCTTTTCTAAAAGATTGATTGCTGAGTCTGTTTTTACGCCTGTGAAGAAAAACCGGTCTTTTGCCGGATCGCCTGTAACGCTGCCATGAGCAGGATGAAAGACATGATGATCATTCCCCATTCCGACAACGTGGGAATCGATGCGGGCTGCAATGAGCCGACATACAGGGTGATATTGCCTGCGCCAAGGACAGGGGACATATTGAGGACGATGGCGGCGGTATTTCCCTCGAGGGAGAGTACGCCGCCGGTGCCGGGCAGAGAACTAACGGGAGAGTCCAGTGTAATGCCGGTGGCCGACCGCAGGGTGATATCGCCGCCGTTAGCGGGGCCGGAAGTGAAGCCTGCACCCGTATTGACATGAATCAGCCCGTTGCTTTGCACCAGAATGGTTCCGCCGTTTGTATACACCCCGTTGCCACTAAAAGAAGCTGTTGCGCTGCTGTTGATCCGGAGGTCTCCGCCATCCGTCCCGATTCCGCCTTCGGTGATCTCTAAATTTCCGGTATGCGTGAGAGATGCATTGCCCCCAAAGGTACGCAAACCGTTATCTTCGGTTCTAAAGCCTGTTCCCGATGAAGTAAAGGATCCGCCGCCGGTGTTTATCCCACCTTCGGTTAAATTTAAATTTCCGCTGTGATTGAGCCTGGCATTGCCGCCGCCGGTCTGCAAACCACTGCTCGTGGTCAAAAGATCTGTTCCCGATGAAGTAAAGGATCCGCTATCAGTGCGTATGCTGGTGATGGTGACTGTTCCTGTATGATTGAGAACCGCGTTACCCCCGTTTGTGAGCAGACCGTTGCCACCGGTAATAAAATCTGTTCCCGATGAAGTAAAGGATCCGCCGCCGGTTTGTACGCCGAAATCAATGATGGAAACCGTTCCGCTGTGGTGGAGATTGACATTGCCCCCTTCTGTGCCCAAAGCGCTGGCGCTGACGGAAAAATCCGTCCCATAAGAAGTAAAGGATCCACCGCCGGTGCGAATGCCACCTCCAGAAATGGAGACTGTTCCGGTATGTTGAAGGAGGACGTTGCCTCCGGAGGTGCTGATTCCGCCGCCTGGAGAGGAAAAGTCCGTCCCATAAGAGGTGAACGATCCGCCGTTGGTGTGTGTTCCGGCCGTGATATGTGACACCGGTCCGGTTGCATGTGCAACAACGTTCAGCTTGCCGGTGCCTGCTAAGGCATTAATGCCGCCTATGGTGATTCCACCTTGTGCCGTTAAGGTTAACTGCCGGTCTGATGCAAGCGTGCAGTTAAAAACGGGGATTATGGTTATCGTGCCGCTGCCGTTGGTGATGATTTCAACATTGTTCGAGGAGATTTCAGTCTGCAGATCGGCCCACGACAGATTTGACGGTTCCCCTGTGGGCGTCCAGACATGATTGACAAACGAACCGTTCGAACTGATTCCGCCGAGATTGTCGACTACCACGTTGTAGGCCATGACAGGAACTGAAAAGAAGATGCCTGTTACCAGAATGGATACTGTCAATAAACTCCTGCTGATTGCTCGCTTGCACATGAAGGTTCCCCCCGCTTTTTGTTTAAAGTTAGTCAAGACATTTTCCATGTCGTATAGCAGAAAGACGCTTATTAAAAAAGAAATTTTTATTTCGGGGATGTTTTTTATAAGATGTACAGTGGGATGAAGGAGGGCTATGATGGAAAGCGTCGCATCTTTCATTTTGATATTTTGTCCAATATAGATTTTATCTATGGTAAAAATTCGACTCTAAGACCTCCGGTTTTAATATAATAAGCCGGATTTAATATTGCATGGCGGTGATAGTTTGCGATAACTACAAACAAGCGGTTTGAATCTTCCCAAAACACCAGAAGCGGAAAGACTTTGTAAACATGAAAACGGAAGCATCCTTTAAAATCGATTTCATCGGGATCGGTGCGGCCAAATCCGGCACTACCTGGCTGGCAGACAACCTGAGGAATCACCCGCAGATTTTTATTCCGGAAAAAAAAGAGCTGATTTATTTTAATAAAACAATGCCCCACAAACCCGATATTCAAAATTACCGGTATGAAAAACCCGTAGACTGGTATCACTCTTTTTTTGAAAAGGCGACACCCGGTCAGATCAAAGGAGAATTTTCCCCCCACTACTTTACATCCCCGGAAGCGGTAAATAAAATCCATCAATACCATCCGGATATAAAACTGATCGCAATACTCCGGAATCCGGTGGAAAGGGCTTTTTCAAGTTATCTGTACAGTATCCAGATTGGGGAAATGAAAGCGGCCTCATTTAAGGACGCCGTCAATAAACATCCCGGCATTATATCCCAGGGTTTTTATCATGAGCATTTGGAAAAATATTTTGACCGGTTTCACCGAAAGAACATTAAAATTCTTTTATTTGAAACGGTTAAGACTGATCCTGAAGCGCTTTTTAAAAATGTGCTGGATTTTTTAAATGCGGATGCCTATTTCCCGGACTCGCTGCATAAACGGTCGAATAAAACAAAAACAAATAAAAATCAGCCTCTTAATTATTTCATCACATCCTCCCGGAACTTTATACACAAACACAATCTGCATTTTGTAAAACCGCTTTTGAGATACAGCGGCATCTCGCCATTGGCTGAATATATCCGGGACCATGTGAATGTGGTTTCAAACACCGGCAGACAGCGCCTTGATGGCGATTCCATCAGAATGCTTCGGGACTGCTATTTAAAGGATATTGAAAAGCTGGAAAAACTGATTGACAGGGACTTGACCCATTGGAAGGCCGGCTGACGCCTTATTGTCAGTTCCATGAAATCGGCAGATCCGGATAAATTTTCCACTCATTGTCCGGGTTGAGGGAAACGTGCGCCAGTCTCCCCTTTAAGAAATGCGTGCCGAAATCGCATTTCAGCCCCAGTTTATTATGCCTGTGCAATCCCGCAAACAGGTGCACGTCTCTGTTAAACTCCCAATCATCGGAAAAAACAGGCTGCCCGACGGGCCACCGGGCATTCCGGGCCGTTAAATGAGAGATGGTTGCCGGAATATCGGCCAGTTGCGTCAGTCTATCGGAAATTTCAAGGGGCCGGAGACTTTCCGGACCGGGCGGTTTGATTAACAGCAATGAATGGGAACGGTGAAAAAATCGGGATGGACAGTGATGGGTGGTCCTTTGAATCTTGTCAATCACTGGTTCCGGGATCTCCTGCATACAGGGATAGTCAAAATCCACACCGCTCCATCCGTGATCGGAATGAAAAATAATCAAAGAATCATCGAACCGGTCAAGCCGCTTTAATTCATTGATCAACAATCCCATCAGGTTAATCGCGCAGTACACCTGCTCTAAATAACTGCTGTTGTCAGCAGCCGTAAAAGATCTCGTCCAGTTAACCGGCAGATGGGGCAGCATCAAATGGGCAAAATTGTATTGCCCGGATGCCGGGTTCGTTTTTTCATTGAGAATAAATTCAAGCATCATCGGCAGGGCCAGGATATTTTCGGACAATAGAAACCGGTCAACGGAAAATGAGGGAAAGCCATTCGTGCTGTTCAACCGGATCTTAAAGGGCTTCATGCAGTTGGAAAGAACCAGCCGGGTGCCTTTTCCCATGCGTTCGGAAAGACAGCCGTCTGCAAAATAAGTAAAGAATTTGAGTGTTTTTAATGCATTGGGGGCATGGGGGGTATAATGGTTCAACAGGTCGGCATAAAATTTTTTGATGGCTGCATTTTCAAATGAATCCTTTTTATTCTGAGTATACAGATTCAGTTGATATCCGTTTTTATGCATTTCCATGAAAATGCCGGAACAGAATTTCCGGTTTTTCCAGTGCCGGAATGGGCCTTTTTGATAAAAAGAGCCGGTGCTCAAGCTGGGTAAAGAAGCAACGGTATCATTATAGTTGGCCCGGTTGTTTTGAAAGAAGGTAAAGCCGTTGAAGGTTTCAGCCGTATTTAAGTCTTTTAAGGCGCGCAGGAATACCAGACTGGTAAAACCGTCAAAAACGATATGATAGATGTTGGGTTGGGCGGATTTCATATTTTTTAAAAAAGGGCTCTGATTTTATCAAACGCAGGGCGAATTTAAGTAATACAAAAGAGTCTGTGGTCCGGACCATCAATAAAGCCGGGTTTGCCAGGACTTCCGGCATCCTCAACAATGATACTTCCGGGATAGCTACTCAGATCTTAACACATTGAATTCTTAGCACATGAATATTTTGATAGCAACCATGTAAATCAGGGCATTTTCAAATCAAAAACACAAACCAGAGGAAAAGTTGAGTGGAAATCCAAAGAATAGGATGCAGAGAATTTTTAAGGTTCTTGATTTAGAACATAGGAATAAGGCAATGCTTCTGCATTTCTCGATTTATAAAAATTAATATTTATTCAAATAGTTATATCTATGTTACGTTTCAGAATTTGATTTTGGTTTCTGCAAACGCATTGTCTCTGTTAAATGGGAGGAAGCGGAGCGATAAAACACTTTTACAGAATCATATCGCCGTAGAGAAAGACCGAGGCAAGACCCCGAAGGATTATTCGTCTTCGGTAACATACTGATTTGGTGGCTTTCTGTATAGTTTGAGTTCAAAATCGTCATCAGTGTTTTTTGAAAATAAATGCCAAGTTAACAAATCAGATTCCAAGTATGACAAGCACTCACTTTCTTTATGTTTCGTCCAGTCTGCAAGACTAAGAGCGTATTGCAGACCAAGGGGTTTTGTTTTGTAATGAATTTTGGCAGATTTATTTTTTAAAATTCCTGAAATATTTACTTCTACTTCTTTAGGGTTCAATACACCAACCGTATAGGTCCATTTTATATTAATATTATTTTGATTTACGTTGGCGGATATTTCTTTTCCATCTTTGGTAAACCAATTCCCGGAAAAAAGCTTTTCTACTTTTTTCTCTTCATTATAATAATTGTCTACATAGCGCCTAACGTTTTTCTGAAATAATGCAGATTTATCTTTTATTTCAGACCATTTCTTGTTTTCGGCTTCTCTTTCTAAGTTTATTTTTGATAACAAAGAATAAAGATTGCTGTGAGGGTCTTTTTCTTTAAGTCCTTTGTTTGCAAGTTCCTCAGCATGCATATGGAAACCTCCTGCCAACAGCTTATATCCCAAATTTGCGTTGGCCAGTGTGCTACCAAGGTCCATGGCTTGTTTGTAATAATTATATGCTTTAATTTCTAGATGTTGCTCAGCAGCACAAACGCCTATGTTGTTTAGTGCTGTTGAGTTCTCTCTATCCAAATTTATCAGGGTACTGTAATTACAAATTGATAGAGGCCTTAAAGAGGCTTCGCTCTGAGAGTAAGCTGCATCAAATAAAAGATCATGATCATCAGGATTTAACTGAACAGCTTTATCTTTACATAGTGCTGACATTAAGTTGTTTCCTAAATCCTTCTCTAAGGCTGCAATAGCTTTAAAAATGATTAACTTTTCCTCATCTGCTTCTACTTCTTGAAGTCTTATTATTAGTAATTTGAGGCCTTCCTTTGATCTTTGGTCAGATTTAAGCGCATAGGCAAGGTACTCCAAGCAATTGGTTTGATTTATACTAATTTTAAGGTTTGGTAATGTTTTTTCCCAAAGAGCTATTTCTGTCTTATAATTGCTCGATTCTCTATAACATAAAGACAACCAAAAAAGCGCTTTTATCATTAATGTTTCATTTGATGCTTTTTCCGTTAAACGCTCTAATTCTGAGAGAGCATCACGCTCTTTGCCTTTAGTATAAATTAGATATAAATAAAAAGACTCATTATTGTATCTCTCGTCATTATTGGTCTCTTCGGCATAATATTTTCTAAATATTGATTTTGCTTCGTCGATATTCCCCGCGTCTAAAGCGGAGTACATATTGCTGAACCAATCAATCTCTTTATCTTTTTTTTCTTTTATCTCAATCTCTTTGATATCTCTTTCTATCGGCTCCTGTTCAAGGGAAACACTTCTATCTACTTCCTGTATTCTAACTGGCAAAAGGGCTTCTAAACCAATTTCTGTTTCCCCTTTTCTGTATTTGAGGTTTGTGATTCGCTTAACGAGATCGGATATTGACTCTCTGCAAATAATCAAAAATAGGATTATTATAAACTGCCATATATTACTAGAAATAAAGGTGAAGAGTTCTTTCGAGAATTCAATTAACAAATTCGATTGATTTGGCATGGTTAATGGCTTCCTCAATGGTTGTCAGTTGCCTAACGCTCACGGTATATGTAAAAAAAGAACGCTTCCTGATTGTGGGTGAAATCGCTGACCCTTTTTCCAACCCAAGGATTCCTTTAGAAGGGATAAATCCCATGAGGGCGATTTGTAACATTTTTAGTGCCCAAAAACCATGTTTTTTTCCAATAGATTCAGAAAGATTCGTCTGATACGAATTTTCCTTGAAACTGAAACATCAGATTGCTAAAACTAACGGAAAATCGGTGCATATGTCACTGTTTTCCATCTATCTTTTTTATCAACCCCTCACCCGGACGATATAATAAGGATATGCCCATGACCGAAATGCCCCCGGATGTGCTGGATTCCGCATCCATCGATGAAGCTGTGCTGTTTATCAACGAGCGGTTCGCCGCCCATGTATACCACGGGTATCTGGAAATCGGACAATACGTGCTTGAAAAATTCTTCAACAACGACATTGCGCTTGCCGGGTCCAGAAACGGAAAAAAACCGGTGAGTTATTATGCGTTGTGCCGCCGTCCGGATCTGGCTGTATCGCGCACCGCACTGATGGACATGGTGAAAACAGGGGCCCAGAGCCGGTTCCTGGTTGCGGGGGGCATCGAAGAAGAGCGCATCAAATACAGCCTCCTGATCCTGCTGACCCGGCTGGAAAACAATCAGGAAAAGCTGGATCTGGCCCGGGCATGCATTGATGAAGGGCTGGTTTACCGGGAACTGAAACAGCGGGTCAATGAAATATGCGGTCAATACCTTCTGCCGGTGAGTCCGGCCATTGCAATGGAAAAACACCTGACCCGCGTTCAGCGGTGGATCAGGGGAGTGAGTACGCCGGAAGGAATGACCAGCGAAACCGTCATCAATCAAATGAATCCCGCAGACAAAGAAAAGCTTCTGGATGCTGCGGGCGGGATTCTTGAGGACATGTCCGTTATCACCAATGCGATCCGGCAACTGGTGACGATTTTAACCCGGCCGCCCGCTGTTCCGGAAGGCGAAAAATCCGATGCATAAAAAAATGAGAGTCCATTCATCTAGCCGGACGTCCGGCTAGATGAATGGACTCTCATCATAAGGACATCCGCATGTTGAAAGTCTATTCAGCGCAGCATCCCACGGAAGCGCATCTTTTAAAGGGAATTTTAGCGTCCTATGGCATCTTGAGCGAGGTGAGGGGCGAATCGCTTTTCAGCGTCCGGGGGGAAGTGCCGCTGACGCCGGAAACCGAGCCGTCCGTCTGGATAGTGGATGAATCACAGTTTGACGACGCAAAGGCCATCCTTAAAGAATATGAAAATTCAGACATTCTTGACGGTTCTGATAAAGAATTATGGATATGCCGGTATTGCGGGGAAGATTCCGAAGGTCAGTTTGCCGTCTGCTGGAATTGCGGCAGGCCTCGCTTGCGGTCCTTAAAATAGCGCGTTCTGAAATGGTTTGAAAATTAATGCGGGAAAACGGTTCGTGGCAGTAAAAATAAAAAGGGGTCTCACAAAATTAAATTTTGTGAGACCCCTTTGTTTTTGTGTAAGGATTAACTAAATAACCGTTACATCGACTGCCGCAGGACCTTTTTGTCCCTGCGAAAGTGTAAAGGTTACTTTATCGCCTTCGTTCAGGGTTTTAAAACCTGATGCATTGATTCCTGAGTGATGAACAAACACATCCGTTCCGTTTTCCTGCTCAATAAAACCAAAACCTTTTGATTCATTGAACCATTTTACAGTTCCATTCGCCATAATGACTTCCTCCTTTCATAATTTTTTCTTAGTTCCAAACTTCAGGAGGCCACTACTTAAAATGGATGTTCCGTAAGACAGAAACCGGCCTGAAAATACATTCAGGTCATTAAAGATACCGCAAGGTAAGCGATGTTTCATACAATGTCAAATCGGAGGGCGTTCTAAAAAAGCGGATTTCATCAAAACCCGGTGATTTCACGTTTTTTAAAACGCGAGAAGCCCCTGTCATTGCACAAGATTTGAGGATCTTTTGCCGGCGGCCTTTTTTTTGCCGTCCAACAAAATAAAATTAATAAAATCAAAACCAACCAGTCAAATGTCTTGTTTTGAAGAGGGAAGGCCGGTTGGCAAAAATGGTCAGGGCAATCCGGCCGATTGATTCGGGCGGAGAGAGAGTTTAATTTTGGCATGCATTTTTTCGTCTTTTAATTTTTCCAACGTCTTATTGAATACCTGAACGTTGCTTTCCGGAAAAAGCGTCCTGATGGTTTCCACGATTTTATCCTCTTGCTTTAACGTATCGGACAGAATGACAATGGTATCCATGCGGTCATCTCCTTTCTTAAAAAGTTGACGTTATCATGAAATGGCATACAAACCGCCTGGACCCCTTAATCCATATTTATGACAAGATCAGAATCCAAAAGAAAAAGATCCGAAAAGTAGCGGGTGAATCGCTTTACAGGCATTTTCAAACAGAAAAACACAAACCATATCAAACACCCTGCAATAAACAGAACTGAGACCATTACCAGAAAAAATTTCTCCTTAATTGTTAACCCATCCGGTATTTCCATTATCGACTCCGTGTTGTTCATAAGTCTAACAACCTTCCGGTTTTATTTTGTATATTGTTTTAGCGGCGGACTATGGCGGAGACACGCTCAGAACACTGTTGAACGTCCCGAAACAATTCGGGCACGTGTTGTCGTTACAGGGGTCTTCTTTCCATTCCCCGTCGATGAGGAACTTGTACTCGTATATATCTGAAGGGAGCATGACCGTCTTTTTCCATACTCCGTCGCCGGTTTTTTTCATCGGGTGCTTTTTGGGGTTCCACCCGTTAAAGTCACCCGTCAAAACAACCTCTTTGGCTTCCGCCGCTTCGATGGAAAACGTCACCTTCCGATTTTTTCTTTTCTGCCCGGATGTACCCGTTGTCATGTTCTGCCTCCTTAAAAATTGATGGTTCTGTTTCTTTAGAGACTGTTTGAAAAGGCCCGAAAACTCCCGCCCGTTCTTATTTCGTATCTTTCCGCAGTTCTTTCAGACAATATTCCCGCCACAGACAGTCTGTCCGGTTGCACGCGCCCGTGTCTTTTCCGAAACAATCCGTGTCCCCTTCAAGCCGCTGAATGCTTTGAATAAAGCGTGTCATGTCCGGCATGTGGCCGTCTTTTTGGGGGGTTGTCCTGGCTGGCATTTTAATTAAAATCCGGATTTCGGTCTGTATGGATAAGAGATGATATGCCTGGCCGCTTTCCGAGGACGGAAAGCGTCAGCATGTTCCAAATAAATTTGACAGCTTCTTATGATTCGCTGATTTTATGGGTTTTGTCTATAAGGGGAGGGCTTCATTTTAGCTGGGGAAATTTCCCGGATGGCGGGAGTTTTTCCCGGAAGATTCCGGGAATTTCAGATTTTACGGGATATTACAGGCGGGTTATTCTTTCCAGAGATCGATATCGATGAGACCGATTTTGGCTGCATAGCGCACCAGTTCCATGGTGCTTTGCAGGCCGAGTTTACGCATGATATTGGCGCGGTGGTTTTCAACGGTTTTGGGGCTGATGAACAGCCGCCCAGCAGCCTGCTTGATGGACAATCCTTCGGCAAGCAGAACAACGATTTCCTGTTCCCGCGGGGTCAGCGCATCATATCCGGTATCGGCCTCGGCTTTCTCCCTGACCGGCATTCCGGCCAGCTTTTTTACCACCTGATGGGAAACCGACGTATCCATAAAATAATTGCCCGACAAGATTTGATCCATTCCCTTTAAAAGCATTTCTGCGGCGGAGTCCTTTACGATATAGCCCATGGCGCCGGTCTGGAACGCCTTGACGATATAGTCAATTTTGGAATGCATGCTGACAATCAAAACAAGGGTTTGGGGGGAATATTTTAAAATTTCAGGGATCAGGTCAATGCCGCTTTGATCCGGCAGCGACACATCCACCAAAGCCACATCCGGCTTCAGTTCTCTGGCTTTCTGGAGGCCCTGGGAGCCGGTGCCCGCTTCACCGGCCACTTCATACCGGGCATCCTGTTTGATAATCGACTTGAGGCCTTCCCGGAAAAGGGGATGGTCATCAATGATGATGATGCGTTTTTTCTGGGTCATTTTTATCTTCTTTAAAGGGAAATTTGATAAAAATCCGGGTGCCCTTGCCGGGATATGACTGAACCGTCATCTGGCCTTGAAGCAGTTTGACCCGCTCCTTCATACTCCGAAGACCCATCCGTCTTTTACTGTCTAAATTCTGCTCCCGCGCCTGCATGTCAAACCCCTTGCCATTGTCTTCAATGCGGACGATGATGTCCGGATATGCGCCAACCAGCTTAACGACCACCTGCCCGGCTTCGGCATGCTTTCTGACGTTGTTCAGACCTTCCTGAACCAGACGATACAGGTTTATTTCAATAAAAGAACCTATTTTTGCATTTTTCAGACCCGCCGGATGGAACGCCACATGTATCCCTGTAATTTTAGAAAATTCCTCACAATACGTGGAAAGCGTCTGGATAAGCCCGAACTCATTCAGTCCCGGAGGGCGTAAATCATATGACAAATTCCGGACGGAGGAAATGGACCGGTCCAGTATTCCGGATAATTCCGAAAGTTTTTGGGTTGTTTCCGGGGGCGGCTTGATTTGTTCGTCAAAAAGCATTTCCAGGGCGATTTTTAACGTGGAAAGGTCCTGAGCCACAGAGTCGTGCAGTTCCCTGGAAATCAGTTGACGCTCCTCCTCCTGGGCATTCAGAATCTGACGGGACAGGTTCTGAATCTGCTCATCGGCCTGTTTCCGCTCGGTGATGTCTTCAACCATCTCAATGGCGGCCACCACCTTGCCTGCCTGATCCTTGATGGGGGACGAGAGGACCCGGTAGTGTATAATCTGATCGCCGGCCGGTGTGTCGGTGACGGATTCATGCACCTTGCCGTCTTTTAGTGTTTTAACCGTCGGGCAGTATGCGCACACGCTTTCGCGGGGCGGATCATTATAGACCCGGTAACAAACCGGGCGTTTTGACGTATCAATCGTTGGAAACCATTGTTTCATCTGTTTGTTTAAAGTCAGAATTTCCATATCCGGGCTGATCAGGGCCACGCCGATGGCAAGGTTGTCAACCAGGGCGCGGTATTTTTCTTCCGATTCCCGCAGTTTTTCTTTTACGCGCCTGCGGTCGGTGATATCCCGCGCTGCGCCTTCCGCGCCAATCGGTGTCCCGGTGTCATCATAGAGAATATGCGCATTGAGGGAGGCATATTTCAATCGGCTGTTTTTTCGATTGTTTTTCGATTTCATCTGAATTTCATAATCGATGACTTCCCCTTTTTTTAACAGGATTTCAAGAAGCCTTATTCGGTCTTCCGGATTGTGGTATAGTTTCAGCACGGACCGGCCGATCAGCTCTTCCCGCGTAAAACCGGTATAACGTTTGATTGACGGGCTGATCTCAATGATGTTCCCGTCAAAGTCTGTCTGGTAGAATACATCCTGAACGTTTTCAAATATTTTTCTGTATTTTTCCTTGCTTTCCCGAAGGGCCTCCTCAGACCTGCTGCTATCAGCCAGTTTTTTTTCAAGGTCACGGATTCTTTGTTCCAGCTCTTCATAGGCAGGCTTTCCGGACATTATAAATCCTCCACGCACCTCATGCGCCTGTTGCGTCCATGATTTTTTTGCACACATCGTCCTGATTCATGCGGTCACATTGAATGGTGATGTCCGCGTATTTCATATACAGCCGGGAGCGTTCTTCAAACAGCTCCGCCAAACTCTGATCCGGCCGCTTGGCAATGCCCCGGCTGCTGAAGTCGCCCAGTCGCGACACGATGGAATCAAACGCCACATCCAGAAAAACAATTGTTCCGTTTGATTTTAAATGGGCCATGGCCGGTTCACTGTATACGGCGCTGCCGCCCGTGGCGATGACGTGGTGGTCCACGGAAAGTCCAAGAATCACTCGTTCTTCAATTTCTCGTAAGGCATGGTGCCCGCCGGCATCCACGATATCCTGCAATCGCTGATGTTTGAACGTTTGAATGAGTACGTCGGTGTCGACAAAATCCCGCGCGGTCATTTTCGCAAGAATAACGCCCACGGTGCTCTTGCCGGAACCGGGCATTCCGATCAGTACAAGGTTTGATTTTATGCGATTCATATTCCTTCCGTCTTCCGCGTGATGATATATAAATCCTCGACTTTTTTTCTTGCCCAAGGAGTTTTTCGCAGGAATTTCAGGCTGGAGTTCACGGACGGGTCGCTGTTGAAGCACTTGATTTTAATTCGGTTTCCCAGATCATTCCAGCCATAATGCTCCACCAGGCTGTTCACGATCTGCTCCAGGGTAATGCCGTGAAGCGGATTATTGGCTTGTCCATTCATCACTCGGGCCTTGTTCTTTATTGGTGGTATTTAACGGATTGCGGAGGATGGATTGGATCATTTCGTCAAGCTGTTGGAGAAATCGCGACCGGTCCTGCCTTTTTAGCGGCGGTGGTCCGCCGGTTATCTCCCCTGCGCCGCGAAGGTCCGACAACAGGTCCCGAACAGCCAGGGTGTCACCGATATTGTTTTCCGTGAACGGCTTTCCGGTTGGCCGGATGGCGCGTGCGCCTTTCTTCAAACATCGGCTCGCAAGGGGTATATCAGCGGTGACCACAATATCAAGGGGCTGAACATGTTCGACAATCCAGTCATCGGCGGCGTTGGTTCCGTTATTTACAATTTGAAGCTTAATCCCGCGCTCATCCGGGATCCGCATCCGGGCGTTGGCCACCAACGTGACATCAAGGGAATACCGGCTTGCGACACGGTACACCTCCTGTTTGACCGGGCATGCATCCGCATCGACAAATATGTGCAGCAAATAACTTTCCTTTTTTATAACCAGCGCCGGACATTCCGGGTATAATGTGTGTAACTGTCTCCAAATTTTTCCTGAAGCGCTACCTCTTCCGGAATGATCTGATATTTATTAATAAATGCCGCAAATAAAAAAACGACAAAAAGACTCGAAAATGCGCCGGAATACACCGCAACCCCGGTTATTGCCAAGAGAAGGCCCAAATACATCGGGTTTCGGGTGTATTTATAAATACCTGTAAAAACAAGTTTTTTTGCTTTTTCCGGGATTCTTGGGTCGACGGTTGTTTTTAACTTCCGGAATGTTAAAACACCGGATAAAGCGATGATTAGGCCTGTCCCGATCAACACTCGCGCCACAAGATTCTGATAATTAAAATCAATATGGTAGAGCGGCGCATGCCGGTCAACCAGCCAGATGAGGAAAACAGCGATGGCCGCCTGGGCCAGCGGAGGAATTTTTAAGCTTAATTTCAAATATTTATCCTTATCCTAGTCTTTCATGTTCAACCGGAGCGTGACGGTTTCCACTGTCCGTAATAAACCCCGTGTCCGTCGTCATTATTCTCCATCGGTTTTTTTCCGCCTCGTCTTTTAAATCCTTTGTCGGGTTCACAGCCACCGGATTGCCCACTGCGCTTAAAAACGGGATGTCCGCGTGATGGTCCGAATAGGCATAGGAAGCGGCAAGATCTATCCCGTGAATTTGAGCGAGCTGATTGATGAGCCTTCGTTTTTGTTTTCCGACACAGATATGCCCTTCAGCTTTTCCGGTACAGATGCCCAAAGGCGTTGTTTCTAATTTGGTTGCAATCATGAAATCCGCATTCATATCCTGTTTGACGGGTTCCAGCAGATGTTCCGCTGTTGCGGAAATCAGAACGATGAGATGACCCTGACGCCGGTGCATTTCCATCACTTCCAGCATGCTTTCAAAAAGCGCCGGTTTGATGCGCAATCCGTATAATTCATATCCCTGTTCTTTCAGCCAGTCGATTTGCTGGCCTTTGTATGTGTTGACATAAATCTGATTATACCGCCAGGGCGTCATCCACTGGTTTTTATAAGCAAAGGACGCTGCAATAACCCCGAGAATTTTAAACCCGTATACCGGGGAAAACCTGTTTTTTTCGATTAAATATATGGCCTCCATGGCCTGGCTTTCCCCATTCAGCAAGGTCTTGTCTAAATCAAAAAACGCTGCTGTTATTGTTCCGGTCCGGTTTTTCATGCATCTCCCTTAAAAATTACAGTTTTCTGCGCTATCTTTTATTCGGATAAAATCGGTTTTTTATTGTTCTCTCCGTTTATCAGAATTCATCCCGCCATGCAAACAGCCATTGGCAAATGATTCATTTTTTTAATGGATGTTAACTTTTATGAAAGTCCTGCCGGGGTTTTGGTTGATGATATGCCTCTCAAGTGATAGGGTCTTTTGACACTTTTAAACAGTCTCTCAAAGGAGAAACCCTGAATGAGCCGATATGATGATGATAAAAACAGAGTGCTGACCTGCGCCCAATGGCTATCCGACAACGGTTATTTCGGCTGCCGCCTCAGCTCCGGGGGAAATGTGTCCCTTAAAATAAAAGACACGGATCTTATTGCCATCACTCCGACTAATAAAACGTATCATGATATGACGCTGGCGGATATTTGCGTGGTGGACAAAAACCTGAAGCAGGTTGAGGGACGTCTTCCACCATCCATTGAAATCGGAATGCATACGGCTGTTTATGAAAACCGGCCTGAAATCAAAGGCGTTATTCATACCCATCAGGTGTTTGCCAGTATTTTTTCGGTGATTAACCAGCCTGTTCCCTCTTTATTTGATGAAGTCACTCTGGCTCTTGGGGAAATCGCCGATATCATTCCTTACGCCCTTTCCGGCACCCGGGAACTGGCCCAAAACGTCTCATCCAAACTGGGCAATCAGTGCCACAGTTATATTCTTCAAAATCATGGGGCCCTGATTTTAGGTTCTGATCTGGAAATTGCTCTTAAAAATACGGAACTTCTTGAAAAATCAGCTAAAGTTTATCATTATGCGCTGACAACAGGGAAACATATCACCTTCACCCCGCAATCCTCTATTGATCATTTTAAACATCTGCGGATGTCTTCATAAACGGCCATCCCTATTTATATTATTGTTATCATAAAATATTTATTATTTTTAGCGAACCATTTAAAACATCCCTGATGATACAAAACCCGCTCAATGATATGTTGATAACCGGACTGTTTTGAACAGTTAAAAAAATTCCCTACACAAGCCTTCAATTATAAACCCGCTGTTCCATAGATTATCGTCAGCCTTTTTTTATATATTTTTCTTTATTTATAATCAGTTAAAAAGTTGTTGGGGTTATGAACATGCCTTAATAAAACAATATATTAATTTAATAAAATACATTAATGGAAACCCGGACAGCGTTGATAATGTGAATCATTAAAACCCTGATGAGGATCATGTGTCTTCCGATTGTTTTTTCTTTTGGTGAACCAGTCTGAAAACGCCCACGATCCGGTAAATGAAACCTGCGATTAATACCACACTGATGAGGATGATTAAATTGGACGCAAAAAAGATCATCATAAAATAAAATGGATTATTTAATGTGTAGCTTTTTATTAAAATTTCGATGCCGAATATCATAAAAAAAACACTGAAAAGAACAAGAATGGTTTGCCAAATCCACCACAGGTAATTAAAGTAAAAACGCTTTATTTTTTCTTTCATTTAAAAAACCTTTTGGATGAATTTCCATCCTTTTGAATTAACATTTTTGTATTGATATTTTGTCGATAACCAAATAGTTTTAAACAGTTTAAAAAACGCCATTCACAAGTCAACTGTTTTAAACTCGCCATGCCATATATTGTCATCACCCCTTTAAGAAAAATTATTTTTATTATTAATCAGTTAAAAAGTTATTGGTGTTATGAACATTCCTTAATAATATAATTTTATTATATAAATAAAACATTAAAGGAACTCCAATGAAGTTTACAATTTTAAAAAATGAAATTTCCGATGTTTTGTCCCGGCTTCAGGGAATTGCCGGCCGTAAAACCAGTCTGGCGATTACGGAAAATGTATTGATCCGCACCTCTGAAAATGGCGTGATTTTGTCTGCAACCGATCTGGAAACCGGTTTTGAAGGGTTTTATCCGGCGGAGGTGGAAGGCCAGGGAGAAGCTGCTGTCAGCGCCAGAAAACTTCATGATATTGTTAAGATGTTTCCAACCGATCATTTGATTTTTGAAGAACAGGACAATAACTGGATACGCATTTTTTCCGAAAACGTGGAATACCATCTGGTCGGCATGAATACGGAAGATTTTCCGGATATTCCCAAAGTGGCGGATGCCGAGTTTTTTTTAATGAAATCCGAATCATTTAGAAGAATGATTGAAAAATCCATCGCCATCAGTGTGGCGGGTGATGAAAAACGTGAACACATGATCGGCGTGCAACTGGAAAAGATAGCGGGTGAATCGGAAAATATTGTTCGTCTGGTATCAACCGATATCAAACGATTGTCCAAAATTGATTACGTGTGTGATGCGGAATCCGGATTTATGCCGGGTGAAGCGATTATTATCCCCAAAAAAGGGCTGGGCGAGGTCAATAAATTCCTTGAATTTGAAGGTGATGTCAACGTGGGTGTTAAAGACAATCATTTTATTGTGAAAAAAGACAATGAAACCATCATTATTAATCTTCTGGAAGGGGAATTTCCAAAATATCAGGAACTTCTGAAAGTGGATGAAACATTTGATGTGATATTTAACCGGGATTTACTGATGATGATGCTGAAACGAATGACGATCATCACATCGGAAGAATACCGGTCGGTTATTTTTTATTTTGAAAATGATGAATTAGTGACCCGGGCGGCAAATCCCAACGTAGGGGAATCAAAAGAAAAATTATCCATCTCATTTAACCGCGAACCCATTGAAGTGGCTTTTAACCCCAAATATTTTATTGACGCCTTAAATTTTATTGAAACCGAACATGTCTTGTTAAATATCAAAAACAATGAAAGCCCCTGTATTGTTCGCGGAGAAAACAATCCGAATTATTTAAATATTATTATGCCCATGAAAATATAAAGGGGAATCAGCTCCTTTTATTGCATAAAAAAAAGTACAAAGAAAAAGCAACATCCTGAAATTTTATTAATAAATTAAAAAAAATCGAAAAAAAGAAAATGAATAATAATCAGAATAATCAGTCCAATCTCACTTATGACGAAAATAATATTAATGTTTTAAAAGGCCTGGAAGCGGTCCGTATCCGGCCATCCATGTATATCGGCAATGTGGATGTGGCGGGTCTTCACCACCTGGTTTATGAAATTGTGGACAACAGCATTGATGAAGCAATGGCCGGGCATTGCGATACCATTCAAGTGATTATTCATACGGATAAGAGCGTCACTGTGGAAGATAATGGCCGGGGAATACCCGTAGGGATGCATAAAACGGAAAACATGCCCGCCCTGGAAGTGGTGCTGACCAAACTGCACGCCGGCGGTAAATTCGATCATGATTCATACAAAGTATCCGGCGGACTTCACGGAGTCGGTGTTTCGGTTGTGAATGCATTGTCGCAACTGCTGGAAGTGGAAGTCTATCTGAATGGGAAAATTTATTATCAGTCGTATTCCAAAGGACATAAAACCTGCGAATTAAAAATTATTGGGGATACGGAAAAAAAAGGCACCAAAATCCGTTTTGTTCCGGATACGGAAATAATGACCACCGATGAATTTTCCTATGACACCCTCTCCAGCCGACTGAGAGAACTGGCGTTCCTGAACAAAGGCCTGACGATTTCCATCGCCGATGACCGGTCGGATCAAAAAGAAGTTTTCTTTTATGAAGGCGGGCTGTCCGCCTTTGTCCAATATTTGAACCGGCGGCATGTGCCGTTGCATGATCCGATTGTCGTTGAAGGTGAAAAAAACGATATTCAGGTGGAAATCGCCATTCAGTACAATGACACCTATAATGAAAAACTATTCTCTTTTGCCAACAATATCAATACGATTGAAGGCGGAGTGCATCTGAGCGGATTTAAGGCCGGCTTGACCCGAAGCATCAACTCCTATGCCACAAGCGCGGATGCGTTTAAAAATCTCAAAGCCAAAATCAGCGGGGATGATGTCCGGGAAGGGTTGACGTCCATTATCAGCATCCGGATCAAATCCCCCCAGTTTGAAGGCCAGACCAAAACAAAACTGGGCAACAGCGAAGTCAAGGGGATTGTCGAATCCCTTATTAATGAAAAACTAAGCACTTATTTTGAAGAAAATCCAGCTATTGCGAAGAAAATCGTCGATAAATCCGTGGATGCGGCCAGGGCTCGGGATGCTGCGAAACGGGCCCGGGATCTGGCAAGAAATGCCGGATCATTAATGGATTCCACGCTACCCGGAAAACTGGCGGACTGTCAGGCATCCGAACCGGCGGATCGGGAATTGTTTCTGGTTGAGGGAGATTCCGCCGGAGGGTCTGCGAAATCCGGCAGAGACAGAAAAACCCAGGCGATTCTGCCCCTCAAGGGTAAAATTCTGAACGTGGAAAAAGCGCGGTTTGACAAACTGCTCCGCAGTGAAGAAATCAAAAATATTATTACCGTGCTGGGCACCGGCATTGGCCGGGAAGAATATAATATTGATAAAATTAAATATCATAAAGTAATCATCATGACCGATGCGGATGTTGACGGTTCTCATATCCGGACGTTGCTGCTCACCTTTTTTTACCGGCAGCTTCCGGAAATCATTGAAAAAGGATATCTGTATATCGCCCAGCCGCCGCTGTTTCGCATTGGAAAAGGTAAAAATGAAAAATATCTGAAGGATGAAAAAGAATATACCGATTATATTTTAAAACGCACGTGTGAGCAGAAATTTGTCAAAACCGATTATGACGACAAAGAACTATCCGGTCATGAGCTTTATTTGTTTATCACCAATCTGGCGGATTATTTTTCAACACTGAAGCAATTGAATAAACAGGGCATTTATTCAGATCTGGTGGAATTTCTGATAAAAAGCGGGGTCACCAGCAAAGAATTTCTCCAGAACCGGGAGCAGATGGAAGAACTTCAGATCACATTAAAAGATAATGGTTATCTGGCCGGAGAGATCACCTGGAACGAAGAAAGAAATATATTTGAAATGATGGTGGTTTCAACGGAAGTGGATATTTTAAATGACCTGTTTGCCGGGGCATCCGGAAAAAACAAGACCCCGATTAAAATAGGCAGAGGATTGATTTATTCCCCCAATTTTCAGAATGCACTCATGTTAAGCGGCAAAATTGGAAAATATGATCATCCCCCGTTCTATGTGTTTAATAAAAATACGGAATCAGAGCCGGCTGTGATCAATGACAAGCAGGAGCTGATTCACTGTCTGATCGAAGAAGGTAAAAAAGGATTGACGATTCAGCGGTATAAAGGTCTGGGAGAAATGAATCCGGGCCAGTTATGGGAAACCACCATGGACCCGGCAGGCCGGACCCTGCTTCAGGTAAAAGTCGAAAATGTGGTGGAAACCGATGATATTTTTACCATTCTAATGGGTGATGAAGTGGAGCCCAGACGGAATTTTATTCAGACCAATGCGCTGGAAGTCAATATGCTGGATATTTAAAGGCGGTAAAAAAAATTAAAAAAGCGGGAGATGAATCATCGTGATGCACTCCCGCTTTTTATTTTGCAACCGTTTATTAAAGCGGAAAAGGAAAAGAAGATGGCGGAACCCGGAAAATTAAATAATCTGCGGGTGGTAAAGCAAGTGACGGCAGGCATGTATCTGGACGGTGAAGATTTAGGGGAAATCCTGCTTCCGAAGCGGTATATCCCGGAAAACTGCTCTGTCGGCGACCGGCTGGAGGTGTTTATTTATTTTGATTCGGAAGACCGCATCATCGCCACAACCCAGAAGCCCTATGCCCAGACGGGTGACATTGCATGGCTCAAAGTGGCGGATGTAAACGATGTGGGCGCGTTTCTGGACTGGGGCCTGGCCAAGGATCTGCTGGTCCCCTTCAGCGAGCAGATTCATCCCATGAAAAAAGGCCGTTTCTATCTGGTGTATATTTATATTGATGAACAAAGCCAGCTGATTGTTGCATCATCAAGGCTCGAACAGTTTATTTCAAAACAATCAGCGGATTTAAACGAAGGGCAGGCGGTGGACCTGATCATCGCGGATCAAACCGATTTGGGATATAAGGCCATTATCGATCAAAAAGCATGGGGCGTTCTTTATCAAACGGAAATTTTTCAGGAGCTTGCGACCGGGCAAAAAATAAAGGGCTGGGTAAAAAAAGTGAGGCCGGACGGAAAAATAGACCTGTGCCTGCAAAAACCCGGTTATGAAAAGGTGCCGGATCTGGCCGAACAAATCATCCGGGTGATCGCTGCTCACGGCGGGTTCATCGAAGTGACCGACAAAAGTTCCGCTGAAGAAATCAGTGAAATGTTCGGCGTCAGCAAAAAAACGTTTAAGAAAGCCATTGGCGCACTCTATAAATCCCGGCGGATTATTTTGGAAAATGAGGGCATTGCCTTATCCAGATAAGCAGGGTTTTAATCTGTAAAAATCCGAATCTACTGTGTCGGTTTTATTCCTATTTACATACTGTATTTACAGTATTTTTAAGGATTCATCGTTACATTTTTCCGGGAATGCAGGATGCTATGGCCGGCGGCTATCCCAGAAGTGGAATAAATTTTTTTTGGTTTTGATGAGCGGCAGAAAATAACGATGATGGGGAAAACGCTATTTTTGCGGTGGGCTAATTTTTTTCTGGAAAGCCGAATATTTTCATTGTGCAATAAGAAGTGTTTTTTGGCGGAGAGCACTTTGGCAAGCATGTTTGGGTCTTCAGTGCCAAAAAGCGGTCGCTCATCTTTCCGCACCATTCCAAAAGGAGTCTGCTAAAATGAACGAAAGGGTTGCAAGCAAAAGCCTGTTTCTGCAAATTATCTTCTGCACCCTGATTTTCCTGATGGTTTATCTGATCGGCCTGAACAATTACCTCCTTTACCACACCCTGGCCGAAATGTTCGGCATTGTGGTTTCCATTGCGATTTTCATCATTGCCTGGAATACCCGGAAAAACCTGGACAATAATGCTTTTTTGATTATCGGCATTGCGTATCTGTTTATCGGCGCCATCGACCTGCTTCACCTCCTGGCCTATAAAGGAATGGGGGTTTTTAAAACCGGCGATGCCAACCTGCCCACCCAATTGTGGGTTTCAGCAAGGCTCCTGCAAAGCATTTCATTTCTTCTCGCACCGTTTTTTATTCATCGAAAGGTTCCGGCAAAGACCATTCTTTTGGGGTACATCGGTCTGACGCTGTTTTTGATCGCCTCTATTTTCTACTGGAAGGTCTTTCCCGTCTGCTTTGTTGAGGGATCCGGGCTGACCCCGTTCAAGAAGATTGCGGAATACGTCAACTGCCTGATGCTTGCGTTATCCATCGGGATGTTTTTTAAAAACAGGCAGGCATTTGATGAAACCGTTTTAAGGTATATCATGGCTTCCCTCTGCTTAACCATCGTCAGTGAGGTCAGCTTAACACTGTATGCCCACCCTTACAGCCTTTCCAATTTTATGGGGCACTATTTTAAAATCATTTCCTTCTACCTTATTTATAAGGCCATTATCGAAACCGGCCTGCAAAGACCTTACGACGTCCTCTTCCGGAATCTCAAAAATAATGAGAAGGCCTTAAGTGAGAGTGAAGCCAGATACCGCTCAATGATGGAGGCCATGCAGGACCCGGTCTATATCGCTTCGAGCGACTTTACGGTATCTTACATGAATCCGGCGATGATATCCTGGATTGGGCGCGAAGCAATAGGGGAGCATTGCTATAAGGCATTAAACGGCTATGACCGGAAATGTGAATTCTGCGATTTCCATAAAATCACCCAGGGAGGGCTTGAAATCAAGGAGACGTTCCGGCAGAAGGACGGTCGTTATTATCATGTTACCCATTCGCCGGTACACCACGTCGATGGCTCGGTTTCGAAATTGACCATTTTCAGGGATATTACCGGAATCAGACAAATCGAGCTCCAATGCCGTCAGGAGAGAGACAAGGCCCGGCTTTATCTGGATATTGTCGGCAGCATTGTTATTGTTTTAAATCCGGACACAACGGTTGCCTTGATCAACAAAAAGGGATGCGAACTTCTGGAAACCGATGAAAAAGACATTGTCGGGAAAAAATGGTTTGACACCTTTGTGCCGGAAAAAGACCGGAAAGCAGCCAAATCGGTTTTTCGGGATATCATGTCCGGAGAGATTCAATATACTGAATTTTATGAAAATTTAATTTTAAGCAGTAAAAATGATGAAAAATTGATTTTATGGCACAACAGCATTTTAAGAGATGAAAACGGCGTCATCACCGGCACGCTCAGTTCCGGTGATGACATCACCGCCTCAAGAAAGGTTCAACGAGACCTTATATGGGAACTGGGCGTTAACTCCGCTTTGTCGGAATTATATATTCCTTTGATTTCACCTGAAATTTCCATGCAGGAGATCGGCAGTAAAATCCTTGAAAAAGGCAAGCTGATTACCCATAGCGAACATGGATTTGTTTCCATCATAGACCCTGAAACCGGGATCAATACGAGCCACTCCTTTTCGGAAATGATGGCGGAATGCAAAGAAAACAAGACCATCGTCTTCCCAGTGGGGGCGGATGGTTCTTACCCGGGTCTTTGGGGATATGCACTCAATACCCTGAAACCTTTTTTCACCAACTCACCGGCAGAGCATCCATCTCAGCAGGGACTTCCCGAGGGCCACCGCCCCATTAAAAATTTCCTGTCCATTCCGGTATTGTTCAATGAAAAACTGGTCGGCCAGATTGCCTTGGGCAATAAACAGGATCCTTTTGAGGAAAGGGATGTGGCGGCTGTCAGCCGCCTGGCGCAGTATTATGCCCTGGCGATTAACCGGTGGCTTATTACCGACGCCCTTCGTAAGTCCAATGATGAACTCGAAATACGGGTGAAGGAGAGAACAAAAGCCCTTTCGGAATTTAATCTCCTTCTGGTCAATGAGATAGAGGAACGTAAAATATTGGAGGACAATCTTCTAAAATCAGAGACGGAATTGAAAGATCTTTCCGCCAAGCTGATTCAATCCTATGAAGAAGAAAGACGGCGAATCGGCGAGGAGCTTCATGACGGGCTTGCCCAAACCCTGAGCGCCATCAAGGTCTGGTCAGACGCGGCGATTGCCCAGATGGAAAACAACAGGCCCGAAGCATCAATGGAATCCATCCGTTCCATTCTTTCACTGGCAAAGGCATCGGTTGAAGAAGTACGCAATATCATTAAAAATATGCGCCCGGCTATCCTGGACGACCTGGGTCTTAAAGCGGCGATTTCCTGGCTGTGCCAGGAATTCGAAAAAACCCATGAGCATATCGTGGTCCAGAAAAAACTAAATTTGGTTGATGGGGAGATTTTTGAAAGTTTAAAGGTTGTCATCTTTCGAATTTTACAGGAAGCGTTGAATAACGTTTCCAAGCACAGCAGGGCGAGCGCCGTTTCCGTTCTTCTGGATCAGGGGCCTGACAACATAGATCTACAGGTTTATGACAACGGAATTGGATTTAATGTTGATGAGACGCCCGAAGCCCTCCCCAGGGAAAAGGGCATCGGTCTAACCAGCATGGAGCAAAGGGCCAGGCTTTCCGGGGGTACGTTTTCCATTAACGCCGCCCCCGCCAGGGGCGCCGTGATCCGGGTGACCTGGAAGATTTAAGCAAAAACGACCGAAAATCGGCCTATCGCGTTATCAGGCCTTTTTCCAGGGCATAGGCGGTAAGGCGGGCAGCGTTGTGTATGTTCAGCTTTTTCATCAGGTTCGCACGGTGTTTTTCAACCGTCTTGAGGCTGACGCACAGGTAATCGGCGATGTTCCTGTTTTGATAACCTTCGGCAATCAGTTTAAGGATTTCCCGCTCCCGGTGAGTGAGACCATCCCATGCCGTTTTTGTTTTCAATACCCCGTTTCCGGATGATAAATATCCTTCAATAATCCTTCCCGAAATCCCCGGGCTTAAATACCGTTTTCCATTCAGGACATGCCTGATGGCGCTCAAAAGCTCCTGCCGGTCGGCGTCTTTAAGCACATATCCGTCAGCGCCCGCCTGTAAAGCCGCCTGAACATATTCCTCGCTGTCATTCACGGTCAGAACCAAGATTTTGATGCCGGGCTGGGTCCGCTTAATCTCCCGGATAGCCTCCAGACCTCCTGTTTTGGGCATTGAAAGATCCATCAGAATCAGATCCGGCGAATACATTTCCGCATATTTGATGGCCATGCGTCCATCTTCCGCCTCACCAATCACTTCAATATCCGGGGCAACGGATAACAGCGCTTTCAGACCTTCCCTCAGGATCTTATGATCTTCGGCCAGCAACAGGCGGTGGCGTTTTTCTGTCATGGCGACTCCTGAAAATTATAATAATTAATATCAGTTCGTTAAATTCGATTTTAACCTGTCGCACCGGTTTTTCAGGATTTATCCCGACAACAATTCAGTATTTTCTTCGGCAATAAATACATGGTTCACCGTATTTACCACAACACGTTGCGCCTGTAAAGATATTGCAAAAAGAAGCAAATACATGACGCATCGCAACATAAACCCATTGACCCCGGATGGATCAATCAAAAAAAGAGGGCGGCCCGGATGAGCAAGGTTCTGATCATAGAAAATAATCACAATTTCCGTAATGCCCTCAAAAGCCTCATGAACTCCAAGTATTCGGCCATTGTGTTTCAGGAAGCCGCCAATGCAAGAGAAGCCATTGAAAAAATAAATGAATTGATTCCGGACATCATATTTTCAGACATTTCTTTTTCCACTGAAAAAAGCCTTGAACTCATTGAACGCGCAAGAAAAAAATGCCCTTCCGCAATCATTGTGGCCCTGTCGTCTGAAAATGGTGCGGAATATGAGAATGCCGCAATAAAAAGCGGCGCGGATTATCATTTTTCCAAAAACGCCCTGAATCTGGGCGTGATGGATGAACTGTTTGCAACCTGACGGATGTAAAAACCTTCATCGTATGAAAGGAGGTGGTTGATACGATTGACGGTCAGATTCATTTTACGGCATTTAAAAATAAAGTTTAAGCCCACATCACCACTAAAAAGGAAAAATGTCATGAAAAAACGCAAACTTTGTAGAGTATTAAGTTTGGTTCTGATAGGAATTGTATTTTTATGGGGAGCCGGTCAGGTTCTCGCCAAAAGCGAAAACCCAAAAAAACCGGGAAACGAAAATAAAGAAAAAATCACTCAGGCCGACAGGCAAGCCGCCGCCGAACGTGCGGATGATGCCGGCTTTTTGCTGGAGGAGCCGGGTGCGGCAGCCATGCCCATGCCAGGCACCGCGCCGCATTATTTCAGCCACCCGAACTATGCCAACAGCCCGCTGCCGGGCAACATCGTGGCTGAGTGGAACGTCATCGCCCAGGATATCCTCCAGCCCCCACCCATGCAGGGAATGCCGATGCCGATGGGCGGAACCTCAATGTCAGCGGCATTTGTCCACCTGTCCTACGTGCAGGGTGCTGTCTATAACGCCCTGGTGGCCATTGAGGGCGGGTATGCACCCTATAACTCGACATTGACAGCCGATCCTGGCGCTTCACGGGATGCTGCGGTAGCGACGGCCGCATACGGCGTACTCAACCATTATTTTCCGTCAGCCGCCCTCACAGGGAAGTACAACGCCTCTCTTGCGGCGATTCCCGACAACACTGCCAAGACAAACGGGATCGCCGTGGGCCAAGACGCTGCCGACGAGATTATCGCGCTCCGGTCCGGCGACGTTCTCAGCGGAAATGGGGGTTACATATTGCCGGCTCCCGGTCCGGGGGTTTGGGAATCAACGATGATGCCCCCCGCGCCCCCCATGGATCCCTGGATGGCCGTATTGACACCGTTTTTGCGATCCAACCCGGACGACTACCGCCCCGTGCCTCCCCCGGCCCTCGACAGCGCTGAATATGCAGTGGATCTGAACGAGGTCAAGGACATCGGCGGCGCCATGAGTATGACCCGGACGGCGGAGCAGACGGAAATAGCCAAATTCTGGACAACAAACATGGTCATACAGACCAACGCCGCTTACCGGCAGCAGGCCGCAAACCGGGGCCTGAGTCTGCTTGACACAGCCCGCCTGATGGTCATGGGCAACATGGCCGCCACCGACAGCCTGATCGCCACGTTTGACGCCAAATATTTCTATAACCTTTGGCGGCCGGTAACAGCGATCCAGAGAGCCGACACCGACGGCAATGCTGCGACAGTGGCTGATCCCACCTGGATGCCGCTGGTGATGACCCCGAACTTCCCTGAATACGTGGCGGGACATGGCTCTTTTATTTCGGCTCAGGCCGAAGTCTACACCCAGGTCTTCGGCACGCCCAATATCGCCATTGATCTGGACAGCAGCATCACCGGCACAACCCGGCACTATGCCACTGCGGATGATCTCCGAACGGAAATCGTGAACGCCAGAACCTGGGCCGGACTCCACTTGCGGAATTCCTCCGTTCTGGCGGTAGGCATTGGCCAACAACTGGTGGCGGACGCAATGACGGCGAACTATTTCGCACCCGCGGCCGACCTGAGCGCTCATGCCATGACCTCCGGCGGCATCCGTAAATTCGTCGACACCCTGCCCGGCCTCGGCGCCGCAAGCGCAAACAATCTCGGACAGTACATTCCGGTGGCCGTTCCGGACAAAACCACCTATCCGGGTTCCGATTATTATGAAATCGCAGTGGTTCAGTACAGCGAAAAAATGCACTCAGACCTTCCCCCGACCCTGCTGCGCGGTTATGTGCAGCTTTCGACAGGGGTAGTCCCGGGCGCGGCCCCATTATCCAACACGCTTCTGGATGGCACATCCGATCCGATCATCGGGTATACAGGGGTAACACCGCCCCACTACCTGGGGCCGACAATCGTTGCCACCAAGAACCGGCCGGTACGCATCAAATTCTACAACCTGCTTCCGTCCGGTGTGGACGGCAATCTTTTCCTTCCGGTGGACACCACGGTCATGGGTTCGGGCATGGGACCATTGATGGGCGGCATGGAGGAAATGGATCCTCAGAATCCCATGAGCGGAATGATTCCGAAACCCTACGAAAGCTACACCGAAAACCGGGCCACCCTTCACCTGCATGGCGGGATATCGCCCTGGATCAGTGACGGCACCCCGCATCAGTGGATCACCCCGGCGAATGAAAATACACCGTATCCGCAGGGCGTCAGCGTGATGCCCGTTCCGGACATGAATGATCCGGGTGATCCAAACGATGGGGAAATGACTTTCTATTACACCAACCAGCAGAGCGCCCGGCTGATGTTCTACCACGATCACGCCTATGGCATTACCCGCCTGAACGTCTATGCGGGCGAAGCCGCACCCTACATTATTACTGACGATACTGAGCAGGCGCTGCTCAATCAGGGGCTCATCCCCGGCTCTGACAGCACCATCCCGCTGGTGGTGCAGGACAAGACGTTCGTGCCGAGCGAGACGCAGCTTGCTGTCTCCGATGAAACCTGGGATATGACCCGCTGGGGTGGCGTCGGCAACCTGTGGCTGCCCCATGTCTATTCACCGGCCCAGAACCCGGGCGACAGTTCCGGCGTCAACCAGTTCGGCCGCTGGGCCTATGGCCCCTGGTTCTGGCCGCCCACATCGAGCGTCGCATACGGACCGATTGACAATCCTTATTTTGACCCGGCCTGTGATCCCGATGCCGGTTGGTGTGAACCGCCCCTGATGCCCGGCGTACCGTTCAACTCCATGGGCATGGAAGCGTTCATGGATACGCCGATGGTCAACGGAACTCCTTACCCGACGGTTACTGTGGAGCCCAAGGCTTACCGCTTCCGCGTTCTGAATGCCGCCAACGACCGCTTCTTCAATTTGAGTCTATATATGGCCGATCCGCTGGCGGATACCGAAGTCCAGTTGAATCCCGCAGAGGTTGCGGAAGCACTGGAAGATCCAACGGTGTTCCCGACTCCGGTTGCGGGTACGGAAGGGCCGAACTGGATCCAGATCGGTAATGAAGGCGGATTCCTGCCGGCCCCGGTGGTTATTCCGGCCCATCCCACCACCTGGGTGAATGACCCGACCGTGTTCAACGCCGGTAATGTGGACCAGCATTCCCTGCTGATCGCCCCGGCGGAACGGGCGGATGTGATCGTGGACTTCTCCGCCTATGCCGGTCAGACGTTGATTCTCTATAATGACGCACCGGCAGCTTTCCCGGCGCGCGACCCGCGCTATGATTATTACACCGGCAACGGGGACTACAGGGATACCGGCGGTGCGCCGTCGACCCTGCCTGGTTATGGCCCGAACACCCGGACTGTCATGCAGATCAAGGTGGCGGCGGCGGCGCCCGCCCCAAGCTTCAACTTAGGCGCGCTACAGGCAGCCTTTGCCCATAAAGCGGACGGTTCGGGCGTATTCGAGTCCGGCCAGCACCCGATTGTCGTGGGGCAAGGCGCTTACAATTCGGCTTACGGCACCAGTTTCCAGAATAATGGACCGATGGCCGGACTCGCGCAGATTTTTGACACGTCCCTGACGTTTAAAACCCTTTTGGGTGCGACACTGACCATGCCCTTCCAGCCCAAGATGATCCAGGACGAGATGGGTGAGGCCTTTGAACGCGACTATGGGCGGATGAGCGGATTTCTGGGACTCGAGACGCCGAATGCGCAGGCGGGCAATCAGAACATGATTTTATATGGATACGGGATGCCGCCGACGGAGGTGCTCCGAGGCATCGAGTTACCGGAGGGTGTCGAGCTGGCGCCCATCAGCATGACGGACGACGGCTCGCAGATCTGGAAGATCACCCATAACGGGGTGGACACCCACCCAATTCATTTCCATCTCTATGATGTGCAACTCATCAACCGGGTTGGCTGGGACGGCATCATCCGGAAACCCGATCTGAACGAATTGGGGTGGAAGGACACGGTGCGGGTCAGCCCTCTGGAAGACACCATCGTTGCCCTGCGGCCGCTCATTCCCAGAATCCCGTGGGATCTTCCCAACAGCGTCCGCCTGATGGATCCGACGATGCCGGAAGATGCGCCATTGACCATGGGCATGCAAGTATTTGATCCATTGGGAAATCCAGTGAACATCACCAACCGTCTCATCAACTTCGGCTGGGAGTATGTATGGCATTGCCATATCCTGAGCCATGAAGAAATGGACATGATGCGTCCGCAGTCGGTCGGCGTCAGGCCGAGGACGCCCGCGAACCTGACTGCCGCGCAAAGCGGCGTCGGGGCCGGTACGCAGGTGAATCTGGAATGGACTGACAGCTCCCTGAACGAGACGCATTTCACTTTACAGCGGGCTGAATTTGCTGCCGGCCCGTGGACGGACCTGGCCACGCTCGCCCCCGGCACCACAACATACGCCGATACCGTCGGGGATGTGAACCAGGAGTATTTCTATCGGATATTCGCATCCAACACGGTGGGCGATACGGCGATTTATGCCGCTCCTTCCATCGGGTTCCCTAACACGACCATGGTTTCGGAGTTCTCTAATACCGCATCGATAATGGTTGCGATCGCGCCGCCAGCGCCCACCGCGCTGACAGCGACGGTTCAGGCCGGCCCCCAGGTCTTGGTGAGCTGGATGGACAACGCGATTAATGAAACCGGCTTTGTCCTGGAGCGCGCCGTTAACGGCGGCGCTTTTGCCCAGATCGCCGCACCCGGACCGCGAGTCACTACGGGCAGCGTGACCTATACGGACACGGCGGTAACACCCGGCAACACCTATGCCTACCGGGTGAAAGCCGTCAACGGCCCCGCGTCATCGCCCTGGTCCAACACGGCCACGGTTGCCGTGACCGCATCCCTTGTTCCGGCGCCTCCGTCCAATGTCACAGTAACATCAAGGACCACCGGAAACGATGCCCGCTGCACGGTCAGGTGGACGGACAACTCAAACAATGAAACCAACTTTAGAATCCAAATGGCCAGAAACGCGGCATTTACGAGCGCTGTGGTCACGAGAACCGTCGGGGCGAACACTACCACTTTTAACAGTGGCGTCCTTGGACGTAACCGGGACTATTATTTCCGTGTTCAATCATTTAACGCATCGGGTTCATCCGCATGGGTGAATGCGACGCCGTTCCCCATAAGAACCCGGTAATTCAGTATTTGATGTTTTTCGTGGAGGGAGCGATCCCTCCACGAAGTTCTGAAATAAAAATCCATAACCAGGAGCATGCCTTGTAATTTGAGAATAATATCCTGAAACAGGAAAAACAAAAGTGCTCAACATTACAACCGGCTCTCCATGTGAACACCCCAATATCGATTCGGAACACCTGAAGAGATTAGCCGACCACAATATAGTATTTTCCTGTCATCGTAATTTTCTTTCGCTCATAAAAACCGGTAAAAATTCAGTCCTCTTCTGAGGTCGTCACCGACCGTAGCATGGTGGCTAAAACCGGCAGTAATGCAAAAATTTTCATTATGAACAATATCGATAAACAGGTCTTAACATTTTCTGTTCTAAATCCGTACAAGATGTTGCGGTTATCATATTTTGAAAAAATCTTTGAATCGCCATTGAATTTTGAGAAAAAGCTGAGAATGCAATTCTTTTTTGGGGACCCTGAAAAAACCAAACATATTGCCACAATGCTCGCCATGAAATATTGAGATATTTGATCCATTTGCGCTAAAAAGTACATAGTAAACGGAAATTAAAAGAGAGATCTCATTCAAAAATAATGTTGACAGTGTAAACATATCTGTTTAAGATAAAAGCCTGCATAAGACGCTTCGCTGATTACATGACGCAAGGCAGAAAAATGAAGAAAAACCCTATGGCCCCGGCGAAAAATGAAAATCCCGCCTATCACCACGGCAATTTAAGACGTGTTCTGATTGATACGGCGTTGGAAATCATTTCCGAACAGGGCGCGGAAACGCTTTCCTTAAGACAAATAGCCAAAATAGCCAGGGTCAGCCACTCCGCCCCGTATCGCCATTTTAAGGACAAGAACGCCATCCTGGCCGAGGTTGCCAGAGAAGGGTTTGATATGATGCTCCGGCAGACCGAAGAGCGGATCGCCCGCAGCCGGGGCAATGAACTGGAGCATTTTGCGATTTGCGGCTTATCGTATATTGATTTTGCATTAAATTACCCCTCCCACTACCGGGTGATGTTCGGCACCCGGTCTGAAAAGTCCTATTTTTCCGATGAATTTACGCCCGAATCCACCCCTTCTTTTCAACTGCTTCAGGATAAAATAAGGATCTGCCAGGAAAAAGGCCTTTTAAAAGCCGGAGTTCTGCAGGAAATGACACTGGCGGCCTGGTCCATTGTTCACGGGTTCGCTATGCTCCGCATTGATCAGCACATACCGGACCGGGGAATGGATGAAAACACATTAAAAGAACTCAAACGCTCGGTGGTGATGACCCTTTATTTCGGCCTTCGGCCGGAATAATGCGTTCAGGGGGATGTTCATAAACGGATTAAAGACAATATAAGATGTGGCGCAGGATCATAAAATTTAATCATAAAGGAGAAGAAAATGACTGAAGACATCTATAAAAAACTGGCAACCGTTTTGGATACTCTGCCCAACGGATTTCCCGCAACCGAAAACGGAGTGGAAATTAAACTTTTAAAAATGATTTTTTCGCCTGAGGATGCGGAACTGTTTTGCGATCTGAGGCTCAAATTTGAAACCCCCGAACAGATCGCCGAGCGCACCGGCCGCCCCTTGGAAGGACTGGACGACCATCTGAAAAGCATGTGGCTTAAGGGGCAGCTTTTCGGGGTGGATTTCGGAGCAGTCAGGGTATACAAAATGATGCCCTGGGTGTTCGGCATTTTTGAATTTCAATTAAAGCACATGACCAAAGAATTTGTCCTGCTCTGCAAGGAATATGAAAAAACATTCGGGCCCCAGTTTTTCAACTCCAAGGTCCCGCTCATGAATGTGGTGCCCGTGGAACAGGAAATTGCCGGCAATGAAATGGCCCTGCCTTTTGAACAGGTGTCTTCCATTATCGAAAAAGGCGTATCCTTTGCGGTGAATGAATGCATCTGCAAAAAAGAAAATGAGATATTGGGTGAACCCTGCAAAAAACCCCTGGAGGTCTGTCTGGCCATTGCCCCGGTTCCCAATATTTTTGATAATCATCCGATGAAGGCCCGGCCCATCACCAAAGAAGAAGCCTATGATATTTTAAGAAAAAGCGAGGAAGCCGGTCTGGTGCACCTGACCAGCAACATCGAAAAGGGCCATTATTATATCTGTAATTGCTGTAGCTGCTGCTGCGGTGTGCTGCGCGGCGTCATTGAACTGGGCGTATCCGGCGGGGTGAATTCAAATTATTATGCGGAGATAAATCAGGAAGAGTGTGTCGGTTGCGGTGTCTGTGCGGATGAACGGTGCCAGGTCAACGCGATTTCCGTTTCGGATGACGTGTATGAGGTCATTCCGGAAAAATGCATCGGCTGCGGGCTGTGTATTTCCACCTGCCCGTCAAACGCCATTTCCCTGATTCGCAAAAACCAGGAGGATATCGTGATGCCCCCGGTGGATGAAGACGACTGGTTCCGGCGAAGGGGCCAGATGCGAGGCGTGGATTACAGTCGGTACGCGTAGAGCAGGCGCTTAAATAAAGGAGTTGTGATGCATGAATTGCCGGTGATCAACAGCATTCTCAAGGTGGTGATGAAGCATGCGGTGGCGAATAACGTGAATAAAGTCGTGGCCGTTCACCTTAAAGTGGGAGAAATGTGCGATCTGGAAGAAAAATGGATGCAGGATTATTTTGATTATCTTGCCAAAGGAGGCATCGCCGAAGGCGCACGGCTGGTTGTGGAAAAAACGCCCGTGGTGATGAAGTGCGATAATTGCGGCGCTTCTTTTAATGTGGATACGAAACAGACTGACGACATCGCCTGTCCGGACTGCGGGGGGATAAAATACAGCATGGTTTCAGGCAGGGAATATTATATTACGAATATGGAAGCCATCTGATCCGCTTTTTAAGCGGATCAGATGGTAAAGGCTGTTATCTGCGGTTATCTCTCATTGTAACTAATACCGGTAATGTTCCGCTTTGTAAGGCCCATCCACTGAAACGTCGAGATAGTCGGCCTGTTCCTGAGTCAACCGGGTCAGTTTGACGCCCAGACGGCCGAGGTGGAGTCTGGCCACTTCTTCATCCAGTTTTTTGGGCAGGGTGTAGACCTGGTTTTCATGTTTTTGCGTGGCCAGTGCAATCTGGGCAAGGGTCTGGTTGGTGAAGCTGTTGCTCATGACGAAACTGGGATGGCCGGTGGCGCACCCGAGATTGACAAGCCGGCCCTCGGCCAGCACAATAATGGACCGGCCGGATTTCAGCCGCCATTTGTCCACCTGGGGTTTGATGTTTGTGACGGTGCAATCCGGTGAATCCAACAGGTAAGCCATGTCGATTTCATTGTCGAAATGACCGATATTGCAGACAATGGCCTCGTCCTTCATCTGTTCCATGTGGTCGCCGGTGATCACATGATAACACCCGGTGGCGGTGACGAAAATATCGCCGGTCTTGACCGCCTCTTCCATGGTGGTGACTTCAAATCCTTCCATGGCCGCCTGGAGCGCACAAATAGGGTCGATTTCCGTGACGAGAATCCGTGATCCGTAGCCGCGCATGGACGCCGCGCACCCTTTGCCCACATCTCCGTATCCGCAAATCACCACGACTTTTCCGGCCAGCATGATGTCCGTGGCCCTTTTGATACCGTCGGCCAGGGATTCCTGGCACCCGTAGAGGTTGTCGAATTTGGATTTGGTGACCGAATCATTGACATTGATGGCCGGGAACAGCAGTTCCTTATTTTTGGCCAGCTGATACAGCCGGTGAACGCCGGTGGTGGTTTCCTCGGAAACCCCTTTGATGTTTTCCGCAATCCGATGCCAGTGCTGAGGATCCTTTTCATAGGAAGCTTTAAGCCGGTCCATCAGGCATTTCACGTCCGGATTGGTATAGGTTTTCTGGAGCAGGGACGGGTCTTTTTCCACCTTGACGCCCTGATGAACAAAAAGGGTGGCGTCGCCCCCGTCGTCGACAATCAGGTCCGGTCCGCTGCCGTCCGGCCAGGTCAGGGCCATTTCCGTGCACCACCAGAAATCCTCCAGAGTTTCACCTTTCCAGGCGAACACCGAGGCTGTGCCCTTGTCGGCAATGGCCGCCGCCGCATGGTCCTGGGTGGAGAAAATATTGCAGGTGGCCCACCGCAGGTCCGCGCCCAGCGCATGCAGGGTGTCAATGAGCATGGCGGTCTGAATGGTCATGTGCAGGCTGCCCATCACCTTGAGCCCTTTTAACGGTTTTTCGGTCCCGTATTTTTCCCGGACCGACATCAGTCCCGGCATTTCCCGTTCCGAAAGCTGCATGTCCTTGTGTCCGAGTTCGGCCAGAGACATGTCCGCCACTTTGTTTTTCATCGTTAAATCAAGTTCCTGAAAACCCATTTCTTTTCCTCGCTGTTGTAATGTTTAAAAGAATCGATTGTTGCACTTGAAATGTTTTTATGTTCAGTGCTTCAAATCCGCTGTTATTTAAAATGGTTCGTATATCTTCCGGGGAAAATCCCAGCCACCGGTCCCCGTATTTTTCCCGCATGGTTTCATCCGTGTGTTTGTCAAAATCAGCGATCACAAACAGCCCGTTTTTTTTCAAAATTCGGGCGACTTCAAGGGTCACGCGTTCCGGGCTTGGCAGATGGTGCATGACCATGGAAATAACCGCAAGGTCCGCCTCGCAGTTTCCCACCGGCAGATGCTCCAGCTCGCCCAGCCGGAGTTCAACATTTGACGCCAAAGGGGACAGCAGCTTTTCCGCCTGATCGAGCATTTTCCGGGAACTGTCGATGCCCACGGCAAACCCGGATTTTTTTGAAAGGCCGAGGAGCAGTTCGCCGGTGCCGCATCCCAGGTCCACGGCAAGCCGGCAGTCATCGGCCCGGTCTCCCATATAATCGCTGATGCAGCCCAGAATCGTCCCGTTTAAATCAAAATTCCCCAGCACTTTTTGCTGCAGCGCATTCCACTGGCCGGCAATGGCGTTAAAAAAATTACGGGACTGAATACCCCGGTGTTTCACCAGATCGGACGCTTTTTCGAGATCTCTTGCCAGCCGGGTTTCTGCTTGAAAAAAAGGCCGGATCGCATGCGTAAACCGGGCGGCGGGGCCTGCGGCAGCCGCTGAATAAAACGCCCAGGCCCCGTCCCTCCGGCATTCGATCATTCCTGAATCGGTCAGGATCTTCAAGTGCCGGGATATGCGGGACTGACCCATATCCATAAGCGCCACGATTTCGTTCACGCTGAGTTCGTGGTTCAGAAGAACGTGCATCAAGCGAACCCGGGTCTCATCGGCCAGTGCTTTAAAATAGGAAAGACAAATCATATAGCGGTTTCCACATATCAAGATATTTTGATATGATAATATAAGCATTTTCCTGCTTGTCAAGTGTTTCATTTGATTTTATATCTTCATGTCAGATTGGAATGGTCCATCCGGGTATACTCTCCATGCGGACCAAACCTTACAAAAATGATTAAAGGGAGCCAGAATGCTCAACCAAAGCCGTTTGTTAACGTATATCAGTCAGGACAAGAAATTCGCCCTGTACTTTCTTGAAGGTCAGCAGCTCATTCACGACCTGGTCCTGATGCACAATCTCAAAGCCGGCGGGTTTTCCTGTTTCCGGTCCGCAGTCCTCAGCGTTCAGCTCATGCTGGGGCTTTTAAAGCACGGGGAATATTTTTGTTTTTACGTGGATTCGGAATCCCCGTATTTTCGGCTGAAAATCGAAATGAACACCAACGGGCTGATGCGGGGCATGCTCTATTCCGATGAGCCGCACCTGGCCGCAGAAAGCATCACCGGCCGGGTGCGGCTGGTGAAATTCCTTCCCCACGCGGAAACGCCCTACCAGTCAACCATTGAACTGCAGGGGGTCGGCATGGATGACATTATAAACCGGGTATTGTCTCAGTCCTATCAGGTCAACAGCCGGATATTCGTATCGGAAGACAGCGATCAAAGCTTCATGCTCCATCAATTGCCTTTGTCATCAAGCGAGGAGCCGACGGATTTGATGGCAGCATTTGAAGAAACCGTTTTTCCGCTGAAAGCCGTTATGTCGAAAGGACTGACAGATCCGAAGGGCATCCAGGCGGAATTACAAGAGATCGGATTTAAATATCTGGCCGAAAGACCGGTCCGTTTTGCGTGCGGGTGTTCGAAGGAGCAGATGATTGAAAATGTGAAGAAATTTGTCCGGACCAGTGGTGAAAATTTGTTTTCGCCGGACAAGGAGGTTCTTGAAGTGGTGTGCGAATATTGCAAGACGGCTTATCAGGTCACGGAAAAGGATTTGGGTGAACATGCATCCGTGTATCATTGATGATCACACCAGAAACCGGCCGTAAAAAGGAGTGCGCATTGTTTTCAATTTCCGAAGTCATTGATATGGCAGTTCAGCTTGAGAAGAACGGAGAGCAGATTTACCGGTCTGCTCTGGAGTCTGTAAGTGATGCCAGCCTGAAACAGTTGCTGGAATGGATGGCAGAGGAGGAGGGCCGCCACGCAAAATGGTTTTCCGCGCTTAGAGGCACAGCGGTCGTTATAGAGGACAATGAATCGTTAAAAGCGATGAACAAGTCTTTGGTTGATGATTTTCTGGGCGATCAGGCCTTTTCACTCAAAGACGTGGATTTTGCCGCTGTCCGCAATGTTCGTGAGCTGATGGATGTTTTTATTGAATTTGAAAGAGACACCATTCTTTTCTACGATATCCTGATGGCTTTTATACCGGACGAGGAGGCGAAAGAAAACATACGCCATATCATTGCCGAAGAAGAAACCCATGTGGAAAAGCTCCAGGAATTTAAAGGCGGAAAAGAAAAAAACAGCTGCCATCCGTGAGTTGATTTCTATATCAAATAATGCCCAAATTCTTCACCACTTCCCGAATCCGTGAGTCCGGATCCTCCGCCAGCGCCATCAACATGGTTTTTATGCGCGGATCCTGAATCTGGGAAACAGCATACAGGGCAGCCACCCGGACCGCCGGATCACTTTTTTTATGAAAAAACAGCCGCCGCCGGGGCAGAAGAAGATTTTCAAGGGTAGCCACAAACGCGGGATCCGCAATTTGCCCCATGGCCCGGCAGACCGCCGTCAGCGTCTCTTTGCCTTCCGCCTGTTCCGCTATCTGAATCAATACCTCAATGGCATTTCTGGCTTTAAGGCTTCCCAGCACCCCAATGGCCGGAATCGCCACATCCGGATCTTCCCCCACAGCCAATTCAATCATCAGCTCAATCACAAGGGAGGTATTCATTCGTTCCGCCAGCCGGAACGCGGAACGGCGGACCACATCGGAAGAATCCGACAGGGTGTCCGCCAGCTCCATCATCACATCCGAGGCCACCGCGTCAATCACATCCACCAGCCGGGCACGGTATTCGGGCCGGTTCTCCCCCATCAGCGATTTTCTGAATGTTCCGACCGCTTCTTCCCCCTGGTTGCTGATGAGATCCGCAATCATACGCCGGACCCGCAGACTGCTTTCCCGTTTCGCCGCATCAATGAGCGCCGGAACAATCCGGGCCCCCAGAGTACTTAAAAGCTGGTACGCTTCCTGTTGACGGGCGCGGTCTTCGGATTTCAGATCTTCCTGGACCCCGTCAATCACTCCGGTTTCAATATTCAGAGCGTCCGCCCCGGCCATTTGTTCCACCTGCGAAATCGCCCAGGCCGCAGACGTATAATCCCCGAAAAGAATAAAATCTTTGGCGCAGACGTTCAGGATCCCCGCCATTCGGAGAATTTGTTCCGGATTCTTTTCCGGTTCAAACACCGGCATTGCCTGGCTGAGAACCAGATGGAGATAGGCGGCGCCGGGCCGCCAGTCAGCGGGTTGAAAAACCGCTTCAAAAACGTCCAGTATGACATTTTTACCGGGACCATCGGCAGACTCGTATTGCCTGCACAATTGCCAAATTTTGGCGGCGGCCTGTTTCCGGTCGCCGGACAGAAAGAGTTTCTTTAACTGATCTGTAAATTGTTTCGGATCCAGCTCTTCCAGCGGCGTTTCTTCCGGCATCACCTCTGGTGTTTCTTCAGCACCGGATACCCCTTCAGATGCTTCAGGCGCTGCCCCGGCCTCATCCTGACCGGTTCCCGGCCCCGGAACCATGGCTGCGATGCCGTATACCCGCTGATCAAACAGAACCCCTTTAATCTGTTTTTCCGCCGCGATTTTGTGCCAGAACGCCGCCCCTCCTTCACCGATGTCTCCGCAGGCGGCAGCCATAAAGGCAATCACATCAGACTCCGCCACTGAATGCAAAAACGTGAGGCTGTTTAATTCCATCTCCGCCAGAAACCGGATCATTCCGCTCGTCATGGTTTCAAATCCTGACGCGTCCATCCGGACCCCATTGATCAAAAGCGAGGAGTCAATCCGTGTGAGGGTGAGGGCCGGGCGGGTCTCAAAAAACGGGGCGAATGCGGTCATCACCTGGGAAACAGCCTGTTTGGCTACCGGTCCCTCGGCGGGGTAAAGCTTCAGTTTGCTGTAAGCCCCAAGCAGAACAGTGATAATTCGCTGAATAACGATCATTTCCTGCTCGTTAAACCCGTATTCTCCGGACGCGGCAACATCGGCGTCCATCCGGCTGGCGACTCCGGCACGGTCCGGGTCTGCTGCCAGTAATGGCGCCTTGATTTTTTTATACCGAACCTGTCTCGGGAGGACAAATTGAAGCTGATTGGCCTCGGAAAAAGTCTTCCAGAACCGCGGGGTGATCTCCTTGGGCTCAATACGGCAAATTCTTCCCAGCACAATTTTCAGCTCACTTTCAGTCAATCCCTTGACAAAAGTCAGGCTGCTGATTTGAAGCCGGTCCCAGAAATCGATAATGGTCTGGGCGATGGATTGGAAATTTCCGACTTCCAAAACCTGGCCGTTCATTATCAGGGTGTTTTTTTCCGTAATGATGCTGAGGCGGCCGGTGTCTTCCAGCACCCGTTCCAACAGCAGCTTGAGCTGATCAATGGAATTGACCACGGATTTACTTTCCGGAGGATACAGCCGGGCGTTCCGGATGGCGATGAGCAGGGATTGCAGGAGTTTCGGGATAAAGGCCCTGCTGGTTTCACCCAGCGGCACATCACCCAGAGCGGCTTCCCCCGCCGCAGTATCTTCCGTTTCTCCATTCACCTGGTACCGGGCCATTTCCCTGTCATTGAAAAGGCTGCTATTCAGCTCTGCCTGAAGACCTTCGTAGGCTGTGGCTTTTTCCTGATTATCGGACCGTTTGAAATGATGGGCCAGAAACGAGGCGGAAGGGAGCAGATGATGCCGATAAAGCTTTTCCTGGTAATTGCCGATCTGTTCGTGAAGACTTTTCTTCTGGTCCGGGTGGATCCTGTCATAAATGACATTCTGGATGCGTTTGCTCAAAAACCGGATCGTTTCATCATTTTCATTAAAATCCGTGCACACCAGCCCCTGATCGATGGCCCGGTTCAATAAATCATGCACCAGAGCTGACTTTTCATCGGAAACGCCGGTGAGCATGCTGAGTGAAATGGATTCGCCAAACGCGGACGCGCAATCCAGAAACCGCTGGCTGTCGCCGTCCAATGCCTGGAATTTGGTCCGGATGATGTCTTCAAGAGATTTGGGGAAATAGCCTTTGTCTATCTTCATCACTTTCCAGCGCTGGCCGGACTGAACGATTTTCTGGTCCGTGATCATTTTTCTCAGGATTTCATTCACAAAAAGCGGGCTTCCTTGTGAAACCTGGGCCAGAGCAGTGGACAACGCGGACGGAATCTCAATTCCGGGAAAAATAATATGAATATGTTTTTCAATCTCCGGGGCAGTCAATGGCGTCAACTGAATGGTCAGAATGTTCAGAGCGTCGCTGTATGCGGAGCGGAACAGTTCCAGGGGGATGGTTTTGGGCTTGACTTTGGCTTCCTCGGTGGCAGTGGCGCAGACCAGCATCACCACGGATTTTTCCAGATGCATCATCCGAAGCAGATGCAGGGATGCCGGATCACTGTAATCCAGATCATCAATCAGCAGGGCCAGCTGCCGGCCGGATGCCAGGGTGATAAAAAACCGGATAAACGACCGGAAAATGTCCTCCCGCCGCCGCTCATCAATCTTCTGAGCATTTACCTCCGCATCTCCGACCTGAGGCAGAATCAGGGCAATGTTTTCAAGATCGGCTTTTTCCATATTTTCCAGAACATCGATGCCTTTATCCTCCCGTTCGTTCATCAGCGCTATGACGATATACGCGACAAGATAATAGGGGCGGAACGATTCCTGGACTACGCCGGACACGCGCACCACCTGGAATCCCGACTTGTTCAGATTCCGGAAGACCGCATCCAGAAAACTGGTTTTGCCCATGCCGGTGGCTCCGTCCACAATAACAAACCGGCTGATCCCGTTTTCAACCCCGCTAATGGCGGGGCTGATGGCTTCAAACTGGGCTTTTCTGCCCACAATACTGGCGCTGTCCAGATACTGGAGCGCCTGCCGGGCCACGATAGCCGCATCCACATACTGATTTCTCCCGGCTGCCTTTGCCTGGTGCAGGGCGTTTTTTGTCTGGTTGATCAGGCTGTTTGCGCTGCCCGCGTCATCCGGCGCGGTGGCGGCCCCGATACTTAAGGTAATCGGAATCTGGGTGCCTGCGTCTGATGAAAAAAAGAGGTTCCCTGCGGCGTGCGTTACCAGTTCCGAAGCCAATAGCAAAGCGCTCTGTTTTTTCATGTTCGGCATGATGACCATAAACTCATCCCCGGCATTTAGAACAGGAATACCGTTTTTACCGGAAATCTGCTTCAGCATCCCGGCCACATGCACCAGTACCTGGTCGCCGACCTCGCTGCCGTATTGCTCATTAATCCGCTTAAAATAATCGATATCCACCAGCAGCAGGGAAACCGGATGATCGGAAATGTTGTCCCAGTCCAGGGCGTATTTCAGATAATGCAGTAAAAACCGGCGGTTTTTCAGCCCGGTCAGATAGTCCTCCTGCATCAGCGACGAGGGGTCCCGCCCGACATTTTGAAGAAAATAAAGTAATTTCTGGAATTTCATTTATTCTCCTGCTTTTTTAGAGAGTGCTGCACCCAATGAAAGCATCTTCATGATAACAAAAGGGTTATTCTATACCCATAGTCGAAGCGCTATGCCTCATCTCCCGGGCCGATAAGGGGCAGTTCCTTATCAATCTGAAACACCGTCAGAAACAGGGGGCCTTTTTCAGCTGTTTCTTCCGGGTTTAGCTGACGGCGTTTGAATTTTACCAGCAGTTCGCTTTTTTCCTCTTCGCGGATTTTGGTCAGGTACAGCCGCTTTCCAGCGTAGCCGGGTCCTTTTTCAATAAACAGATACGCCGCATGGGGATTGGTTTGCAGGTTGCTCCGGGTCAGCCGGTCCCGCATAATAAAGGCCACGGTTCCGTCTTCCAAAAAATGGGGCCGGGAATACACGGCGGCATCCACTTTTCCGTCTTTATCGGCTGTGGCCATTACGCCGGTTCCCTTTGTATTTTCAAAATACGCTTCAAGATTCATGTTCTTCTCCTTTTTTTTGATTGGCATGGAATCATAAATTTCTTAAGTGGTTGCGGGCCGCAGGGGAAAGGACGATTTCCATTTCGCAAACATCGCAACGGGTCCGGATTTCAAGCTCCCGGTTGTTTTCATCAATCAAAACCAAAGGCTCCGCTGGTTTTGCCGCCACCGGGTCCCGCCGGCAATATCCAAGCGGATAGAGTATGCAATATTTTGAAATCATAACGGTTTTACCGGTCATGCCCATTGCTGGTTCCGGACGCGATTCCGGGGCCGGTTCGATTTCTGAAACCCCGTGGCGGCGATAAAAGGCCGCTGCCTGGCGGTTCAGCACATTGCCCAGATAGGATACTCTTTTTTCCGGAAAAGGAACTGCATTTTTTTCAAATTTTACGGTTTGTCCTGTTTTTTCCATTTGTTTGGGCCGTTCCTGTTCCCGCACGGTTATCAGGGCAGCCACCAGTTGCCGGCGCAGTTCATTTAATGCCTGAACCGGAATAAAATACGGCTGATCCGTTTTAATAGCAAGGTCAACGCACACAAAATCCGTTGCCCCGAGTTTTTGCAGCTGCTTTTCCATGCCTGAACGTGCCATGTCCGGCTTTTCAGCGGGCTGTTTTTCTGTTTCCAGGGCTGATTCAGCCTGATTGCCGTCTTCGTCAATGGCCCGAAGCGTAAACCCAGCCGGGGTTTCCATCAATAAGAGGCGCACGTCAATTTTTCGCTGTGGACAGGCCTTTGCCAGATGTTTTAGAAAAAGGTGATCGTGATTCCGGTAAATAACAACGCCGGGTTCAATGCCGTCCATTTTATCCGGATACACCCGTCCTTCCTCCACCCGGTTAACAAGCGTTCCCTGGAGCCGGTCCGATGAATCAAAAAAACAGATCCCGTCACCGGGATGGAACGGTTCTTTTTTATCCCGAATCTGAAAGAAATTCTTCCCCAAACCCATGACGGTTCCCATGCACAGGCCCATGGATTTGGGCGTTTTTAACGAAGCCATGTCAAGGTCCCGGCCCGCTATAAAAAAGGAGGTAAATCCCCGGTTGAATGTTTTTTCCGGGTCCGGGGCAAAATCGATGCGGCTGGTACCGGAAGAAGCCCGGCCCATGCCTTTTTTTTGAAGAATTGCATCCAGCCGCTGGCGGTAAAAGCTGACGATATTGCTGACATACGCCTGGTCTTTCAGCCGCCCTTCAATTTTAAACGAGGTAACACCCGCGTCAAGCAGGGCATCCAGATGACCGGACAGATTGAGATCTTTTAAAGACAGGAGATGGGTGTCTGATACGATGGTTTTGCCGCTTCCGTCCTTAAGCGAATAGCGCCGCCGGCAAGGCTGGGCGCAGGTTCCGCGATTGGCGCTCCGATTGGCGTTCTGGCCGCCGAGAGCATGACTCAGATAACACTGGCCGCTGTAACCCACGCACAAGGCCCCATGCACAAAACATTCCAGTTCTATCGTGGTTTGCCGCCGGATGGCAATGATCTGATCCAGAGACAGCTCCCGGGCCAGAATGACCCGCTGAAACCCGACCGATTCCAGAAACGCCACCCGCTCCGGTGTGTGGTTGTGCATTTGGGTGCTGGCGATCAATGGGATATCCGGCAAATCCATTTCCAGAAGGCCGACGTCCTGAATGATCAATCCGTCAATCCCGGCATGGCAGAGATCAAAAATGAGCTGCCGGGCCAGGGGCAGTTCCGCATCATGAAAAATCGTATTGACCGTTGCATAGACCCGGCCCCAGTATTTATGGGCATACCGGCATAAGGCTTCAATATCGGCAATACTGTTGCCGGCTTTTTCCCGGGCGCCAAAACGGCTCGCTCCGATATAGACCGCATCCGCTCCGCAATTGATCGCAGCTATTCCGATGGCTGACGTTCCGGCCGGGGCCAGAAGTTCTATCCGGGTTGCGGGGCGATTAGCTGACATCGTGACGCTTCCGTTTTTTTGATTCCAGCACGACGGCGGCAAGGCCGTCATCAAAACCGCTCAATCAGCTTGTCTATCAAAAACGAGCTTTCCCGGATGGCCTGTTCCCCAAACGGACCGAACCAGGCGGCGATTTTTTTAAATTCCGCTTCAAAAACAGACCGGTCCCCGGTTTCCAGCATGTCCAGATTCCGGGCGAGGCTGGCAATGTATTCCTTAAGCAATGCCCGGCGTTCGGGAGTTGCGAAAATGATTTCCGCATACAGACCCGCGTCCTGGGCAAACAGCCGCCCGACCATTCCCAGCTCCAACCGGTAAATGGGACTTGAAAACTCCAGGGTCCGTGCCAGGGGTACATTTTTGGCGGCCAGGAACTGGCCGAAACTAAAGGTGGCAAAATGCCGGAGCGCCTGGACAAACTCCATGATCTGATCGTGCTCCTCCGCAGTCGCGGTCACAATAATCGATCCCCAGGTGGCAAACTGGTCGGTCACCCACCGGCAGGCGGCGTCATCCCGGCCCGGAGTGGCCACCACAATCTGCTTGTCCAGAGTAGATGTGGTGGGACCGAACAGCGGATGCAAGCCGATCACCGGTCCGGAATGCGCGGCCAGCATGGCGGCCAGCGGTTTCTTTTTAATACTGGTGACATCCGCCAGCACGGCGTCCGGCGGCAGATAGGGACCGATGCGCTCTATAATCTCAGGGGTTTTATCAATGGTGACAGAGATTATCGCCAGATCAATGCCGTCGCAGAGCGCAGAGATATTCTCCCAATCCCGGCTGCCCATGGACCGGACCCCATATCCCGCTCTCTGGAACCAGTCGACAAAATACCGGCCCATTTCCCCGGTCCCGCCGACAATCAGCACGGTTGCGCCCGGCTTCACCCCTTTAACGGCCATCTGGCCGGACTGCACCACCCGTGAGCGGTGAATGATAATCCGGTATAGTTCTTCAATAAAATCCGGACACAAACCCGCTTCCCGGGCCTGCTGACGCCGGGCGGAAATCAAATCTTCCTCCCTCGCCGGATGGTACACCTGAAGGTTGTGCGCTTTTTTCAGCGCCACCACCTGATTCACCTGTTGCTGACGCTTTGACAGCAACTCCACTATCTGCTGGTCAATCGCATCAATGCCTTTTCGCAAACAATCCAACTCAGATTGACACTCACGGGAAACATCGGTCATGTATGATCCTTTATTATGTGCTTGTGCAGATGAAAATCGAAATCTTAATTGTATCCTGCCTAACTGGAAAACTATATCTTTGAAACCGGTTTTTATCAACAAAGAATCCCCCGGTATCAACTCCCCCGCCACCCCGCCAAAATTTAATTACTTATCAATGATATCAAGGTATTTAGATTTTAACCCCTTGACTTTGCCCGCGATTTTGCTAAGATGCCGGGCCATGTGAATGAATGAATTCTTTAAAACAAAACAAATGGATATTCCCATGCAAACCCCAAACACCGAAAAATCGCCGGTTGAACTGGCCGCCCAGGACCTGTTTGATTTCGCCGTTGACAGGGAAGACATTAAAGCCGTTCTGGCGGCCCTGCACCCGAATGCCCAAACCCCTCGCCATACCCTTGAATATGAACTGGCGATATTGAAAATTATCAGTGTGGGGTGGAGCCTTGCCTATTTTCTGGAACACAGCCCCCATAAAGCGGCGCTGGCTGAAAATTTCTGGGACGGGGTCCGTGAATTTTCCCAAACCGTTTCCACGACTTCAGGGCTGATGACCGGTCAGAATATTGATTATTTTCAGATCTTAAAAGACCGTCTGAACACCTATGTGGGGGCCATGAACGAAAAAACGGATGCAACGGAACCCGCAGCGGTCATCGGTCCGGAATTCGCCCGAACCTGCGGGAACGCGGATGACGTGTTCACGGTCATGACCGGCGCACGTCTGTTTATCGCCACCATCGGCAGCGTCAAGTCATATCTGGAAGAAGTCAAATTAAGGTGAGCGGAAAAAATGAAAGAAAAATGTTGCCTCCAGGGGCTATGATGCCGTCCCGAAAGGATCATCCGTATACAAAAATGCAAAATCGGTTTTTAACCGGCGGCTGTCAATGCCAAAATCCTCAAGTTTTTTGACCTTGTGGGGACGCTGATACGCTTTTTGTTTTTCCGCCTGCCGCAGGACAGTGGCCCGCAGTTCAGGGCTTGCCTCAATCCCCGTAAAATCAAGAATTTGGTCAAACATGGGCACCAGGTCATCCCTCAGCTTGTCATAGGGAACGATCAGCACCTTTTCCTTGTCAATCTCATTGCCATGCCAGATGTCATAAAAATAGCGATACAACTCCAGGCTGTGTTTGTACCGGTAGTTAAAAAAGGTCTTCTGCTGTTTTTCAGAAAACCGGCGCATCCCCCATAATATGTCCATGGTGTTATAATTTAAAGAAAAATAGGACGGCAGGGTTTTTTCCGGCAGGCGGTGCATGTAGATAAATTTTGCATCCGGGAACACTTCCAGAATCGTTTTAATCCGGTGGGTTGAAAAATGGGTCTGGGCGAAAATCTGCGTTTTTCCGGTATAATAAATATGCCGCTGGAACACGGTCTTTAAAAACCATACAGACCGGATTCTCCGGCGTGCCGGCTGTAAATCATGAAAACGCAATTCCCGGTATTCATCCTCAACAAATCCCAGCGGTGTTCCCGCCAGCATAAACTGGGTATCGTGGTTATGTAGAAACAGCATTTCATCTTCTTCCACGGAATCCAGTGAAATCTGATGCCCCGCTTCTTCAGGAATCAATATCATCGGCTTTTTTCGTGTCAAAAGCCTTACAACCGGTTTCACGATGGCTCTGGCAGTGATGGCCGGGAAAAGAAGCTGCCAGGTGGTGAACGCCGCCATATCATTTGTCTGGGTAAACAGGTGATGGATAAACGTCGTGCCGCTTCGGGGATGACCGATGATAAACACCGGCTGTTTGACCTCCACCTTATGGAATCCCGGAAAAAAAATCCTGTCCAGAAAAAGCGTAGCAGCGGTAAACAAAGAATGGGTCATAAAGAACAGAATCACAAAAATGAAAAAGATAAAATTCCTGCTCAGCCCGAACAATTTCCAGGTTGCCGAAAACGCCTGTTTGTAAAGTCGCATTTATTCCCCCGCATTGCCTGATGGTATTTCTGCCGACAGGAATTTACCGGTCTACAGAGTGTGTTTTTATTCAAGGAACAGCCGGTTCCAAATGCCGTTTGTTTTACTATATAATCACCCATAAACAAAGGATTATTCATCCTTTGATGCCGGAACCGTCAAAATTTAAAATTAGAAAAAGCGCTTGACAAATAGTAATTACTCCTATTTAATAGCCACAATTAAGCAAGGAGCCAATATTAACATGATGATGGACTTTGATGAAAAAAGCAGGCAGCACCAATTGAAAATCACGCCCCAGCGAACCGCGATTTTCAAAATTCTGACCACAGCCCGAAACCATCCGACCGCAGACAATGTGTATCAGGAAGTCAAAACGGAATTTCCAAATATTTCCTTTGATACAGTCAATCGCACGCTGCTGACCTTTGCTGAAGTCGGAATGATTGAAGTGATTGAAAGCAACGGTCACTGCCGGCGGTTTGAACCGAACCTCAAAACCCACCATCACTTTTACTGCGTGGGGTGCGGCGAAATAACCGATTTTTTTCACAAGGAATATGATAATCTGGAAATACCGGAAAACATCAGCCGCCGGTTTCATGTCACCGGCAAACGAATGGTGATAAAAGGCTTGTGCGACAAATGCATATAGCAACAGGCCCCCCAACTGGATCAGTGACAGTCGTCCGGTTGGCGGATGCCGAAATTCAAATACACCCTGTCAATAACGTAATTTATTTTAAGGAGGAACAATTATGGCCAGTTTAAAAGGAACCCGGACCGAAAAAAACCTGCTCACCGCGTTTGCCGGGGAATCCCAGGCGCGCAACCGGTACACCTATTTTGCCGGTGCGGCAAGAAAAGAAGGATATGTTCAAATTGCCGATATTTTTGAAGAAACAGCCAACCAGGAAAAAGAGCACGCCAAGCGGTTTTTTAAATTTCTCGAAGGCGGGGACGTTGAAATCATCGGCGCGTTTCCTGCCGGTGTGATCGGCACCACCCTGGAAAATCTTAAGGCCGCCGCCGCCGGTGAACATCATGAGCATACTTCCATGTATCCCGGATTTGCCAAAATCGCCCGTGAAGAAGGGTTTGACGCCATCGCTATGGTGTTTGACGCGATTTCCGTGGCGGAAAAACAGCATGAAAAACGTTATGTCGATCTGGCCGCCAATATCGCAGCCGGTCGCGTATTTAAACGAACCCCCACAACCAAATGGCGGTGCCGCAACTGCGGATATCTTCATGAAGGCGAGGAAGCGCCGCAATCGTGCCCGGCCTGCGCCCACCCCCAGGCTTATTTTGAGCTGCTGGGAGAAAACTGGTAGAAAAGAAAAAATCGGAAACGGAGCATGAGAGATTATCGGGAGGGCGAAAGCCCTCCCGCTGATTCCAGACGATTATCCGCTTGTTTGCGAGGTACTGTAAATCATCGGCATAATGGAACCCCCATGATGCTGAGCAGATTCAGCCCTGTTGCTGTCACGATATGGGAGGATTGACAAGGGCTTTAAAATATCATATTCCCTTCAAACACATGTTGCTCAACAACCGGGAACCGGAAAATCAAAAGCAAAAAAGACCCCATGAACAGTCAAAAAAAAAAGGGCTTCGGAATTCGATTTTTTAGCCGGGCTTTCTATGGGGTGTGCCTTGCCGTGTTTCTGCTTTTTTTAGTTGAAGGCCTGTTCTTTGCCTGGATTTTAAATGCGAAGAACGACACGGCTCGTTCAGACGCCGTCCTCGTTTTCATGGGCACTGAAAAAAGGATCGAAACCGCCTACCAGCTTGCCAACCAAGGCATAGCACCCTATCTGATACTTTCCCCTTCCTGCAAAAGACTCCGGAATCTGTGGGATAAACGATACTCATTAAAAACCGGCATCACCCATATTCCTGAAATTCACGGCTCCACCACATTTGAGAACGCTTTTTACACCTCCCGCATTATTGAAACCAATCAATTTAAGACCGTTACTCTGGTGACATCCGACTATCACATGCCCAGAAGCCTGATGCTGCTGCGTCTGTTTCTGGCAGGAACGGATGTTCGGGTCAAAATCCATAAAGTGACCAGCTTCCATCAGACCGGAGACCCCCCGCTGGCGCATTTCCTTTATAATGAATTTCTGGAATTCTGGGGAAGCCTGTTTGAATTTACCTCCTGGAAAATCACAGGTAAGCTCCCGGAAAAACCGGAGGGGCAAAGTCAGATATCGCGCTTTTTAAAATCACTGTTACTCCTGAATATCAAACTTTCGTGGTGAATGATGGACTTTAAAGAAATTTTTTTTGATAAAAAAGACGGCACGGCGCGGATTACCATCAACCGGCCGGAAAAATACAATGCCTGCACCCCGACAACGATTTTTGAGCTGACCCAGGCATTTACCGATGCATGGGTGGATCCTTCCGTGGGCGTGGTGGTTCTGACCGGGGCCGGGGATAAGGCTTTCTGCACCGGCGGGGACCAGTCCATCCGGGAGCCCGGCGGCTATGCCGGAACCGTCGCGGCCCTGCCCCTGGAGGTGGGCTGGCAGCAGGTCAGCACCCTGATCCGCACCATACCCAAACCCGTCATCGCGCGGGTCAACGGGTATGCCATTGGCGGCGGCCATGTGTTTCATGTGGTGTGCGATTTTTCCATTGCATCCGACAAAGCGACATTCGGGCAGGCAGGACCGAAGGTGGGCAGTTTTGATCCGGGCTATGGCACCGGAGATCTCGTCCGTGCGGTGGGGCTTAAAAAAGCCAAGGAAATCTGGTTCTTGTGCCGCAAGTATTCGGCTGATGAAGCCCTGAAAATGGGGCTGGTCAACGCGGTGGTTCCCCATGATCGTCTCGATGCGGAAGTGGACAACTGGTGCGCGGAACTTCTGGCAAAAAGCCCCACAGCCTTAAAAATGCTGAAATACGCCTTCCATGCGGAAACCGACGGGGTGGTGGGCATCACGAACCTGGGTGTCGGCGGCTTAAGCATGTTTTATGATACCGAAGAATCCCTGGAAGGCAGAAACGCGTTTATGGAAAAACGGCCGCCTGAGTTTTCAAAATTCAGAAAATGATGGATTCATCAATATCGCGTCCAATGAGGCGGATTTCATCATCGGCCAGATTCTGAGCGTCAGCGGCGGGCTGACTATGGCCGACTGATCCGGCCGTCACAACCGCTCCGGAACTTATTTCTCCACTTCCAAAGACGCGGCGCAAGCATGGGCCGCAATCTGCAAGGTGGTGTCGGCAAAATTACCGGTGCCTGAAGTACAAAAGGGAAATCAGATTTTAAGGCATTCTCGCAACCCGCCGCGTAGGCAGGCGGCGGTAAGAAAGTCGAGTTCATTTACGACATGGGCCGTCGGGTCAAAAAAAATGGTTTACTTCTGGTCTTCCGGCAACTGGACACTATCCGCTTACAGTTCAAAGAATGAGACTTATGCATTTAGGCATGACCGCCCCTAAATCTTCCCTTTGGTTCAGAAGCAACTCAGTATAAGGTTATTCAAAAACTGCTTTCAAGACCTCCAAGGCTTTTTTCAAATCTTGGGCGTTTTTGTCCGATAAAAAATGAAGGAATTCTATTTTCAGATTATTGTCTTCCCCATCAACGCCGGGGTCAATATCCACTATATCCGCGACGGAAAGAGATAAGCCACTGGCGATTTTAAAAAGATTCAGGATACCGGAGTTTTTCTCGCCCCGCTCAATTTCCCCCAGATATTTGTAGCTTAGCCCGCACTTCTCCGCTAATTCTTCCTGGGTCAACCCCTGAAGTTTTCTTATTTTTCTTATTTTTTCGCCTATTTTCAATAATAGCGGATCAGCCATGCGCCACCTCGGTTTTTTAGAACCAATTATAGGTGGCAAATCCTGGTCAAAAAACCCTCTATTGTGGGTAATTTATGGTTGACGGTGCTGTTTATAGGTGTTAATTTTTTCAATCAAGGAATTTATTCGGTTGTCTAATGCAGATTTGCGGGGTGACTAAATTTTCTGATTATTCTTTTATCTCAAATTATTCCTCTTCTGTGTTCCGGGTCACGATCGGATTCGTTATATAGTCCGGAATTATTATTATCAAGGAGTGCTATGTTTAAACAGCTTGTAATTTATTTGCACTGGAGAACTTTGATGGCGGCCACTTGGCGGGCGCTTGTTGCTGGTTTCGATTGGCGGGCGCATATCCGGAGATTAACATTTCGACCGGTCCTTGACTGTGTGTTTATTTCTAATATGCGAGATGACGTTGACCGCCTGCGTTTTCTTGGGAAATGGCGACCTAGCTGCGGCCACTTCAACTGCCCGCGTTTATGGATTAATGGAATTGCAGGGAGGACAAGGACCATTGATGTTACTACAAATGATCTTGCCACACATGAAGGGAGGGAAGCGGCCCGGAAACTTTTCATTAAAACGGTGGAATGGTCTCAAAAAAAAGGAGCCAAGGTGATACTTCTGGCTGCCAGCACCAAAAGATTGTTTGGCGATGATGCAGCAGAGCTAAAGAAACGTTTTCCGGAATTGATTTTCACCTTGGGCGACAATGGAACGTTGCTTCTTCTTATGGATGAAACAATGAGGGCGATTGAAAAGACAAAAATCAGCCCGGAAAAATCAAGAATTGCAGTGCTTGGACCGTATGGCTTTTTGGGGGAACACATCACTGGCATGCTTGTCCAAAAAGGCTACAATGTCATAGGGGTCGGTGCCAATGGAAACGGACTTGAAAAAATCCGAGAAAAATACGGAATCGACTGTTTTGCCAGCCTGGCGGACATGCCCGAAGTCTCGGCAATCGTGGCGTGTACGCATTCTGAAAAAGTCAGGTTAACCGATGAGACGGTCGCTTTTCTCGCTGAGAAAGCGAAAAAGAAAATTCTGGTGGTTGATGTTGCCGAACCATCAAACATGAAACGAAGTGTCTACATGAAACATAGGAATAAAATTATCCGGCAAGATGCAGGAAATGGATATTCTCCCCGCTTAAAATATGTTCTGGGTCCGTTTAGCTACCTCACCTTCAGGCTGACGAAAGGGGTGGTGTTTGGATGTTTCGCTGAAACGCTCGCGATCGCCTTTTTTTTAAAAAAAGATAAAAAAATCGGTTCCTTTGACTGGATGTCCATAAACGAAAAAAATATGGATATTGTAAGAGTCATGTTTGCCGCTCTTGATTTTGGCATGCCTACACCTCGAAATTTTGGAAAAGCTATTAAATCGTTTAATCTTGAAATAACAGCAAAGTCCATTACAGGAGATTGTCATGAAGGAGTTCTTGAAAATAGCGTTTAAAACTGCCGTCGGGATAAATACAGTGTTCCCGTTGATCATCCTTTGGCTTTTCGCCGGGGTTATTGTTGGAGTTATAACTACGATAATCTCTGGAGGAAATTTTTTAATGTTTCCGATATCTCTTGTGGCATCATTTTTGTTTTCTGTTTTATTTTTTTTCGTTACTGGCCTCACCGATCAATTGATCGCCTTTAACTTTCAAAAATTCCTAAATGAAACCATAGTGGAGCCCCTTTATGATACTTTTATTTCTAATTAAAACAAGCATTTTTGCCGATAAAAAAGGATGTAATTCTGGGGGCACCATACCGAATTAATAGATTTTTACTTTTCTTTATGGGAAAGAAAAGTAACAAAAGAACCCAGCCCGTGCGCTGCGGAAAGATCCCTGCCCCTTCGATTTCCGTGGCGTGGGCAAAAACTCGCTGACAAAGTGGAATGCCGACGGGCGTTATGTCAATCTCATTTCCCGCAACCGTCAAGTTCATTGGTTTTTATCCGCTCAAACAGTTTGCCCCCGTGATCCACGGAAACCAAAGGGCTCAGGGCCGCATCGCAATGGGCTCCCCCCGCCGAAAGAGTGTTGCCTTTCTCCCCATGTCCCGCTTGCTTACGGAATGGGTCAATGTCGGGTAAGAAACCCGACCTACGAAAAAATCAGATGAAAACAAGTGACTAAATCAGATGAAGGTTGAAATCCCAGCAATCCAAAGAGGCTGGATGAGTTTACCTGGGAAATATTTCCCAGGTAAAAATCATTTCATATTTTTCAAACAGTCTCTACGCAACCGGTTCCAGAAAAACCGTGAGCGGAATCACATGCAGGGCATCGGACATTTCCATGGTCTCGCCGAGCTTCCAGTCCCGGCACCGTGCCTGTCCGGTAAGCCGCTGGTCGATTTTTTTCACGAGCCCTTTTACATCAATGACCGGATGTCTTGAAAAAACCGGGGGCAGCCCATAGGTCAGGTTGCACCGGAGGCATTTTCCGGGCCGCCGGGTCAGGTGGAATTCAAATACGATCGTATTTTCAGTCTGCCGCTTAAATTTTAAAGAAATATTGTAAGCGCCTTCCTCCGGATCACCGTACATGGCATCGAAAAACTGATCTGCCCGGCTTTCCGGAAAGATTTCCTGAAGGGTTTCAGGTGTAAATAAGTTTTCATAAGTTGCTGTAGTCATTGTTTATTAATCCTGTTATAGTATAATTTTACATATGGGCCATTCTGAATTCTGACTCCTGAATTCTGTATACCTGAGTAGTCACTCTTTAAACACGGTCCCGAAGCCACCCGGCCACATCCGGCCAGACCTCCTGCTGCGCTTCCCGGCTCACCACCATGCCCACATGGTCATAATCTGTCGAAAACCCGGTGTCTTTACCCAGCACCATAAACATTTTATCGATGCTTCCCAATCGTTTATGGATTTTCCGGCACCCGGCCGGCGGATCATTTTTATCGTCCGCCGCCGCATAGGTCAGGGCCGGCATGGTTATCTTTTCCAGCCCGTCCCAGTAAGATACGCCTTCGGAACTGGTCCATCGCCCGCCGAATTTTTTCCATCGAATGGTTTCCATCATGGTTCCGGCGGATTCGATCTCCGGCCCCAGCCCGAATGCCGGAGCCGGAAAATGACCCATGATGCGGAGCAATGCGGACAGGGTCCAAGCGAGCGGAGGGATTTTCAGATACCGGTCCCCCAGGCTGATCTGGCTGCCGAACGTGACGAAACCCCGCACCTGGTCATGCCGCAGCCAGTCCATCGACAGCGCGCCAATGACAAATAACCCGCCAAATGAATGCCCGATCCAGAAAGCGGGGGCATTGGTGAAGGAGAACACGGCATCCTGAACCGCCGGCAAATCATACCGGATCTGGTCTTCAGCGGTTATTTTTGAAAAAGAATCGGTTTTGGGCGACAGGCCGTGGCCTCTCAGTTCCGGAAACCACACATCAAACCCCTGGTCCGCCAGATACACCCCAAGGCCGATGCCTTTGGGGGAAATCCAGAAGCTCCGGGTGGAATAACTGCCGTGAACCAAAATCACCGGAAACGGCAGGGCCGATATGCCGCGGGGCTTGATCCGGCTGAGCGACAAAAGGGCACCGTCTGTTGTCTGAATATTCCTGACTTCGACCGCCACGCCGCCCATCACATGATGGGACGGCTCCGATATGTTTTCAGCATGTTGTTTAAGCATACAGTCTTTATCCCAAAAAAGGAAATCTCTCAATTTATACGGGTTATTGACAAAACTTCAATTATCAATAATAAAAGTGGGTAATCTATTATTCTTCATGACAGCAGTCAATTGAATTTACCGGATAAACCATGCTGACCGAACTTTCAATTAAAAATTTCGCCATTATTGACGATGTGACCATCCGGTTTTCTGAGGGGCTTACTATTTTAAGCGGAGAAACCGGGGCGGGCAAATCCATCATTATAAACGCGGTCAATCTGGTTCTCGGGAGCCGCGCCACATCCAAAATGATCCGGACCGGCGCGGAAACGGCTGAAATCGACGCACTGTTTCATCTCCCCCTGACCGGTGCCACCGTCCAAGTTCTCGCCGACCAGGGCATTGAACCCTCAGCCGATCTCCTGATCCGGCGGATTATCTCCAAAAATGACCGGCACCGGGTGTATATCAACGGCCGGCTGTCCACCATGCAGGCCTTAAACGAAGTCACCGGGAATCTGGCCGCCATCTCCGGCCAGCATGAGCATCAGCGGCTGTTAAATGAAACCAGCCATCTGCTCATTCTTGACCAGAGCGGTGACAACATGCACCTGAGAACACAAGTCACGGATTGCCACCACGCCATCCTTCCCTTGATTCAGGAACTCGCCGATTTGAGAGCAAACCGTCAGAAACAGCATGACCAAATGCAGCTCCTGGAATTTCAAAAAAAAGAGATTGAAGACGCGGATCTTTCCCCTGATGAAGATACCCTCCTCAAGCAGGAACAAACCCGTTTGAAAAACGCGGAGATGCTGTACCAGACCATTCAGGGAAGCCTTGAAGCGTTGTATAATGTTGATGGGGCGGTTGCCGAAAGATTAGGCGAAGTGAAGCGACAGGTGGAAACGGCGGCCCGCATTGACGGCGCACTCGTGTCTTCGGCGGAAGCATTAAGTGATGCCGTGTTTCGTATCGAAGATATTGCCAGGGAGCTTCAAGGATATCTGGATGGCATTTTGTTTGACCCGGCCCGGCTGGAGTCGGTGGCGGCCCGGCTGGACCAGATCAACCGCCTGAAACGGAAATATGGGGCAACCATTGAAGACGTATTTCAGCACCTGGAGAAAATCACCCGGGAGCTGGATACTCTGGACTGCCTGGAAGACCGGATCGCAGAGACGGAACAAACCCTGGACAAAGATCACCAGCAGCTTGTAGCGCTTGCAAAAAAGTTATCTCTGAGCCGGCGGGAGGTTGCCGCTTCTCTTGCCCGGAAAGTGGAGGCGGAACTCCACGCGCTTAAAATGCCGGCCACCCGGTTCGACATCGCGTTTACCGGGGTTCCGGCCACGCCGAAGTCATCCCCCTGGTTAACTGCCGACGGTTTGATAATCGGAGACACCGGCATGGAACAGGCCAGTTTTATGATCGCGCCCAATGTGGGGGAAGAGCTGAAACCCCTTTCCCAGATCGCCTCCGGCGGCGAATTGTCGCGGGTGGTGCTGGCGCTGAAATCCATCACCGCAAACGATGCATCCACCGGCACCATGATTTTTGATGAAGTGGACGCCGGTATCGGCGGCGATGTCGCGGAAGTGGTCGGTAAAAAACTGTCGCGACTGGCGGCGGCCAATCAGGTGATCTGCATTACCCATCTGGCCCAGATTGCCGCGTTCGGCCACCATCATTATAAAATATCCAAACATATCGAAAACGGCCGTACCTTCACCCGGATATCGCCGTTAACGGGCGACCAGCGCCTGGAGGAAACCGCCCGCATGATCGGCGGCGAAAAAATCACGGCCGCCACCCGCAGCCATGCAGCGGAAATGCTGAAAAACGGCATGGAATATGGGAACGGAAAATGATGAGTGCTGAATGCTGAATCGCGCTCGGAGGTGTGCCTCCGTCTAATGAGAGGGCAGCTCCGCACACTAAAAAAGCCTGCCCGGTAACATTTGTTACCGGGCAGACTTTGGATTTTCATAAAAACCGATCTTGTTTTATTTTCCGAGCAAATTCGCTTTCAAGTCATTCAGGTAGTCATCGTCAATATTGTCGCTGAGCCAGATGCCGAACACCGCTTTTTTAAATTCCAGCCCCGGAATGGGTGCGCCCTGGCTCACGCCGTTCATGGCCAGTGAGATACCCTGTCCCGGAACATAAGCGATTTCATACATATCGCCTTCTTTGGGGTCTGTCTTGAACAGTGCGTTGAACTTGGCGATTTCGCCCTTAATGGGATCGACATTATCGCCGGTGGCGGTTTCAAACCCTTCGCTCCAAGCTGTCGTGAGCTTTTCTTTGGTGGCCATGCCGGTCGTAATATACATCCGGATGCCCATGGGCGCATCAGCATCAATAATGCTCTGAGCGTTTGCACTCTTGGCCTGAAGGTACAAACCCGCCGCATAGACCTCTATTTTGATAAACGCCACTTTTTTGATTCTTTCACCTGCTCCGTTTAAACTTAAGGCCTGCCCCCCAACCGTAATGGAATCCGCAACCTCCACATCCCCGACCTTCTTGGCCATTGCTGCCGGACATAAAAACAAAAGGACCATCATGACAACCGCTAACTTTTTCATTTTTTTCCCCTTTCCTTGTGTTGGGGCGTCCTGCTCTTCAGGACCCCTGTTTAAAATAGAAAACAACGTCCGCAAAAATAAACCTTGCCTTGAAGCGGCATATGTATCGGAAAAACACGCTATTCGTCAAGCATTTTGAAGGGTTAATAAAATGAAATATCTCTTTTCCGGCACCGGGAAAAGCGCAGAATATTGCAGGGCGTCACAAGCCCGCCTTTTCACAACGATTATCCTTTTCAGTGACAAAACCTTTTTTTTGATAATTTTGGACAAGACCAATAATTCACTTGCTGTTCGGCGGCACATTTCGATATAATTTCAAATAGATTAATCTCAACCCAAGGATCATGCCGATAACCCTGATTTACATCCAGCCAACGGAGGGAAGCCATGACTGAAAAAAAAGATTTCCTTGAAAAACAAAAAGCCCAGATTGCCGAATGGAACAAGCAAATTGAAGAATTAATGCAGACAGCAAAAAAAGCCCAGGTGGATGCCAGTGTTAAATTTGAAAATTACATTGATGATCTCAGGGAAAGACTGGATGACATGCGTTTAAAAATGGAGGATGTGAAAAAGACCGGAGACAGCAGTTGGCAGGATCTGCGGACGGGTATGGAAAAAGCCTGGAAAGATCTGGCCGATGCATTTGACAAGGCGAGATCCCGGTTCAAGTAATAATTTTAGTAAAGAGTCAAGAATTCAGGAGTCAGAATTCTGACTCCTGACTCCTGAATTCTGAATACCCGAGCCGTCCTAATTTTTCACCCGGTTATCCCCCGAACATTTTCAGGCTGCTTTCCAGTGCCGACCTGGCGTCAGCAACCATGCGGGAAACCAGTTCGGCGACGGTTGGAATGTCGTTGATTCGGCCCACCGACTGACCGATGGTGAGCATGGCCTCTTCCGCGTTGCCCTCCTTCCAGACCTGACGCGCCCGCTCCCCGGAAATCAGGGGAAGCAGTTCGCCCAGATCGCCGCCCGAGTTTTCCACCTGCTCGACTTTTCGCATAATCTCGTTGCGAAGCGCCCGCACCTGAAGACCGAAACCAGCCAGAAGCGTCTGAAGCTGAAGGGACGTGTCGGCCTCGGTTTTTTCCACCAGCACCTTGTAGATGTTGGGATGAATTCCGCTTTCTTTCGTGGCCAGAAACCGCGTGGCCATCATGACCCCATCGGCTCCCAGCGCCAGGGCTGCGGCCAGACTTTTGCCATCCGCCATGCCGCCGGCGGCCATCACTGGAATGCTCACCGTCTCCCGGACCTTGGGCACCAGCACCATAGTGGAAACATTGTCTTTGTGGGGAAACCCGCCTTCCTCAAATCCGGCGATGGTGATGGCGTCGTACCCCACTTTCTCGGCATGAACCGCATGCCTGACGGTGCCGACTTTGTGAAGCACCTTGACTCCGGCATCTTTGGCCAAAGGGATAAATTCTTTTCCCAGAAAACTGTCCACCGGCGCGCCCGCTATTTCAATGGCAGTGACACGTTTTTCACAGCAAACCCGAAAAAAATCCTGAAGCAATCCCAGGGGAAGGCGGATGGACGGCATGGTGGTGATATTGACGATAAACGGGTTGTGCGTGAGTGTGCGGGTCTGGTCAATGGCCTCCCGAAGTTCATCAGCGGTGTTGTAATTCCCGGATGTCAGATTTCCCATGGCCCCGGTGTTGCTGATAGCGGCCGACAGCTCCGGTTTGGCGATCCACAGCATACCGCCGCACTGGATAGGGTATTTGATGCCGAACAATTCGGTGATGCGTGTTTTCATGGCGAATCCTTTCTGTGTTTGTCAGTTTGAGTATGCCGATTATTTTAAAATTAGATGAGTCCTGTGAAAAAGTCAAAACGGAATGAAGCGTTTCTGGTCACCGGCCTCCATTGCGCATATAGGCCGGAACATAATATTTTTTTACATCCTGTAAACAAAACCGGCACTCTCTGAATCGCATTTTTACAACATCCGCTTTTGACTGAGCCAATATCATTTATAAAATCGAACCGTTAAATAAAATGAAAGGAGAGGTGGCACCGGAATTGCAATATCTTTATAGTTGAAAACCGCGCTTCATTATAACCCATGATCAAAACATACGGGGGAAGTATGAAACAGCACCCAGCCATTGAAGTTGAGTTTAAATTTTTTTCTACCAAAATTTTTGATGACGTCCTATGGATTAATTTTCAAAAAAATTTGCTGATTCAGTCCACCAGCCTGGAAAACCGGGATACCCTTCTGGCTTATCTGGATAAGGTTGCGGCTTGCGATTTTATCAAAGCCATTGTTATCTGCTCATCTCTGGAAGAATCCGGGCATCAGGCGTATATTAATTTTTTTCAAGCCATCAAATCCAAACAGAACAATCTGGGCCTTCAACGGCTGTGCAATGCCTATGCTTCGTTTATTCTTAAAATCAAAGAGCTTAACAAAATAATAATTCATACGGCCTGTGGCAATGTGCTACCGTTGTTTTTAAATTTGAGTCTTGTGTGCGACTATCGAATTGCCGCCGATAATACGGTTTATAAAAATTCATACCTGGATATGGGGGTGCTGCCCATCGGCGGGGGAGCGTATTTCCTTTCCAAAATGATCGGCCCCGGCAAAACCTGGGAATTGCTGGCTTTAAAGAAGGAATACGCGGCGGAAGAAGCAATGGCTTATGGAATTATCGACAAAATTGTCCCATTGAACGGGTTCCAGCCTGAAGTGCTGCGGGTCGCCCATCAGTTTGGCGAAGTTCCGGGAACAACCCTCTCCGGTTTAAAGCGGCTCATTCAATTTTCCACTAATGACTTAAAAGACTATCTGGAATATGAAAACCAGGAATTTTTTAAAATTGTTCATCAGCATTCATACAAACAGGCGGTTGACCCCACAACTTGGACCGTATTGTAAAACTCAGCCCGGATAGCTTAATAACATACTGGAATAAAATATACGTTTCGATGGATAGTCCGTTCGATTGGTGAAAAGGCGCTTAGACGACCCACACCGCCATATCCTCCACCCCCTCAAGAACCTTGCGGGTAAAGCTTCCCATTGAGAACCCGCCCGTATTGGAGTCGCCCTGACGGCCCAGAACAATCGTGCCGCAATCATGTTTGCGGACGGCCTCCAGAATATCTTTGGCTGGATTATTTGAGCCGCTTGTGATTTCAATGGTGATTTTATTTTCTTCCACACCCGCCTGGACCAGCATTTCTTTTGCTTTTTCCATAACCGGATGAATCGTTTCATCTGTTTTACGGGACAAGGCCTCTTCTATCCCCGGCATGTCCTCAAACAGCGCTCTGGGCAAAAAGCGCCGCAGCTTCGGCTTGCCGTGGAACAATGTGATCCGGCTGTTCGTCCCCTGGAGCATAAACCCGGCATAATCCACTGAACGCAGCGCATGTTCGGAATTGTCCACTGCCACCAGAACATGACGGCTTTTGATGACGCCCCGAATCATCCACACCGGGCATGTCCGGCAGCATTCCAGCAGTTTCATGGACACTTCGCCGATAAAAAAAGTTTCTAACCAGGATCTGCCATGTGAGCTGAGCACCAGACCGTCCGCCATTTGCTCTTCAGACCAGCAGGCAATATCCCTGGCGATATCGGTTTTCCGTTTCTGGTAGACCGTTTTTATTTTATCCGGATCAAACCCGTACTGAACCAGAACCTCTTTTGCCTTCTGCAAAACATGTCCGGCGTTCTTTTCGTTTCGCTTTTCAATTTGCTGCAACTGCCTGTTAATTTCTTTGCTCCGCAGTCCCTCGTCCACCAAAGCCTGCGGCATGGAGGGCAAAATGTGCATGAGTACCGGCGTCAAATTATGGGAAGGGCCGAATACAAGATGGATATAATCCAGAGACCGCATGGCAAATGAAGACCCATCCTGGGGCAACACCAGCATTTTTGTTATATTTTTATCCATTTCATCCTGTTGTCCGATTTAAACAGGCGTCGCACCGCGAGATCGCCCATTTGCATTACTCAAAGTGTATCAGCATCATATTTGTGGCATATTCTTTAGCGATAAATTTTTCCGGATTCTTTTCCGATGTGAGCCATACAAACCCTTTTTTCTTCATTGGCAGAATTGTTGCGTGGACCGTATAGGTATCGCCGGCTTCCGCTTCAAACGGCAGGTGCATGTTAAAATACAATTGCTTGCTGAATAAGGGATAATCCAGCATGGCTTCCACAAACAGGACATGCTGCCCGGGCAGAACGGTAACGCTGGACTCCGTGGTCTTGAGTACCTTGCCATCTATCGAAAGGATGTTCACCGGAGTAAACTCTTTGTCATCAGGCCGGATGAGGGTGATCTCTTCTTTTGGCAGACCCGGCCCATCGTATTTTTTAGAAACACAACAGGCGCTTGCCAAAACAGCCAGCAGGACACCGACCACCAGCAAGCCGCCTGATCGCCTGAACCCTCTAAAAAGAAAAAAATCCGTCATTTTCATAGAAGCACCCTCATCTGATAGAGTTAAAATTATATAGTATATACAATATGTTTTAAAAAAAAGTCAATCGGTTTGTTTGCATCGAACCCATGACGCCTTATGTTATCAACATATACCTGCTGATGTCTTTTGGGCACATTTTTGAGGAGCTATTGACGATGAAAATTTTAAACACCCTATTTATATTAGGAATTATGACCATGACACTATTTGGATCAACACCGGCCACGGCGGATGAAAAAAACATCCCGGCCGCGGACCGGGAAAAGACTTTTGAAACAGCTACATTTGCCGGCGGGTGTTTCTGGTGTATGGAAGCGCCATTTGAAAAGCAAGACGGGGTCATCAATGTAATTTCCGGATACACCGGCGGAAGGGAGGTAAATCCCACCTACGAGCAGGTCTCCAGTGGTAAAACCGGCCACATGGAAGCGATACAAGTCACATTCGACCCGGAACAAATTGCCTATGAACGGCTCCTTGATGTTTTCTGGCGCCAGATTGATCCCACAGACAGCGGCGGATCATTTGTTGACCGGGGGCCCCAGTACCGCTCCGCCATTTTTTATCACAGCGAAGCGCAACGTGCTTTGGCTGAAAAATCAAAGCAGGCTATTGAACAATCAGGCAGACACAATGGAAAGGTGGTTACGGAGATCACTCCATACGACGCCTTTTATCCGGCAGAGGATTACCACCAGGATTATTACAAAAATAACCCCATCCGTTACAAATACTATCGTCACGGATCCGGAAGGGACCAGTATTTAAAAAAAATATGGGACAAAGAGCCTGAAAATAAAGCCTCTTCATCCGCCTATGTCCGCCCGGCGGACAAAGAACTCAAGGATCGGCTGACGCCGCTACAGTATTCGGTCACCCGGCAGGACAAAACAGAACCGCCTTTTGACAACGAATACTGGGACAACAAAAAACCGGGGATCTATGTGGATGTCATATCCGGCGAGCCCTTGTTCAGCTCGCTGGATAAATTTGATTCCGGCACCGGATGGCCGAGTTTCATCCGCCCGGTTTCAAAGGATGCGGTGGTGGAAAAAACAGATAAAACCCTGTTTATGACGCGAACTGAAGTGAGAAGCAAAAAGGCGGATTCCCATCTCGGACATGTATTTGATGATGGGCCGGAACCTACGGGACTTAGGTACTGTATCAATTCCGCAGCTTTGCGCTTTATCCCAAAGGAAGATCTTAAAAAACAGGGATATGAATCGTTTCTCAGATTGTTTGAATAAAAAAAGCCCGCTCAAAACTTTGGTTTGAGCGGGCTTTTATAGATTTAGTGTTATTTTCTGGAAGAGATCAATGCCGCCTGGGGGCTCTTGTATTCGGCAGTCTTTTTTTCCAGACGCTTGAAATCCACCATCCCGCCCCAGCCGGTTTCCAGGGTATCGGCTAGTATTTTTCCAAAATACCCTTTTTGAATCACCTGCCCATCTTTGTCCCTGATATCCTGCATTGTTGGGGCAGATGAACAATTCGTATATTTTTGAATCAGTTCCATGCTCCGGGAATTTTCAAACACTTTTGAACGGGTGATATACGGGAAATATCCTTCCAGCAGGCTGATGCCCTTGGCCATTTTGCGGAACCGCTTTTGACGGGTGCAAAAATACATGGCCTGATAAAAAATTTTCTGAACATTGATCATCGAATAAAAAAACCAGCAGGGGACAAAGCGGATCTTGGGTATCACATGCCCCGGAACCGGGTCATGAGTTACATAATAATTGTATCCCACATCATGCAGGGTTTTCACTGGAACCCCCCCGGCTCCGCTGGCCAGCCGCACAACCCCTTGATGGTATTGATCTCCGGCCATGATATCGGAAATAACCGCCGCCACCCAGTCCACCGGAACGATGTCCAGCTGATTTTCCGGCGCGGTCAGAAAGGGAAGTTTTCCCATATACCCGAGCATCATCACGATATAGTGAAGATTATATGTCTTGGTTCGGCCGGTCCGGGCGGAACCGCCAATGATGGTGGGCTCAAAAATAACAATGGAGTCCTTGCACCGGTTGATTTTATCCAGCATAAAAATCTTTGCTTCGGCCTTGGTTTGAGCATAGGTATTGTCGGGTTTTCCCGGATGGAATTCCGGGAAATCCTCCGGAATGGGTTTTTTGTGAATCCCATAGGCATAACCGGTTGAAATATAATAGAGTGTGGGTTTGTTTTTGGCGTAGGTCTCGCGGTGCTGTTTGATTGAATCAAACAAATCGTAAATTTTTTGAGAAAACACCACATTCGAAATCCGGATTTTTTCGTAAGGCTGATCAAACCGGACATCTGCCGCGCCATGAAGGATTTTTTCTGTTTTTTCAATTATTTCTGAATATAATTTCGGATCGATGCCCAGTCTTTCCTTCTCCACATTAATTTCAACCAGCCGGGACCGCTCCGCAAGTTTTCTTCGGGTCGGAATATCAAGGTCCAGAGAATCAACAACCGATTCAAATCGGGCCTGGATGCCGTTTCCTTTTTTATCTTTTCGGATCGCAAAATAAAATGCCGCATCCGGATCCTTTTTCATCAAGTCTTCAACGACAACTGGAACAACAGTGCCGGTAATGCCCGTGACAAAGTAAATCATAGCTCCTCCTTGATGGTGCAGAATCAAAAGACATTCGACAGCTTGAACATGGAAATCAGCTTGATGGCCGGCAGACTCCATTGGTGTGCCGAATAGAATTTATTGGTTTTTCCGTTAAACCGGGATTTGGTAAACGCAATGCCCTTAAAATTATAGATAAAATTTCCATACCGGAAAATCAGCCGTTCGATGTTCTTTAATATCCAGGATTCGGATTGCTTGTCTTCCTCATCCAGCACCAGAATCGACAGCCCCAGATTTATTTCATTGAGGCCTTCTTTCTTAAAGGTATCCATGGCGTAAACCAGCAGTGAATAAAAAATTCCCTGCCGGAAGCTGTGGCTGAATCGGGAAATATTGGGAACATAACTGATGATTTTCCCGTCCTTGTAAATCGGATCAAAAAAAACAAACCCCACGAGCTTGTCCTCATGGTAGGCGAAAAATTTGCGGGTTTCCTCTTCGTGCTCCATGACCATGGGACGGATCAAAAATCCGATTTCCCTGTTTTTGATCTTCCGGGTGGACATCCACTGTCTGGAAAGCTCATGGTGCCGGGTTTCCTCCCGGCATTCCCGGATGACAATGCCGTTTTTGCGGCTCTGATTCAGCGAAGTGCGCAATATCTGTTTTTTCTTTCCTGAAAGGTCCCAGGTTTCCAGATCCACGATGGTTTCAATGCCAAACTGGGTGGCGTAATAGCCAAAACGTTCATGCATCAGTTTCGCCACCGGCTCGGTGATCTGAACAAATCCGGTGTGTTTGTATTTTTTCAGGAATTCACTGATGACGAGTTCCCGGTCTTTTTCATGACATACCGGATCGGACAAAACCATCTGGCTGCCCCATTTCTGCATATAAGCGATAAAACCCTTGTCCGGAACGTCAAAAAATTTCATTCCCGGCTGCAGGGTTGAAAATGACATGCAATGGCTGCCATATTTTCTGATATACGTCATTCGCTCTTCGAAACTGAAAGCAAAGGCTTCTGACAAATTCTCTGTTTTCTCCTTGCTGTCATGCAACACCCATGCATCGGCAATGTTTGGCGCCGGGATGTAATTGGACGAATTCAATGCTTTTGATGAAGAGTTGAACATAAACATGAGGATCACCTTTCTGAAAATGATTTAAGGCCTGGGAAAAATTAAACCCATTTTGATGGTGCTACTATGACACATTTTCAGGAATACCCATTTCGAAAAGAATATGAGGTTTATACTAGCCAAAAACTAGCATTTTTGCTTCCATCGATCCGGCTGCATCTATATAAAATTTTAAATTTATTGATTTTATCAGCATATTTCGGTATGTCAGAAATGACTTCCCTTTATCTTTCAACCCTGCAAAAAAACAATTTTACGGGCCATTCAATGATGAAAAATCTTCTGCTCGAATCTGTTGAATACCAAATTACAGAAACCCCGCTGGGCGTCTGGCGGCGGTTTGTGTATCCGAATGGCGATTTGTTTGAAGAATTCATGACCCGGAAACAACTGATGGGTTTGCCGCTGATTCATTATACCCGTGGGAAATGCCCGGAAACCGGAAAACGAATCATCGCAAAAGGAATTATTGCCATCGGCCGCCTGGCAGTGGGAGGGATTGCTGTCGGCCATGCCTCTGCCGGCCTGATCTCTATTGGCCAGCTCGCCGTTGGAATGGTTTTCGGCCTGGGCCAGGCTTCCACCGGCGTTTATGCTGTGGGGCAGCTGGCAATCGCCTATCTCTTTGGTATCGGACAGTTCGCAACAGGCCTCACCGCCATCGGGCAGTTCGGTTTGGGAAAATACGTTTTGGCACAGTTTGGTATCGGGGAATACGTGTGGGATATGCGGGGAGCGGCGCCTGAAGCAATAAAATTTTTCAGGGCGCTGATGCCGTTTCGATAAACAGTTTTCCGGCATTACTCAAAAAACAAAATCACCCGGATTTATTGCCCCGTTTTTTTGCTTTGATAAAACCGGACTTCGGCTTTCTCCAGAGTTACCAGGCCCGCATCAATTTTATCCTCTATCAGGCCAAGAAATCCTTCCAGCCGCTCCCTGGTATCGACAAGTTCAATGATGATTGGCATATCCTCGGACAGCCGGATGACTTTGAATGTGTGGATGACCCGGCTGTTCGCACCGAATCCCATCATGCCCCGCAATACGGTGGCCCCGGCCAGCCCCTGCTCTTTTGCTTTCACAACAATCCACTCATACAGGGGTTTCCCGTCGCATTTATCACTTTCACCGATAAATATGCGGAGCAGGCATCCTTCTACAGGCAGCTTCATGCAGTTACCTCCACATCCAGAATGCGGTCACTCGCCCCAGCCATACAGCCCCCAGGCACAACAGGACATTTGCCGCGATATTGGCCAAAGCCAGCCCATGCTGAGCGTCCCTGACCAGAATCATGGTTTCATTGCCAAAAGTGGAAAATGTCGTCAGTCCCCCCAGCACGCCAATAAACATAAACGACCGGGTTTGCGACGAAAAGACGCCGTGAGTGTCGGCCAAATGGAACAGGGCCCCGATGATAAAGCACCCCAGCACATTCACCGCCAGTGTTCCATAGGGAAATCCGACGCTTCTGGTTAATTGCTGGACATACCCGCTGATCAGGTACCGAAGGATGGAACCAACAGCGCCGCCAATGCCGATTACCATGAGTTTGATCATCAATCATCAACCTGTTTCATTAAACATGCTAAAAACCAGCGCCCCCAGCAGATATGCACGATGTAACGCTCATACCAATAGCCTGTTGAAATATCAAGAAATGAAGGCACAAATCAGAATCACAACTTATCGGTTGATCTTACGCTTTTCCTGACTTAAAACGATAACTATAGTGAACTTTAAAACGATATCCGCCGGGAAGGGGCATACACCGTCCTTTAGATACCCTTAATTTTAACCGTAACCGGACCTTAACATGAACATACTCATCATTGCAAACCCGATCGCCAGCGGCGGGGACGCCGGAAAAAGAGCCGGTCTTCTGGCTGCCATTTTGAACCGAAGGGGCCATCAGGCGGAACCCTACCTCACCCGTTTTGCCGGGGACGGAAAACAGCGTGTGTCCGAAATCGGCCCGGATGACTTTGACCGAATCGTTGTTGTCGGCGGCGACGGAACCTTCAATGAAATCATCAATGGACTGCCCCCCGGCGTTTCTATTCCCATCGCTCAGCTCCCGACCGGAAACGCGAACCTTCTCGGCAAAGATCTTAGTCTGCCGCGAACACCTGCCGGAACAGCGGATCTGATTGAAAACGGGCGCGTGATCATGGCGGATCTGGCGGAAATGAACAGTATGAAGTTTATCATGATCGCGGGCGCGGGTTTTGACGCCAAGGTTACGGAAGCGCTCAATGCTGTCAGGACCGGGAGAGTCAGCAACTTAAGTTATGCCCTCCCGACATTGCGCACGCTTCGGGACGGTCGGCGCATGATGTTTCATGTGGCCGTCGATGGCCGCCACCGTGCCAGGGGTGAAATCGTGCTGGTGAACAACGTGCGCAGTTACGGCGGGATTTGTGAAATGGCCTTTGACGCCGGTGTGGACAGCGGCAACCTGGATATTATCGTGCTGCCGAAAGAAAACGCGGAATCAATTGCGAAATATTTCTTCATGGCCCGGTTCAGCCGGATCACCCGACTGAAGGACGTTGCCTATTTAAAAGGGAGACAGGTTACCATCACCGCCGATACCCCCATTCCCATGCAGCTCGACGGGGATTTCGCAGGCCATTTTCCGGAAGTCCATATTTCACTCAAGCCAAACTATCTTCCCATCATGGGGCCATGAAATGCCGCAGCGAGGTTAAGCATCAACCGGGTTTCAACCTCTTCAGCCGGTTGATTTTAATGGTCCGACGACCGCGCTTCCGCCTGCTTTTTAATGGCATTAAGCAGACGAAGCGTCAGGGAATGCAACCGGGCGGGCAGAAACATCAGCCGGGCGAATATCAGCATCGGGCCTTTGAAAAATTCCGTGCTTTTTAACACCACCCCGTCATCAATTAATTCAAACAGAAATTCATGGGACGCATGGATACCCAAACGGCCACCCGCCCAGACCACCTTTTTGCCGGGTTCGCAATGGGTGACCTCCGGGGCAATGCGAATCGGCAGTATCATTGGACTGAGAGAAAAAGAGATACACGCGCCCCTCACCAAAGAACTGCCTGCTTCAAACCGGCATTCACGGCAAACCGGATTCCATTCATTCCAGTTCTCAATATCTGAAAATACATCCCATACGGCCTGAAGCGGCGCATTGATCCGGACAGATGCTTCAATGATCATTTTAAATCTCCCGGTAGAAAACAGGCTTGTTGAGACAATAACTTTCCCGGCCCTTCGGCTTCTTCGGACAAGGCATTGCAGATAGCCTGTTCCATGCTGACTAACCGGAGCGGTATCATTTCCCGGATGGCATTTTCCCGGCAAATGGCTTTGTTGCGCAAACCTTCGGCCAGGGGCAGCACCACCCCCGCAGGCACGGGCGTAATCAGGTTGACCCAGTAAGCGGAAAGTTTTGCGGGAATCAGGGGCGCCCCCACAATGGTCCGCCTGAGTCCCCGCACCTTTGCGTACATGCGCATCAAATCCGCATAACTCAATATCTGGGGGCCGCCGATATCCAGGGACCGGCCGATGGTTGCGGGCGTATCGAGGCAGCCTGCCAGATAATCCAGCACATTTTCAATGGCAATGGGCTGTGACAAGGTATACACCCATTTGGGACAGACCATCACCGGCAGCCGCTCCACCAGATAACGGACAATCTCAAACGCCGCGCCCCCGGCCCCCACAATCACGGCTGCCCTCAGCACCGTGGTCTGCACCCGTCCTGACTGAAGAATTCTGCCTACTTCCTGACGGCTGGCAAGGTGATGGGAAAGGTTATCATTGATATCACCCAACCCACCCAGATAGATAATGCGCGACAGCCCGGCCTGGTCTGCAGCGGTCAAAAAGTTCTGCGCAGCCTCGCGATCTTTTTGTTCAAACGCCAGCGTCTGACGAATGTTGCGGCCGCCCATGGAATGCACCAGGTAATAGGCTGCGTCCATGCCATCAAGGGCTGCGGGCAGAGAACCTGGGTCCAGCAGGTCGGCATGGACGATTTCCGGGGTATGACGCAAGGGAATCGGCAGATGAAGGGTTTCGGACCGCCGCACCAGACAGCGGACCTGCCAGCCGAGTTCATCCAGCCTGTAAAGCAACCGTTTGCCGATAAAACCGGTGGGCCCGGTCAGCAGAATTTTTTTAGGTGGATTTTGGCCGTTTGATGTCATTGGTTGTCATCTCCCTCAGATTGTTTCTCCAGTGAGTCATCCCCGATGCTTAACGCCAGAACAGCCCGCCACTCAAGTTCCGTAACCGGCATAACGGACAGGCGGTTGCCTTTTTTGAGCACCCCCATACTTTCGAGGTCCGGGTGGGCGCGGAGATCGTCCCGGGTCACCGGCGGGCTCAGGTCTGCCAGATACCGGACGTCCACCATAAACCAGATGGGATGGTCCGGACCGGCTTTGGGATCATAGTGTTCTGAAGCCGGGTCCCAGGCGGTGTGGTCCGGATACCCCAGACTTGCAACCGTCGCCAGGCCAACGATTGCAGGTGTCTTTATGCTGCTGTGATAGAACAGCACGCCGTCACCGGGCTTCATTTCATCCCGCATCAGATTGCGGGCCTGATAATTTCTCACGCCGTCCCAGTGGACCACGCCACCGGGCGATGCCTTCAGGTCTTCAAAGGAAAAGCAGGACGGCTCGGATTTCATGAGCCAGTATCGGCGCTTTTGCTTTTTCTCCACAGGTTCTTCCTCTTTTAAAGATAGATAATCTGCTGATTAATATAAAAATTATAAAATTGTAATTCAGGCACATATTTGCATGCCCTGCCGCTCAATTACTCTTTCGGCTTGGCCATCAGGGCTTTTCTCAGATATTGCCGGGCAGGGGTATAGTCCGGCTGAACCCTCAGCGCTTCATTAAACGCCGCAATCGCACCCGCCAAATCCCCTTTCTGAAACAGCGCTACCCCCAGATTGCAATGCGCGTCCACATAATCCGGCCGTAAATGAATCGCCTCCTGGTAGGCACGGACGGCTCCGTCACCGTCACCTGCCTGGTGCAGCGCATTGCCATACCGGAAATACGTTTCCGCATTGTCCGTCATGGTTTGCAGGGCCAGCTTGAAATAGTCCGCCGCTTCGAGCGCCCGGCCCTGACGGAAAGCCGCGATGCCCAGATTATAATGGGCGCCCTCGTAGCTCGGGTCTATTGCCAGAGCCTTTGAATATTGTTCAATGGCCGCATCCAAACGGCCGCTGGACATATAAAGATTGGCCAGATTGTTGTGCGCATCCGCGAAATCCGGTTTTATTCGCAATGCCTCCAGATAATGCTTAACAGCGACTTCATTGCTCCTCGCTCCCTGTTCATGCCTGGCCAGCACATTGGCGAGATTATAGTGCATGGTGTAATTATCATCCGTCACTTCAAGGGTCCTCTCAAACAGCATGATGCTGTTTTTCCAGTAACCGGTCTGGTGCCAGGCCAGAATCGTCAAACCGCATAAAATAACGACCGAACCCACAGAAAGAAACGTCTTCCCCCATGGCCATTTTTTGAAAAACTCCGGCAGGCCCCAGACGGCGACCATAAATAATCCGATGGCCGGAACATAGGTATACCGGTCTGCCATGGACTGGGATCCGACCTGAACAATGCCGATAACCGGAACCAAAGTTCCCAGGTACCACAGCCAGCCAACAATCACGTAGGGGTATTTTCGGGCCGACCCGAAGGCCGCAGCCGATAGGGCGGCAATCAGCAGGCCGGAAGTTGCGACCTTCCACCAAGGCAGCATGCCCGGATGGGGGTAAAGACATGCCAGATGCACCGGGTAAACCATTTTCCAGATGTAGCCGATGTATGCCACAATCGAATTCGTAATTCTCTCAGCCAGCGGAATCACATCCAGTGACGCCACAGCACCGCCCTTTTGCTGGGCGTAATAAGTAATGACAGACGATAGAACAACCAGAATGAACAAAGGGAGCTTTTCCCGGACCAGGGCCCACGCGAGAGCATATTTTTGCTCTGTCGGCGGCAGGAAGGAAATGCGATTTAATGGCCAATAATCCAACAGCAGCAGAATAAACGGCAGGGTCACCAGCATGGGTTTGCTCATCAGACCCAGAACAAAAAAAAGAACAACAGCCGCGTAGCGGCGACCGGACGGCCGGTCTGTATAGAAAAGATAAGCTCTCAGCGTCAGCATCCAGAATAATGTACTTAACACATCTTTCCGCTCCGACACCCAGGCCACCGTCTCGACACGCAAGGGATGAAGGGCAAACAGCGCGGCAATCATGGCGCTTTGCCAAAGATTGCCGGTCATTTTCCTGAAAATAAAAAACAGCAGCAGGCTGTTGGCGATATGCAGAAACACACTGGTCATATGATGCATTCCGGAGTTCAACCCGAACAACTGGTAATCCAGCATGTGGGACACCCATGTCACCGGATGCCAGTTTGCGGCATGAAACGTTGTAAAGGCCCAGATGATGGAGTCAACCGTCAGCCCCTGCTGAATTTCCGTGTTTTGGGAGACATAGGTGGCATCGTCAAAATGAACAAAATCGAAATTGCGCACCTGTCCGTAGACGAGCAAAGACGACAGGATAAGTAACAATATTATCGTTATTTCAAAAAATGACTTCCGATAATTCATCTTCACAGTCATAATCAATATTTACAGGGGCTAATAATATATTTGAAAAAAGATTGTTCTTTATCGTATTTGTTTATGGTAAACAAACTGCAGGGACATCAGCCTTGGCTTTAAGCTTATAAAAAAATGGGCAATTCATCAAGAATTCTCTTACCGATACTTGACATGAAAAACAAGGATGCCCGGTGTGCAAGGGGTTGAGAACCTGTTTGTTGTCGGAAGTTTGATTTTCTTTCATGCCTCCGGCCGGGCGAACCCGATGCTTAAGGTTATTGCGCTGACAATCCCCATGGCAGACCGCACCAGAAAACAATTTAAATAACTGAATAATGAAACCGCCCGAGCAGTTTAAAAATATTAATATTTTTAAAAGGCACTTGCCTCAGCCGTCTCTCTTTGGAATAACTTGCTGTATTTAAAATTCACATGCCATCAGACACAAACCCCTTAAGAATTCTTATGATTGCGCCCCAGCCGTTTTTTGAGAACAGGGGAACCCCTATAAGTGTTTTAGGCAGATTAAGTGCTCTTTCGGATCTTGGCCATATGGTGGATTTAATCACCTATCCGGTTGGCGAAAAGGTAGAAATTCCCGGAGTCCATATTTACCGTTGCCTTGCCGTACCTTTTATCAAGGAGGTTCCGATTGGTCCATCATGGAAAAAAGCGCTGCTGGATATAAATCTGCTGATAAAAGCATTTAAAATGCTACGAAAGAAAAAATATCATCTCCTTCATACCCATGAAGAAGCCGGCTTTTTTTCCATTATTTTAAAAAGGATGTTTCGTGTTCCCCATATCTACGACATGCATTCTTCACTTCCGCAACAATTGAGCAATTTTAAATATTTCAGACATCCTTTGCTGGTGAGGATATTCCTTTTAATGGAATTAAAGGTGTTGCGGTCAAGCAACGCCGTCATTACAATTTGTCCGGCTTTATGCGATTATGTAAAAAAAATTGACGCATCGATTCCCCAGGTCATGATTGAAAATGTCCCTGTCGAAAAAGACCCAATAAACCCGGAAACACCGGATGATTTTGACCGCAACCTGCTTAATCAATGGCAAGGAAAAAAAATCTTCCTGTACACAGGGAATTTCCAATCATATCAGGGAATCGAGCTTCTAATCAAAAGTGCCAGACTCGTTGTTGCGCAACATCGAGATGTTCTTTTTCTATTAGTGGGCGGAGAACCGGAACACATAAAGTTTTATCAGGCGTTTGTGAATACAAGCGGAATGGCTTCCAATTTCCATTTTACCGGCAAGCGGCCTTACGCCGAAATTCCCTTTTTCATTAAACATTGTGACTTTCTGATTTCTCCCAGGATCCATGGCACAAACACACCGCTGAAGATATACAGCTACTTAAAATCCGGCAAACCCATCATCGCCACAAACCTTTATACTCACACCCAGGTTTTGAACCATAAAATTTCCGTTCTTGTCGCGCCTGAAGAGACCGCAATGGCCAAAGGTATCGTCGACATTCTGTCCGATCCGGAAAGGGCAAAAACTTTAGGCGATCAGGCCCAAAAATGGTTCCATTCTTATTACAGCTACTCCCAGTTTATTCATAAAACCAAAAAAATTTATGAAATGGCATTGAAAAAAGGAATCTATGAAAAGAAAACCCCGGCAACTGACGGATAAAGAATTTGATGTTCTTGTGATCGGTGGGGGTATCTATGGGGCCTTTATTGCCTGGGATGCTGTTTTGCGCGGATTATCCGTGGCAATGATAGAAAAAGGAGATTTCGGCCACGCGACATCCGCAAACAGCTTAAAAATAATCCACGGGGGTCTTCGCTGCCTGCAACAGGGGGATATCCTGCGTATGAGAAGATTACAGAATGAGCAGCAGGCATTTATTAAAATCGCCCCCCACCTTGTCCGGCCAATCCCATTTATAATACCGACTTACAATCGTTCACTATACAGTAGTGAAAGCTTTAAGATTGCGTTTAAACTCAGAAAACTGTTAAGTCGGTCCTGTGTTACCTCGTTAAATAATCAACAGGACTTGCTTCACGGGCATTTTCTTTCCAGAGAAGAGATGCTGTATGTTTTTCCCAAGATTCCAGACGCAAACCTTACCGGCAGCGCTGTTTTTTATGATTGCCTGCTCCATCATCCCGAGAGACTGCTCCTTTCCGTTCTTCACTCAGCTGTTAATCAAGGGGCTGAAATCTCAAACTACATAGACGTTGCCAGTGTACTCCTGAAAAAAGACAGGGCAACCGGAGTGCGGGCGATCGATTTGTTAAGCAAAAATGAATTTGATATTAAGGCGCGTATGGTGGTGAATGCTACCGGCCCCTGGATCAACCGGATCATTCAATTGATTGACGGACACCCTGTTTACTTTCCCATGGCCAGAGGTATCAACCTGGTTATTGATCATCAAATTATAAAAGACTATGCGATCGGGATGCCGGATACCGATTCCCACGGAATTAAAAATCTGTTGCAGAAAAAATCCCGCCTGTTTTTCATCATCCCCTGGCACTGTTATTCTTTGATCGGATCCCACTATATCCCTTGTAAACAAATTAATGATGACTGCTCAGTCACGGAATCGGAAATAAACCAGTTTCTGACCATTATCAACAAGGCTTCCGGCCTCGGACTCAAACGCGAAAATGTTTTATGGGCATATAGCGGTTATGTGTCAATTGCGACTAATAAAAGCGGCAGAATCAATCGGACGCAAAAAAAACAGATTTTTGACCACCGGAAGACAGACCATATTGACGGAATAATTTCCGTCTTTGGCATGAAATATACCGAGGCCAGGTATAAGGCTCAAAAAGTAGTGGACCTGGTGTTCAAAAAACTGGGCAGAACATCCCCCCCCTGCCTGACGGCTGTCACGCCTGTCCACGGCGGGGATATGACTGATATGGACAGCTATATTGCCGAAAAAAACACATATCTGTCATCACGGCTGAACAGCGAGGAAATCCATTATCTGATTTCAAATTACGGTACCCGTTACCCGGAAATACTTCGTTATTTGCCAGCAGGCCGACAAAATAGCCCCCTTGACCCCATGGATATTGCTGAAATATACCACAGCGCTGACCAGGAAATGGCCGTAAAACTTCAGGATGTTATGTTCAGACGGACCCTTCGGCCATTTGTATCTGAAAAAAGGTTCTGCTACAGGGCATATGGGGATAGCATGGCGCGGATACTGGGTTGGGATAATCACCGACAGCAATGCGAAATTCAGGGGCTTAAAGACATTTTAGGACGGAGGAGCAACTATGAAACTGACTTCAGTTGATCGTTTGTTTGTCTGTTATATCCCGTCATTGGATATCAGACGAATCAACAAAGATGATACCCCGTATATGGATAGTCTTCTCAAATCTTATTCCTGGGGGAACATGACGACCTTGACCGAAACGAACCTGATTCCAACATTGATTACTGGAACATACCCCCATGTGAATGGCTATTCCCAGGTAAAATTAAAAGAGAATATTGATCCGTCAAAACGACTTTCTGTCGACCGTCTGCCCGACTGGCTTACTTCCACCGCCCAGTGTTTTATCCATTTATTTACCGGTTCGTTTGATTTAGCCGCGGTTCCTACCCGAAGGCGCCGGTTTTTTGACATCACACGAACCAAATACATTCCTGAACAAACGGCGATCGACCGGATTGCTGTCAACGCTCCCACTATTTTTAATATTGTCGGTTACGAGAAGTCACGATGGATCTTTTCAAGAAAATTTCATAAACTAAAAGGATTAATTCCCAGTTTGTGTTCTGTACGCAACCAATTGGAACTTTTTGAAATATATGCACTTGATGTCATTGCCCACTGGAATCTGGATCATGACGGAATCATGCGAAAATATTACAGACAGGTGGATGTTTTAGTTAAACAAATACACGAAAAATGCCGCCGGAATAACTATACGTTCCTCCTTTTCTCCGACCATGGACAGGAACCCGTAAAAGAGACTATTGACATTAAAAAGAAACTTAAGCGGTTAAACGTTAAGCCAACTGAATACCTTTTCTTTATTGATGCGATAAAAGCCCGGTTCTGGTTTTTTACAGAAAAGGCGAAAAAGGAAATCACCGCATTACTGGCCTCTATTCCCCACGGAAAAATGTTAACTCATAAAGATTTTCACGCGTATCATATAAAATTTTCCGACACCCGATTCGGTGACACTTTCTTTCTTGCCGATCCGGGATTTATTTTTTTCCCCCATGACTTCCACCATCCCCTGGCGAATATTTTCATGGGATTCGACCGTCAGCAATACAGAAGGCTGATCTCTCCCCATCAGAAAGGGTATCATGGATATCTCCCCGCTCACGGATGTGACCATGGTTTTGTCCTGGTGGCTGACAATCGATATAAAATACAACGGGATATGGAAATTATTGATTTTGCGCCTTCAATTTTGGAGTTACTGGGGCTTCAAAAAACAAGTCTGATGAGGGGGAAATGTATTATAACGGAGGACAAATAATCCGGTGTAGGTTCGCACCTGCAGACGGCTTCGAACCCGCAATAAAAATATTGGGGTTATTGATAAAAACAACAAGATATTATAGACACTGATTTTGATCAGGATGTTCCTCCATTTGGAAAATATTTTTTGAAGAAAACCAATTAAAGGTAATTTTTTTATGTCGCTACCTCCTGTTGACCAATTGTTCGTATGTTATATACCGACCCTCGATTTAAGGCGAATCGATAAAGACACTACCCCTTATATTTCAAAACTGCTTGAAGATTATTCATGGTCCGAAATGACAAATTTGCCGGAGTCGCATCTGGTCCAGACTCTGGTGACCGGGACGCCTCCTCATGTGCACGGGTTTTCACAGGTGAAACTGAAAGAATCAGAAGCCCCTTTTAAATTGACCGCTGCCGACAAAATTCCCGACTGGCTGAGCACGACATACCAATGTTTTGTCCATCTGTTCACCGGCTCATTTGATTTGGCGGCCGTTCCCCACCGCAGAAGACGCCTTATGGAATTAAAACGCACCAAATACATGACAACAGAACAAGCCATTGACCTGATTGCCCCTCATGCCCCGACGATATTCAACATCGTGGGTAAGGGCCGGTCCCGATGGATTTACTGCAGAAAATACCATAAGCTGAAAAACTTCATCCCCGGTTTGTTTGCACCCGACAACCGGCTGGAACTTTTTGAAATATACGCTTTGGATGTCACCTCCCACTGGAACCTGGACCATCCGAAAATTATGAAAAACCTTTACCGCAAAATCGACAGCCTTGTGCAGGATCTGCATCAAAAAGCCAAGCAAAATAATTTCGCATTTCTGCTGCTGTCGGATCACGGCCAGGAACCTGTGAAGGGAACCATTGACATAAAAAAAAAACTCAACCATTCAAAAATCCCCAAAAATGAATATCTGTTTTTTGTACATGCAGTTCAGGCCCGGTTCTGGTTTTTCACAGACAGGGCACGAAAGGAAATCACGGCGATGTTATCTGCGATTCCCAATGGTCAAGTCCTTTCATACAAGGATCTTCATAATTATAATATGAAATTTCCGGACAACCGCTATGGGGACACATTCTTTTTAACCGAACCCGGCTATATCATGTTTCCCAATGATTTTTACCATCCGCTGGCAAACCTTTTCCTTGGATTAGACCGGCAGCAGTATCGAAGAATCTGGTCTCCCCATCAGAAAGGCTATCACGGTTATCTCCCATCGAATGATTGTGAAAAGGGATTCATGTTGATAACGAACGATCACTTTAAATTAAAAAAGAATATGAATATTCTTGATTTTGCGCCATCGGTTCTTGAGTTATTGGGATATCGGAAATCAGATAAGATGCAGGGGCAGTCTGTTATCGAAGAAAAAGTATCGGTCGATAAATAAAAAAGAAAACAGATCCACCAATCGAACATCAGGTAAAATTTCATAAGGGTGTTTTGTATTATACGATGCTTCGGAAAACTTTCATCTGGGCGGCCAAGCTGATTATTTCATGTGTCATTCTTTTGATTCTCTATCAGTATATTCCTTTTACCAAATTCAGCAGATTACTCGGCCGGGTCTCAAGAGAACAACTCCTTGCAGCATGCTTTGCTTTTTTACTTGGCCAGATAATTCTTACTTTCCGGCTAAAAGTCTTAACAGATAAACACAGATTAAGTCTGGGCATCACTAAACTTTTAGATATTAACTTTACCGCTCAATTTTATAAACTGTTTATTCCCGGCGGCACAATCACTTCGATACTGGTTCGAAGCTACAAGCTCAAACAGGCCAGCAATAAACTGGATTCCGTTGTTTCCATCATTTTGTTTGACCGTCTCATATCAACCTTCGGCGTCTTTATCGGCGGGGCCATTTTCTGGAGTTTCCATCAAGAATGGCTTCCAAAAAATATTTGGGGAGCCTTCCTGGCAATTTTAATCGCAATGGGCGGATTGTATTTTTGTACGGCAATCATCACAGGAATATTTCAATTTTTCATTCATCTTTCAGTGGGAGGCACCATTTCAACTAAAATTCACCTCTGGACAAACGCATTGATCAAGTTCAAGGAACTGAGCATTACAGACGCTTTAATTATTTTTACCCTGACCCTTTTAAGCCACCTGCTCGGGGTGCTTGTTTTTGTCCTTCTGGCTTCATCACTAAACATTCCGTTGAACTTTATTTCTATGGGTTGGATTCGTGCCGCAGTCATGACATCAACAATGTTGCCGGTCACCTTTGCAGGACTGGGAGTGAGAGACGGCTCAATGGTATACCTTTTGGGCCTTTATGGTGTTTCTGGCCATGAAGCCCTGGCAATGTCATTTTTAATTTTTATTGTTACAGTATTTATAGGTGCAGTCATCGGAGGAATTTGGGAATTATTGTCCATGCTTAAAAAGGATTTATAAGCAATCAGCTTTTCTATTTCAACGGCAGCTGGGAGCCATAGCGGAACATCAGTTTGAAACGGCTATAAAAAAAACGCTGTCTATTCTTAAGGAAAGTCTTTATTATCAACAGCTGAAAAACTATTTTAGCCTTTTCGGCAAGAGGAATATTAAGGTAGTGCTTTATGAGGATATTCAATCCGGCAGAAAGCAGCTTCTGGAAGAAATTTATTCATTCCTGGGAGTAACTTCCTGGTTTGGCAATGAGATAACATCCCGCTCAAACCAGACGAAAACGCCTCGGATAGAGTCAGTCAATCAATTTATTAGCGGGGCGAGGGAAATATTGCAGCCTAAAAAGTTCCGTTGGTTAAAAACGGGTATACGCAAGTCCGGTGCGGCCGCAATTGCAGAATTAATCAGGGACCGAATTAATGTGAAACCGATGGAGAACCGGCCGGCTCTCTCTGAAACAACCAGAACACATTGGGCCGATTATTTTAAAGAAGATATAAAACAATTAGAGCAACTGATACAGCGGGATTTGAGTATCTGGAAATAAAATTGAAATTTATAAATTTATGTAACATTTTAGCTCTTTGAAAAACTAAGCTGCTTTTTTATACTCAATTTGAAAAGATTCTTTTTTTGCGCTGCCGGCGGTCTGACCCGCATAGCAGCGGAAGCCCAGCCGAGACAGGCGACAGGCTGGCCGGAAATGGTCACGATCTGTTTGAGATATTTACCCACAAGTGTGGGCAGCCCTAGATAATGGTAATGGTGGATGAGAAAATCCCACAGATAGGCATCCGAACCCCTGACGGCATGGATAACTGGCTTTTCATAATCGCAGATGGAGCCGGTCAGATTTTTTTGATGAAAAGGGGAATCTGATCAAAACATTGCTTTTTTTATGTTGTTTTTTGCATAGATGCGCTCCGGAAGGTATGTGTATCCCGTTTCTTCCAGGCGCAGCAGAATATCCCCGACAGCGTAACCCTTTGGATTCCCGTTTGGAAGTTTCCATTGCCATTCTTCGCACAATACCCGGGAGATAAGGCTTCTTCCCCGGACAAAATGGCGGTTGATGATCTCCTGAATGAAAGTGATGTATCGGTCTGCCACATCTCGTGCACGATATCGGAATATAATCGACTCCAAAGGGTTCCCCCTTTCTCTGGAGAACCTGATAAAATATTACGAAACCTGACGCCAGTTTTTTTGATAAATTTTCAAAGAGCAAAAAAATGTTACGAGATAAATTGATCTTATGTTTATTTGCCGGATAATGCCGTTTAAAAAAATCTGGACCATTCCGCAAGGTTTCTCTTATTGATGTGGGTATGAAAACCGGGAAAACATATAAATGCATTTAAATCAATCCTTTAAGCCAAAAAAAGATAGTCATTGCTGCGGCAATCCAGGCACCGTTTTTATTTTTCTGGCAGGCCTCAATTTCTGGGAAGGACTTTTTGATAATGTGAACATAAAATTTATAAATAATCTTTTAGCGTTTCACCTGGCAGATTTTTCCTGTGTATTGATGACCATTATTACCCCAGACCGACTATCGGATGATAAAGCCGAGCTGTTAAGAGAAAAAGAAGAACAGATCAAAAAGCTTGCCGCTGAATATGGCATAGCTGTTGAATTCTGCCATATCAGGGGCAGGACGATTACCGGCCTGCTGAGCGTACTGAAAGAAATTCGCAAAAAAACGATGTTATTTGAAAAACGATTCGTATGGGCGTCAAACTATTTTAACTGTTTTCTGGGGGTGCTGATCAAGCAGCGCTTGCCGAATACCCGTCTTCATTTTGAAATGATGGGTCTTGTTCCCGAAGAAGAGCTGCTGTATTCCGAGACCCGCCTGGCATTCAAAATAATCAATTTTCTGACGCTTAAAGGATTGTGCCGGATCAATATAAGACATGCGGATTCCATATCCGTTGTCTCAAAACGTTTTAAACAATATATCGTTGCAAGATATGGATTATCTCCGTCACTGATTAATGTAATTCCCTGTTTTTATGATGATAAAGTTTTTTTTGTGGATCATGAATCAAGAAGCCGCTTCCGCAGTAAATATCAAATCAGCGATAATCAGAAGCTGATTTTATACAGTGGGATGCTTCAAAATTGGCAGATGCCGGACGTGCTGTTTGCTTTTTTTCAAAAAATACAGCTACAGGATGATCAAAATGCATTTCGGTTTATGATAGCGACATTTGATCTTGAAAAGGCGCGTTCTTATGCACTTAAATATGGTATAAAAGATCTGATTGTCGACACTGCCAGCGGAAGTGATCTCAACGGCATATATAATGCCGCTGATATTGGCATCTCCACCCGTAGCGATGACTGGGTGAGCAGGGTTTCGTCACCGGTTAAAATTCCGGAGTATCTGGCGACTCAAAACAGTCTCATTCTTTTGGAATCCATCGGGGATTATGGATTTGACCTGAAAAACAAAAAATATGCCATAGTGAAAAAAAATAAAGAAGATCTTCTCAATACGTCGTTTTCAGAACTCCGGCAGCTTGAAAAACCCAACCAACAAGATATAATATGTATATTGAACAATTATGGCGTTCAAAAATATCTGCCCGTCATCCAAAAAATATTAAGCCATGACCCCGCATGAAAAAAAAACCCTCTTTCCCCCACATACTCGAAACTCATTTGGTGGACCATTGTAATTTGAACTGCAAAGGGTGCAGCCATTTTGCGCCTTTGGTGAAAGGCAAAGTTTTTGCCGATGTTGAAATTTTCAACCGGGACATGGAAAGACTCAAGCAGCTTTTTGGCAATATATTTGAAATTCGTCTGATGGGAGGAGAACCGCTCCTGCATCCCGGACTTTTTTCGTTTGTCGATATAGCCCGGAAAGCCTTTCCAAATGCAAGAATTGCCATTTTTACAAATGGTATCCTCTTATCCGGTATGAACGACACTTTTTGGAAAACCTGCGCGGAAAAAAAAATTCTTGTTAAAATCAGCTATTATCCCATTGACCTCAAACTCCCAGGAATTATTCAAAAAGCAAAAGAAAACAATGTCCGGATCAAGCTTCCGGCACAGATTAAACATTTTTTTAAACACTTGAACATTGACGGAAATTCCGACCCTGATGCAAGTTTTCGCAACTGCCGGCTGATGTTTAAAACACCGCAATTGCGGGACGGTAAAATTTATCCCTGCTTTTTTCCCGCCTATGCCCATATTTTCAACAATTACTTTGATCGTCCAATTGATGTGACGGACAATGATTTCGTTAATATTTTTGAAACCAATGATCCGACGGATATTCTGAATCTATTAGATCGACCGGTCCCCATGTGCCGATGGTGCCTGACCCGGAGAAAATTTGAAAAATGGGATTTATCCCGGCAAGATATTCATGAATGGATCGGGAGTGAGGCGGCAACACTTCCCCATCTTTTTCGAAAACTTAATTATGGCGCCATTAACCTCTACCATGCGTTTAAAAAAGGGCTTAACCAATGAAGATTGAACAGTGTCTTGGGTTTCTAAAGCATCCGGATTCAGATGAACCTGCTGAGTTTATGATAAATAACGACATAATAGCGGACGCGCAATCAGGGAGACAATATCCCATCATCCACGGCATGATCGATTTTACAGGAATCGACATTCCGCAAGCGGATAATAGACAGGACCGTCAAGGACTGCTTTTTACCCTAAACACTCTTTTCAGCAGGTATCTGGACGCCAAAATCCTGACCTCAGTGTTTGCGGGAGGGGGTATTGGGTTTTCGAGAGCAAAAAAAAAAATGAAAGTATGGCTGGCCCAATCGGCAAAGCAGAAAATCCTTTTTTTGGAACCTGAAAACAAAAGTCTTTTGTCACACATTGGAAAAGACAACTGTGTCACCATTGAAGATCTGGCCAGCAAAAATGTCCTGCCGGCAAAGGAACATTATCCGGACATCAATGCCCGGATGGAAAAGATTCCCATTCGATCGAACGCGTTTCAGGCGGTTTTAAGTTATTTCGTCGTTGAACATGTGAAAGATCCCCGCGATCACATAAAAGAGCTGGCGCGAATACTGAAACCCGGCGGGTATCTGATTCTGGGCGGACCGGGGGATGTTTACCCATCCCATCGTGTGCCCTATAATTATTTTAATGTTATCCGGTTCGGGTATTATGAGATGTTCAAGGAAAACAACCTGGAACTGATTGAAGAGTATTATCCGGCAAAATCCTGGGTGTCGATTTTATATCTTGCTTACACAACCGCTGTGCGCAACAGCTTTTTTAATAAAAATCAGTTTACCAAATTGCTTCAATTGATGATTTTTCTGATTTCAATGGCGATTTGCCCGATTTTGAATGGCATTGCACTGCTGCTTGATCAGATGACACCATTTGATAAGAGAATATATATACTTTATCTTGCGCTGGTCAGGAAAAAACAGGAATGATGCTTTACAGCCATTTTAATTTGTCTCTTTAGGCAAAGAGATACAAACCAGCTGGAAAAACCATCCGGCTGGTTTAAAGAATGGAGGTGAAGATGAGATGTTAAGCTGTAGGTATTTTTCGCGAAGCCATAGGCGGATCAGATGGACTTATCAGGAGAAACCCTGAGGTGAATGAAGCCGTCGTTTTAATGGATGCAGTCCTTCATACACCTTCATATTAGCTGTACGATGGGGACAGCTTGCACAGAGGCACCCTTCAACCGATGTTTTGCGCTGGTTTATCTGAAAGGCCTTTTTTCGGAACTGTGCATAGCCGGTACTGTTCCAGATTTGGGAAAATCCTTTCTCCGTTGCGTTTCCAAAAGGTTTGGCTGCACGGCAGCAGGAGTATACATTTCCGATGGTGTCGAAACGAACCCCGAGCCATCCGTAATAACAGGGGATGAGGGTGTAAGGATCAATATCATGGATCTCTTTTTTATAAAGGCGGCGAAAAAGATCCACATTTGTATCAATTCCCCTGGACAGAAGGAACGTCTTAGCTTCATCAAGCTGTTTATTGATTTTACCATAATCCTCCCGGGCCGGAACAAGCACTGACAGTCCCTTGAAACCGGAGGCGTTCATAGGGGTATATAAAACACTATCCGCTTTTACGCCTGCTGCAAATTTGGCAAAATCGACTAAATGATCCTCGTTTGTTTTAAAAACAACACAGATAAGTCTGACGCGGGGGTAGGCATAGTTTCGCTAATCTAAAATTGACCCCTTTTGAGAGGAAACGATAACCCAAAATTGACCCCCTTCAACAAAGAACTCTGATAATGACATTGCCATACG
>QZKW01000080.1 GCA_003599885.1 Desulfobacteraceae bacterium | reverse complement strand
TCAATTAACAGTTTTTCCAGTTCTTCAATGGCCAGGGGCGTGGGGATCACCCGCATTTCGTTTTCCGCGATTTTCTTTGCCAGGGTCCGGTATTCATCTGCCTGAGAATGCGCAGGATCAAATTCGATCACGGTTTTCCGGTTGATTTCCGCCCGCTGCACCATATTGTCCCGGGGCACGAAATGGATCATCTGGGTGCCCAGCTTGTTTGCCAGCGCTTCGATCATCTCCCGTTCATTGTCCACCATCCGGCTGTTGCAGATCAGCCCGCCCAGGCGAACCACCCCGGCCTCGGCGAATTTCACGATTCCCTTGCAGATATTGTTGGCCGCATACATGGCCATCATTTCGCCGGACACCACGATATAAATCTCCTCTGCCTTGCCTTCCCTTATGGGCATGGCAAACCCGCCGCACACCACGTCGCCCAGAACATCGTAGAAGGCGTAGTCCAGTTTCTTGCTTTCCGCATAGGCCCCGAGCTGTTCCAGCAGATTAATGGATGTGATAATTCCCCGGCCCGCGCACCCGACGCCCGGTTCCGGCCCGCCGGATTCCGTACACATAACGCCCCTGTAACCCGGCTTTAAAACATCGTCGAGTTCCACGTCTTCGCCCTCTTCCCGCAATGTATCCAGCACGGTTTTCTGGGCCAGACCGCCGAGGAGCAGCCGGGTGGAGTCCGCCTTGGGGTCACACCCCACCACCATGATATTGTTTCCCATTTCCGCAAGCCCCGCCACGGTGTTCTGCGTGGTGGTGGATTTGCCGATGCCGCCTTTTCCGTAAATCGCTATCTTTCTCATTTGATTCCTCCAAAGTTGTAAAAGAAGTATTTCTGTTCGAACGTTTGAACCCTTCCATTACAAGCAGCGTGCCAGAATTTCCCCGATAATTTTTTTAAGATTTTAAATATTTGAATTTATATAAATTATTTTTTATTTTAAGGATGCGAGCGATGGAACAGGCAAAAATGGGGAGGTTCTAAAAGCATTTCAAAAGTGTAAACATCTACATAATAGGAGGACAATGTTGTGGATCGGGGTTGCTGACAGACGGATTTTTATGGCGGTGGGATCATGGCCGGGCTTTCCAATCAGACATTGGTATTCCCGCAGAGGTCGGCATCAGCCCTCTTCTCCTCTACTTTTCTTTTGCGGGAAAAGAAAAGTAGCAAAAGAAACCCGGCCCCGCGCCGCTTATCTCCATGACGGCCTGTTTTGCGTGGCGGGGGAAAAACTCGCTTGCTGATTGGCTTTTCACGATTGATGCATGAATTCAAAATGTTCATTGCATCCAGTGCGTTGCCTTTCTGCCGCTCAAACAGTTTCCCCCTTCTTCCACGAAAAACAGACCGTCATGGACGCAGCGCGATGGGCAAAAACCCAGCGGCGATAGAACTGGAAATGCCAATGTTGAAATTGGTTTGACTTTATCACACCGGCCTTGCGCGCAGTCAGATGCTTCATTCTTATTTTTGTGCCGAGAATGGTATTCTGTTATTTTTGTGCAGGGCGGGTTTCTTATACGGTATTAAAAATATATGGGGGGAAAATAGAACTTTTCGGCGGAGGGTTTTGCCCATTGCGATGCGGCCCGGCCCCGATGGTTTCCGTGGATCACGGGGGCAAACTGTCTGAGCGGATAAATGCCAATGTACCTGCCGGTTTCGACCAACGTTATCGGAATAACAGGCCCCGGCATTCCACGTTGTCAGCGAGTTTTTGCCCACGCCACGGAAACCATCGGGGCCGGGAGCTTTCCGCAGCGCACGGGCTGGGTTCTTTTGTTACTTTTCTTGCCCATCAAGAAAAGTAAAAGGAGGAAAGTCGGTTAATTATACATTCTATCCCCAGAATTCAGAATAAAAACGATTTCGTTCCTTTTCCTTTTTGCCTATCCAAAGAAAAAATATTCTTTACATGTTAAGATGTTACGTGATACTGAGGCATCGTAACTTCACTTTGGCCCGAGATCAGCAATTTTGATCTCAGCATGGCCTGCCAACTTGAAATTCGGGTCAGAACTTTTTTCCATGTTATTGGATATTGAAATGTAAAACATGGAAAAATTTCCATGTATCAACACTGTTGGCTGTCCATCAGTCGCTATATAAATGCTACACAAATAATTGAGGAGAAAATTTAAGCATGACCGACATAATATTTATAAATGCCCAATTAGCACTTATTGGTGTGACTAATCTTGGGGAAGCACTACAAGAATACTTAGCCTTGAATGATTCCATTGGTAAACGAATAAAAACAACACCAACAATTTTGCCATTTGGTCAGGATCCAAATATTCCGGCTGAAATTCCGATTGTTCAATCAAGGGATGAGAGTTCGGGTGTTGGCATAAATATTTCGAGAAATAGAGTTGATTTTTTGGCATTTAACTCAGGATTGATAGATTTTTTTTCCTTATCTCAAAAGATAATCGAAAATTATAGCGGAAGAAGAATGTCAAGAGTCGGAATCATTTGCCAATATATTGTTCCAATCCCAAATCCAAGTGCTTGGATAAAGTCAATATTTTTGAATAGCACGCTTAGTCAGGTTGATGAACCATTTCTTCGTTATAATAAAAAAGAAACTCTTGGTGGAAATTTGATCAACAGGGTATTTCAGATTCAAGAAGTAATTGCGACAATAAATTCTAAAAATCAACAGCCATGTGCCCATATCCAGATAGATATTAATACACCACTTCAATCTTCACAGTTGATAGAGACATCTATGGTCAGTAGCCTTGTTAATTCAAAGCAAGGTTTAGGTAAAGTCAAAACGGTCGAGGAGTTGCTCAAATGACAACGTATAGCCCAGTTGATCAATCAACTCCAGCAACAACATTTGGCCCATCACATGAGATCTTTAACGCAATAAACTCCCTTCAAAAAGAAATAAATGAATTACACAAAAAGTATGAATCGGTATCTGTGCTTGCACAAACCTCTGAGGTTCTTTGTATGGCTTATAAGGATCTCCACACAAAAAGAATCATATTTTTGCTGATGCCTTTGCCTGTAATGTTGCTTGCTGTTTCAGTAATTTTATGGGCTTGTAATTATAATTTTGAAGAATTTGGATCGATTATAAAAACAGCACTATTTGGTTCTGCAGTCGCGTTGATAATCGAAGCATTTTGGTTTCCAAATAAAATCAAAGAAATGGATCGACAAATCGGATCCTGCTTAAAAAACAACGGAAATATTGAAAACAATATTAAAGAAATTGAAAGTAAAATCGATGGCATAGACAAGAAATATACCTCACTCAAAAAGAGTATCGATCCATTGACTAAGGAAATTTCACCCGTAAAAAAAAGAAACCCCCCAAAAAAATGACGAATATCAGCCAACAAGGCTAATCAGCCGACGCAAAAAACCGCGCGGCTGATTAGCGGCGGTTATGCCCCATAAAATAGGGATTCATTACCCATTTATAGCCCGGCATTCAGAGTCATTTAACTTTTCTTTTGAATATCCAGCCGCAAGCATCAGTTTGGGAAAATTATCCCCTATTTTTTTTATCTTTTTCTACTTCTATGCTGAAAACATGGAGGAATAACAGATGAAATCCCTCGGCCCTATCAATGCTTTGTACCCCATGCCCACCACCCTGGTCGGCACAACAGTCAACGGAAAGCCGAATTTTCTGGCAGTGGCACATGTGGGCATTTTAAATCACGGCACCCCCCAGTATCTTTCCATCGGCCTGCATAAAAGCCATTATTCAAATGCCGGCATCTTTGAAAACAAATCCTTCAGTATCTGCCTGCCGTCTGAAGACCTGATCGTTGAAGCCGATTACTGCGGTATCATGACCGGCAAAAAAACAGACAAAGCCGCCTTGTTTGATATTTTTTACGGTCAAACCAAAACCGCTCCGATGATCCGGCAGTGCCCGGTAAACATGGAGCTAAACCTCTATGACGTTCTGGATTTTTCCACCCATGACATTTTTATCGGTGAGCTGATTGAAACCTATGCGGACGACAGCGTCCTGACAGACGGAGGCATTGATATCGCAAAACTTCGTCCCCTCCTGTTTGATATGGCCGGCAAAAAATACTGGTCCCTGGGACAGGCGGTTGGCAGTTGCTGGAATGCGGGAAAAAGCTTAAAAAAATAGATGACAGGCCCTTATCATCGGACAGGACAGAAATGACGGTTCAGTGACGGGTGAAAAAACCGGCAGAATGATGATTTTAAAAGGAGAAAATCAACCCATGAAACAAGCTATTTTAAAAATTATTAACCCCGTCCTTGCGGTTCTGATGTTAAATCAGATCTTGACCGCCGCCCTTCATGGCGTAATTCACCGCAAAGCCTATGCGTTTTTTCATGAGGGGGGCGGGATTTTGCTTGCCGGTCTATCCGTGCTGCATGTGCTTTTAAACTGGAAATGGGTTCAGGCCAACTTTTTCAAAAAGCCGTCATAATGGATATCACATTGACCACTCCGGCCCTCCTCTTCCCGGCGATTTCGCTTTTGCTGGTTGCTTACACCAACCGCTTCAACACCATTGGCGGACGCATCCGCTCGCTGCATGCGCTATACAAGGAAAGCCCGGCAGTAACCTATAATAATATCTCCGGATTTCATCCCCATTCTTCCGCTGTAAAAAAAATCTTTTTTTTTGCTTGCATATAATACGATATCATAATATCGCATTAAGTAATATATGGATTCAAAATTATTAACCCAAACCAAGGAGGCGGAAATGACCAATAATTTATCAAACACGATCCATGCGTGGTGTTCAAAAAATCTTAACGAAGAAACCATCCGGGAACTGGATCATGATCCGGCGCGGGTCATAAAATTGTATAGGGATTTTACAGGGAACGGCTGGCTTGAATCTGTTAATATTTTCGAAAATCCGAACACTTTTCGAGACCTCATCGAAATCGGAAAAATCCTGAGCGGTTATTCAAGCGCCATCAGCAATGTCATCGGCGTTAATTGCGTGTGCGCGATGCTGCTGACCACTTTTGGAACCGATTCTCAAAAAGAAATCGGCCGGAAGGTCCTCAAGGGCGACATATTAACCTGCTTTTCGCTGACCGAACCCGATGCCGGTTCCGACATTGGGAATCTGCAAACCACCGCTACACTGGAAGGCGATCATTGGGTGCTGCAGGGGAAAAAATATCTTGCAACCGGAGCCGCCGTTGCCGATTATATTCTGGTGGTTGTGCGCACCAATCCGGACAAACCATTAAATAAAGGGATATCGCTATTTCTGGTTCCGGGTAATGTCCACGGTATAAAATTATCCCCCCAGCAAAAAATCGCCACAAACAGTTTTGCAAGCTGTGAAATCACCTTTGATTCAGTCAGGCTTCCCCAAGAGATGGTCATCGGCGGTCAGGACTTCGGGTGGGGGGTCATCACCTTTGCCGGTGCGGTGGAACGCCTGATGGTCGCCGCGTCCTGCGTGGGGCTTTCCCGCCGCATTCTGGAATATCTTTATGAATACACGCAGCACCGCATGATTCAGGGGCAGCCCCTTTATGACATTCAACTGATCAATCATCAGCTTGCGGATATGGCGATAAAGATAAAGGCCGCCGATCTGCTGCTGGGAAACGCGATGGAACTCCTGACATCCGGGGCGACGCCCACGGTCGAAATTTGCGGCGCCAAGGTGTTCGCATCTGAAATGCAGCAGGAGATATCAATGGCTGCCATGAAAATCATCGGCGGACGCGGATATCTGAAAGAATATCCGGTTGAGCGCTGGATGCGGGAAGGTCTCCTGTCGCTTTATGCCGGGGGGACCAATGAACTGCAAAAAAACATTATTGCCCGTAACATGCAAAAAGATTATGCGTCCAAAACCAAAGAGAGGAATTCATGAACCCTTTATACCCCGAAGATTACCCGTTTTTCCTGATCACGCGGGCCGCATTGTCCGTGACCTCCATGCTTAAAAAATTTTTGACGAAAAACGAATTGCCGGAGATCAAGCCTTCTTATCTGGGGGCGCTGATGTGTTTATGGGCAAACGACTCCATGGATGAAATGCTCAGCAAACTGGGCAGCGAGGGAGGGATGAAACTCACCGACCTGGGACGTTGCGCAGGCGTTGAACCATCCACCATCACCGGACTGGTTGACAGAATGGAACAGGACGGTCTGGTCTACCGCTCCAATGTTCCCGAAGACCGGCGGGCGCTGAAAGCGAATTTAAGCGAAAAAGGAATGCAGATGCGCAGCAGCGTTCTTCAGGCTATGGACGAAATGACCCATCAGGCTTTTGCCGGGATTGCACCGGAGGAAATGGAAACAGTCAAAAAAGTCCTGCGGAAAGTATTGGAAAACGCGAAATAAGAATGCACTGTCAATCTTTCATCGACATAGCTATTTGCAAAAAAACCTAATGATTCAGGATTAACGGCCTGTTTTTATAATTTTAAAAATTATAAAATCACAGCCGCTTAAAATTGATATCGTATTTTTTCAACCGGTAACCGAACTGGCGCAGAGTGATGCCCAAGGAACGGGAAGCGCGGTTCTGAATATAATTATTATCTTTTAACGCCCGGATAATCTGTTCTTTTTCGATACTTTCAATCTCTTTTTTCAAATCCGTTTTTTCCGCAATATTGCCGGGACTCATCACCGGCTCCACTTTTTGGTCCGGATTTAAATTAAACGGCAGGTCGTCGGGCATCACCACTTCGGATTCCAGCATGATCACCAGGCGTTCAATGGTATTGGCGAATTCACGGACATTGCCCGGCCAGGAGTAATCTTCCAGCAGGTTCAGAGCCCTGGGGGATATTTTGACTCCCCGATTATAAAGCTGATTAAATTTATTAAGATAAAAATCGGCCAGTAAAGGGATATCGCCGGTACGTTTTCTTAAGGGCGGCAGCATGATGGGCACGACATTGAGACGCCAGTATAAATCTTCCCTGAAATTGCCTTTGCGGACTTCTTCGAATAAATTCCGGTTGGTGGCCGCCACCACCCGGACATCCACCGGGACGGAAGACGTGGAACCGATTTTTTCAAAGCTGCGTTCCTGAAGCACGCGCAGCAGCTTGACCTGGAGATTGAGCGGGAGTTCCCCGATTTCATCCAGAAAAAGGGTCCCTTTATGGGCCATTTCAAACCGGCCGATCCGCTTTTCCGTGGCACCGGTATAGGCGCCCTTTTCCACGCCGAACAGTTCCGCCTCAATGAGGTTTTCCGGCAATGCCGCAAGATTAACCGCAACAAACCGCTCTCTGGCCCGCAAGCTCTGGTAATGAACTGTCTGGGCCACCAGTTCCTTGCCGGTGCCGCTTTCTCCCAAGAGCAGTACCGTTGTGTCCGTGGCCGCCACCTTGATGACGCTTTTGAGCACCCGCTGCAGCTCGACCGATTCCCCGATAATATTCGGCAGGCTGTATTTTTCCTTTAACTGGGAGCGAAGCTTGCCGATCTCATTTTCGGTATTCTTGAAATTCCGCCAGAGAATAACAAACTGGGCAATAAAGGACGCGATGATGCTTAAGACCCGCAGGTCGTCATCCACGGTCCCGTCTTCTTCGGCAAATATCCGGTCCACCGTGATCACGCCGATGGTTTTGCCTTCAATGGCAATGGGACTGCAAAAAAAAGAAATCCCTTTTTTTTCAGGCCGCGACCCGGTTTTGTTTAAAAACATGGGTTCTTTTCCAATATTGGGAACAAACATGGGCTTGCCTGTCTCAAGCACCCGGCCGACAATCCCTTCCCCCACCTGGTATATTCCCCGGCTGATTTCTCTTTGCGTAAGCCCGTGTGCCGCGATAATCCGCAGCTTAAATGTGTCCGGATCCAGCAGGAAAACACACCCCCGCTGCATCTCCAGGTGGGTTCCCAATATCTGCATGGCGGACAGCATGTTTTCTTCAAGATTAAATGAAGTGGTCAGTTCCTGGCTGACTTTCAGAATGGCGGACAGCTCTCTGTTTTTTCTCAGCAAGGCATTCATGGTGATAAAGTCCTCAAATCAATTATTTCTCCCCGGATCAACCCCCATCAAGAAAACAATTTAATTTTGCAATACATATGCCAACATCTGAAAAATCAATTACAAAGACTATAAGTTATTTATTTTATGAATAATTTTAATTTTTTTACAAAATTAGCAATACCGGTTGAATTAAAGCCATATTACAAAATTGAAAGATTTAGATGCAAAAGTTACAAAATTATTCTATGGCGGGTCCGGATGACACTTCTCTGCCCTTCAAATAACAAAAGGCCCTGCAGGGTGGCCTGCCGGACCTTTTTCTTTGTCATCAGAATCTGATTATTATTCCATCATCTTCCCTTCATCTCAGCGTGTTACGCGATGGTTTTCCCCCACACCGCATATACCGGGTCTGACTTGAACTGCTGTCCGTAATACTTGTCTGTTTCCGGCCGGGGCCACCCTCTGGATGACAGGGTATGCAGATCCGTGAACTTGCCGGACCGGTTGAAATACGCCAACACCAGCCCCATGCGCTCAAATTCATGAAGCTTGGGCCACAGGCGAATGGTTTTGGGCGGAAACCACCGGTTGGAAAACGTCAGGGCAAATATCCCGCCCGCTCTCAGCACCCGTGCCACATCGGCAAATACCGCATCCGGATGGATCAGGTATTCCACCGACGCCGTGCAGATCACCCGGTCAAATGACCGGTCATCAAACGGCAGTTTCGGGTGGATATTCAAATCGTGCACCCGGAATCCGTTCAACTGGGGATTCTCAGCCATTTCCTCAGCGTTCATCCCGAGACCTATCATCGATTTCAGACCCGCACCCTCCGGCACATGGGACCGCCAGGCGCTCATCAGATCCAGCACATCCATTCCCGGCTGAAGCAAGCCGCCATAAAAACCGCTGATGGTTTCAATGGCCCGGTCATCCAGATGATTCACCAGCCGGGGGTTCTCATAAAACCGGCTGTCGTCGGTCTCGTCTTCCCGCGCAAAGGCATCGGGTTCAAAAAAATCCGTGGGACGTCCGTTTTTTGGCACCTGCATTCCCGGCCCGTCTGCCACACACTCGATCAGCATGGAACATTCGCCGCCCCGGTCATAGGGTTTAACCATGGCGTCGTGGACCTTTGCCGTCAGGGCCAGATCATAACCCGCCAGCGGGTGTCCTGCATCGGCCTGTATGGTGTCGTCATTCATGTCCGTGAGTCTGAACGGGCGAACGTTTCCCGGAAATACATGGGGAACACCCGTGAGCAGGCTCATGGGATAAAACCGGCCGTACCGGGGCGTGGCCCTGCTATCGTCGAACTGACCGCGTTTCAGAACATAAACGTCTTCCCGTCCTGAGGGCAGCAAATTTTCGTCCTTGGCATACCGGATGCCGACCCTGTCCCCCGGACCTTTTCCCATCAATTCACCGGTCATTCCGGGCGGCAGGATATCCCGCCACACATTCATCTTGGTAAACAGAACTTCCGAGTGTTCGGCTTCATTGCTTTTCCAGTTCAACTGGAGTTCAATATCCGCCAGACTGTCTTCTGTAATCACATTCATCGTCTTCATCGTGCACCTCGCTTATAAAAATTATAACAAAAAATCAGCGAAGCCCGGTCCATATGATATGGTTTAATTCATATATAACCATACGGTCTGAACATAAGACAGAATGCGCGGCATGCAACCATGACCGCAAGACGGGTGAAGCGGTTGGCGATCAGGAACGAAAATGCAACTATCAGGACACGTCCGAAACGGATTTGATTGAACGGTTCAGACGGCCGGAACCGAACCCTTCGAGATCGACGCTGACATACAGGAACCCGATCTCCCGGAACGCCTTGACAACCCGATTCCGAATGCCGGGGGCGCGAAAACGGTCTGCATCCCGGTCCGAAATTTCGATTTTCGCCAGTTCATCATAATGCCGGACACGGCAGTCGCCGAATCCGAGGTTGCGCAAAAAAGATTCAGCGGCTGCAACCGCCTGAATCTTTGTTATATCAATTCGGTGGCCATAAGGAATCCGGGTGGCCAGACAGCCGGACGACGGTTTGTTCCAGGTTGGCAGCGCCATTTGACGTGACAAGCTGCGGATGTCCTTTTTTGTGAACCCGGCCTCAAGCAAGGGCGCGTGAATATTCAGCTCTTTAGCCGCCGCCATGCCCGGACGGAAATCGCCGAGATCATCTAGATTGACACCGTGAGCGATATGATGAATGCCAAATGTTGCAGCCGCTTCGATGATCCGGCTGAAAATGACGCGCTTGCACCGGTAACATCGCTCCTGGGGATTGGCGGTAAAACCCGGATCAGCCAACACCCCGGCATCGATGGTTACATGACGGACATTCAATGTTGCCGCAAAAGACCGGGCAAACAGGACGTCGGATTCCGGATGCAGTGGCGACGTTTCTGTCACGGCCAGCAGTTTGTCTCTATCGGAAATAGCGTGCGCGGCCACTGCCAGCAGAAACGTACTGTCCACGCCGCCCGAAAACGCCACCGCCAATGGTCCAACCTGCTTCAACCAGAATTCCAGCGCCTGCTTTTTAAGCAGTGCTTCTTGCATGTATCATTCCTTTCAAACGGTATTGAACGGTAGAAGCCCGCAAATTTCCACAGGGATCGGCAGGCTAAAAAACTGTTTACAAAAAACCACGATTCTTATATAAATTTTTTCTCTAAGAAAATGAACTATTTTTGGTTATTTATTTCAAATCTCAGAAAACGGCAAAAGAGGTTTCCATGGGAAAAAAAAGTTTGACCAAATCCACAACAAAAAAGAAAAAAACAACCGAAAAAAAGCCTGCCGACCAGGCTGCTGATATAGCGGCTGAATCAACCCCGAAACCAGCGGCAAAGAATGCGGCAAAACCGTCACCGGCTGCCGCAAAGAAAAAACCCGCCGCTAAAAAACCGACGATCAAAGCCCTGCTGAAAAAAGATTTCGGCACGTGGACCCCGTCAGAGCTCTTCTCCGTTGCGCCAGATGCGACATCTGCCGCCAATTATACAGCGCCACCGTTTATTGACGAATCCGACCCGGAAAAAGTCAAAGCGATACGGGCTCTTCTTTCAAAACAATTTGACCTTTCGATAATCGAAGAATCTGCGGCATCACCAAAACCTGCCGCACCGCCAAAAAAGAAAACGCCGGCTGCAAAAGAAACAGCACCAAAGCCTGCGGCACCGGTTGAAAAACCGGTTGAAAAAAAGGCGGAAAAGAAACAGCTTTCCATCCCGGAACTCTTGAACCTGAAGTTCGACTCCTGGCAGCCTGAAAAACTGTTCAAACCCGAGACGAGCCCTGCCGACCAGCCGGTGTTTTCCGCTCCTTCGTTCGTGGATGCTGGGAATCCCGATGAAGCAGCAAAAATCAAAGCCCTTCTGACCCGGCAATTTGACCTGTCCGTGGTGGAAGCTCCGGAAGAGCCGGCCACAATCAAACCGGCTGAAAAAATTGAGACCATGGTTGAACAACCTGTCCCAGCGACAGAGAAACCCGAACCGCCCGTCATTGAACCGGTGGCAGAACCGGTGGCAGAACCGGTGGCAGAACCGGTGGCAGAACCGGTGGCAGAACCGGTGGCAGAACCGGTGGCAGAACCGGTGGCAGCCAAAGAGCCTGGACCTCCCGCACCGGAGCCGGAAAAACCGGCGGTTATCGTTGACCCTCCGAAGCCGGTTGGAGTAAAAGTTGCGGAACCTCCTGCAGAGCCTCCCAAACCAGTTGAGGAGCCCAAAAAAGAAGAAAAAAAGGAACCGGAAAAACCCAAAGTGGAAGTAAAAAAAGAAACACCCAAAGCACCTGTCAAACCAGCCCCAAAACCAGCAGCTGAAAAAGCCCCTGAACCGCCAACACCGGTTGAGCCGCAGGCGGCTGTTAAACAGCCCGAAACCATGAGCGGTCCCGTTAAAATGCTCATCGCCTGCGTTGCCGGCATTTTCGGACTGTTGATTATTGCAAGCGCCATGAACACAAAAAATTATTATCTCGTTCCTGCCGACAAAGCAGTTGAAATCTGGCAGGGCAGCTTTTCGCCCAAAGGCAAAAAGCTGATTATGAGTGTCCCCGGCGCAACCATTGCCGAACCGGTTCTATCGGTTTACACCAAAAAAGAGGCACTGATTCCGGCGTTTGATTATTACATAAAGAAAGCCGAAGCCTTAAGCGAAACAAAAGAGCAGCCGGACTTTGAGGCCATTAAATCCAATCTCTATAAAGCCATTCACTATGCGCCCTCGACCCTTCATCAAAAAGACGCAAAAAGCCGGTTGCATAAGATTGATTGCATTTTTTTGATTTATAAAGCAGAAGTGGCCGCCGGGAAAGGATCACTGGAAGGATATGAATCGGCCATTAACGACCTGAACCAGGCCAAAACCCTTGGCCTGGAAGGGACCCAAAAAGCGCTTGTGGACGAAAAACTGGATAAAATCATTAAAGCAAAGGCGGCGTTGATCGAAAAAACCGGGACACCCGCAAAAGATGCGGCACCCAAAAAACAACACTTGGCCAAACCAAAAGCGCACTAAAAAACCCCAGTTGACAAAAAAACAGCGGGTTGTCCGTAAAGGATGACCCGCTTTTTTTATTTTCTCGCCGGATGGAGTGCTGACCATCAATGCAAATGGCAGGCCACTTCCCGGCCATCAACGCGCTTTGCAACAGGTTCCTGCTGGCTGCAAACAGGCATGACTTCAGGACAGCGGGGATGAAACGGGCAACCCGGCGGCGGCGACAGGGATGAAGGGATTTCTCCTTTCAACAGGACCCGATCCCGGCGGCTCACGCCCGGAACCGGCACTGCGGCGATCAATGCCTTGGTGTAAGGATGCAACGGCGCACGGACGATATCTGCGGTATTTCCGGCTTCGACAATCCGCCCCAAATACATCACCGCGGTCCGGTCGGCGATATTGCTGACCACGCTGAGATCATGGGAAATAAACAACAGGGAAAGATGGTAACGTTCCTGAAGGGATTTCAGGAGGTTCACGACCTGGGCCTGAATCGACACGTCCAGGGCGCTGACCGCCTCATCACAGATGACCAGTTCAGGCCTTAAGGATATAGCCCGGGCAATAGCGATACGCTGACGCTGTCCTCCGGAAAACTCATGGGGGAAACGATACAAGGCATCTTCTGAAAGCCCGACTTCCGCCAGCAGACGGTTTGCATGAGCGACTTTGGAAACTTCAATCTTTTTAAACTGAACAAGCCCTTCGGTGATGATATCGATTACTGTCATCCGAGGGTTCAACGATGACATGGGATCCTGGAAGATGACCTGTACCCGCTGCCGGAGAAGATTCATCTCCTTTGGCGTTAATTGGCTCATTGAATAGCCATCCAGCAGGATATCGCCTTTGGTTGTTTTTTCAAGGCCCAGAATGGTCCGTCCCAGAGTGGTTTTACCGCATCCGGATTCCCCCACCAGTCCCAAGGTTTCCCCGCAGTGGATTTCCAGGCTCACCCCATCGACAGCGCGGACATAAGCGGCAGTTTTGGAAAAAAATCCCCGCTTGACAGGAAACCACGTTGTCAGGTCAACCACCCGAAGCAGGGGCCCTGATTTGGTTTCATCGCAGTTTTTGACGTTTTTCATCCGATCCTGTCAATTTTTTAAATTTTGAGATCTCATACTTTACCGGAGATGGGGAATCGATTTAAGCCGGCCTGCCTTCCATAAGAAAACAGGCGGCCCGGTGCCCCTGCCCGCAATCATAAGCAGGCGGAGAGGATTCCCGGCACCGGTCCATGGCAAATACACATCTTGCCTGAAAATGGCATCCTTTTGGATAATCAAAGGGAGACGGCACCTGACCGGGGATATCTTTCAACGGCTCCCTGAGCCCGGTCAGCTTTGGAATCGCCTGAAGCAACCCGATGGTATAGGGATGCCTGGGGTTAAAAAAAACATCCTCGCGGCTGCCGGTTTCAACAATCCTTGACGCATACATCACAAGAATCCGATCGCACATTTCCCAGACCACGCCCATGTCGTGGGTGATGAGCAGCATGGACGTCTGGTGCTGCTTCATGTCGCGGATTAATGCAAAAATCTGGGCCTGGGTGGTCACATCCAGGGCGGTGGTGGGTTCATCTGCAATAATGAGCCGGGGCGACAGCATAAGCGCCATAGCGATCATTATCCGCTGCTGCATACCCCCTGATAATTGAAAGGGATAGGCGAACATCCGGTCTCCGGCATCAGGGATGCCCACTTTTTTCAGCCATCCCTCGGCAATCTCCCAGGCCTGTTTTCGGGGTTTGTCCTGATGCAGGAGAATGGTTTCAATCATCTGCTGTCCGATGCGATGCAGGGGAGACAGCGCGGACAACGGCTCCTGAAAGATCATGCTGATGTCCCTGCCGCGGATATCGCGCAACGCTGAAGAGTTTAGTGTCATCAGGTCCTGACCCTCAAACCAGATCTCACCGGATTCGATGGTGCCGGGTGGGCTGGGAATCAGGCGGGGGATACTCAAGGCGGTGACGGATTTGCCGCAACCCGACTCCCCCACCAGACCCACTGTCTCACCCGTCTTCACATCAAAAGAAATACTGTCCGCGGCTGTAAAGGTTCCGTCATCAACGGAAAAACTGACAGTCAGATCCCGGACCGACAGCAACAGCTCCTTCTGTTCATCTTGCAAATTAAGATCGGTTGTCTGCATGAAGATTACTGAAACCTTTGATACTGTTTTGGATCATATGCATTTCGAATCCCTTCACCGACAAATACGCCCAGCAACATGACCCCGAAAAGCGCCAGAGACGGATACAGAATCAGCCACCAGGCCCATCGGTATTGCTGGGCCTGAAACAGAAGCTCGCCCCAGCTAGGCGTGGGCGGCGGGAGCCCGAACCCGAGATAATCCAGCGCCGCCAGGGACCCAATGGCCCCCACCAGCGAAAAAGGAAAAAACGTAATCACCGGCACCAGCGCATTGGGCAAAATATGCCTGTAAATGATCTTAATCGGTGGGACGCCCATGCATCGGGCGGCTTCCACAAACGGCCGCTTTCTCAAATTCAAAAATTCCGCCCGGATATAATAGGATATCCCCACCCAGTTGAAAATACCGTAACACACCAGCAGCAGAATAAAGCTCCTGCCGTAAACCGAGCCCATGAGTATCATGACATACAAAAAAGGCAGGGCGCTCCAGATTTCAATCATCCGTTGCGCGGTGATGTCCAGTTTCCCCGCATAATAGCCTTGCACTGCCCCGGCCATCACGCCGATCACCATGGAGCACACTACCAGCATCAGCCCGAATGAAAGCGATATTCGTAAACCATAAAGAATTCGGGCAAGCACGTCCCTTCCGGCGCCGTCGATACCTAAAGGATGACCTTTTACCGGCGGATACGGAAACCGCACTTCCTCTTTTATAAATGAGGCGTTGTAATTTCGGTTATGGATGGTAACCGGGTAATCATCCACCGGGCGTTCAAACCGGCTGGCGATCAACGTTAAAAGACGGCGGGCCTGATCTTCCGGGATTTGATTCCAAAGGGTTGGTTTCGATGTCACCGGATGCAGCGACCGGTTGAAGCGAATGGAAAGCTGCCCTTCGCCGGGATCGGTGATTTCCTGAAAGGTGAGCCGAATGGTTTCCGGAACCTGGCTCCGCTCACGAAAGGTGGCCAAAGACACCATCACTTTTTTACCGGAATGGTCCACAATTATAAATTCTCCATACGGAGCGGCCTGGTTTGAAAACCGTCGATTGATGGACTGAAGCAGTTCCTCCGGCAGGGTCAAAAAATCGTGAAGATTTTTCCCGTTCACACCGATCTGACCTTTTCCTGCCAGGAATTCAGCATTCCGGGAACGATTGATGGTCAAATCCGGCCCGACATCCATCGTGCCGATCACAGGCTCTGGCGCCAGGGCGAGCGACACTTCATCAGGTACGGGAATTGTTTGCGGGTCCATGCTTTCAAAAGGGCCGTAAGGAAACGGGGGGAAAACCATGTAGTTTTCATCGGATGCATGAAACGTTTCAGACATCATGAGCTTTTTGTAATCCGGCCGGGTCTGTTTGCCGCTGCCGATGAACACGTCTTCCGAATAATAGGACACGATCGGAAAATAAAACTGGCCGCCATACCGGACCACCAGCGGCACATTATTGCAGATCAGTTCCGCCATCAGACTGAGGCCGTATAACACCCCGATAATCCATAAGGACGCATACGCGCGCCGCATGGATTTAAAGCGTGAAAATCGTTTCCGCGCCACCGGATTTTTAAGGATGCGAATCAACATTTCGGCAACAATTTGTAAAAGCGCATATCATCAGTCAGGATTTCTGAAAATTGATTCTCGGATCAATAAGCACATATAAAAAATCGGAAAAAATATTGCCGATCAGGCCAAGAATGGACGTGAGCGACAGAATGCCCATAAACACCGGGTAGTCCCTCCCAACGATGGCTTCAAGACTCAGCCGCCCCATGCCGGGAATCTCAAACACCTGCTCTATGATCACAGACCCGGCGAACATGACGGTTAGAATACCGCTCATACCGGTGGCAATAGGGATCAGGGAATTTCGGAACGCATGCCCCCAGACCGCACGGGAGAAACTTCCCCCTTTGGCCATCACGGTCCGGATATAATCTTTGCTGATTTGCTCGATGAGGGAATTTTTCATCAGCAGCGTCAATACGGCAAAGTTCCCGATCACATAACACAAGACCGGCAAAAACATATGCATAAAAATATCTTTGGTCTTTCCTAAGGGCGTCAGGTCATGGAATCCTTCGGAATAAAAACCAGAAATCGGAAACACGTCCCACATCCCCTCAACCGTACCGCAAAGCAGCATTTTTAATACCATTCCCATGGCAAACGCCGGGATCGCATACCCCACAAAGACAACCACACTGGAAACAAGGTCAAAGAGGCTGTTATGCCGCAATGCCTTGAAAATTCCGAGAGGGATACAGACCAGATAGGAGAGCAGAAATCCGGTCAGGCCGAAAATCAGCGATACGTTGAATCGTTCCTTGATCAACTGCCATGCTGTTTTATTGGGAAATTTGTAGGAGGGCATGTTCATCCCGACCCGGTCTTTGACCAGCCACTGCCAGTACCTTTTGTAAACCGGCCGGTCAAATCCATAATAAGCTTCTATTTCCCTGCGTTGTTTCTCACTGATGGTCTGAGCTGTCCCGCTCCCGCCTCTGGCCTCCCCTTCGCCGAGCCCTTTCATTTGCATAATGGCCTGTTCCACCGGCCCGCCGGGAACAAACTGAATCATTGTAAAACACAGGATGGTAATCCCGATAAATGTCGGAATAACCAGCAGTAACCGTTTAATAAAATAATCCAGGCGCTCCATAAATCCTCACCGGAAATGGTCATTCATCCCAAAAATATTTGCAGCATGACGCTAACTGTTTTTGATTACATGAGAAACCATGTATTATCAAGCAGGGAATTCAAATACAGGGGCCATCCCTGATGGTGATAACAAGAATTCACACATACCGAGACCTTGTTCAATGGCTGCAAGCATGCGACACAAAGGTAAACAATGATTCTTTTTATTGACAACTACTTGTTTTTTTCAGAATATTTAAAAAAAACTTAACTTTAACCGGACCTGGTACGTCTTCTGTTATGCAGAACCCTTCGAATCAAAATGATCTGGAACAGAGTCAAATATTAGATCTCACCAGTCTTGAGGCGGATTTTCCGGATGAAGACCATGTGCTGGATTTAGACGCCATTGTTTTTCAGGACAGGAAAAAACGGCCGCGCGTCCTGTCATCTATCAAGATCACCGCGCCGGATTTGCAACTTGTGGCGCGATGCTGCATCCCCTTGATGCTTGTCCTCTACTTTGTCGTCGGCATGAAGCCGCCGCTATTAATACCCATTCCCATCGTTATCGCCTTGTGCGCCCTGTTTCTCGCCTTCCATCTTTATGTGTACCGTCAGATCAAACGAAACCTTTTTTTAAAGAACAATATCATATCCGCGAATCAGATCGATATTGCTGCCGCACATATGGCCTGGCTGATTGACCCGTCAGATCCAGCACCAATGATGTTGCTGGTGGTTCTGGCCACTATCGGAAACGGAATGCAGCATGGATTTGCGTCCCTCCGGTCCCAGCTTGTAATCACTGCATGGGCCGCGCCCCTGGTATGCCTCCTTCGCATGCAATTAGTCGGGTTTGAGCCCATTGCTCTTGTTTTTGTGGCATTATGCGCCTTCCTGATCGGCTATATGTATGTTTTGATTGGACGGAACGACAAAATACGGCTTGAAAACGAAAGACGCACAACCCGGCTTGAATTGAACAACTATAAATTACAACAATTGGGAATCGCGCTGCAAAAAAGCGAATTGAGATATAGAAATATTTTTGACAATAGCACGGCCGCCATGGTTCTTCTGGAAAACAACATGCGGATTTCGCTCGTTAATGAAAGTTTTGAAAAGCTGACACTCTATTCAAAAAGCGAATTGTATGACAAGAAACGGTTGTCTGACATCATTTACCGGGACGATCTGGAACGAATCAGGCGATTTCATGCCAGAAGAAAAAAAATGGGCGGCACGACCCCCACCGAATACGAATGCAAACTGGTGGATAAATTAAACAATATCAAATATGTCATCATCCGCTTCAATATCACCCAGTGGCATGAACGGATCATGGCCACCATCGAAGACATCACCGCCCAAAAAAAGGCGAGAGCTGTTTTACAGAAATCCAGCAAAAAGCTGAGACAAACCTTCGCTCTGCTGACACAAAGCGAAAAAGGATATCGGAACCTGTTTGAAAATACCGGCACCGCCACCATTCTTGTGGAAAAAAACATGCGGATTTCAATGGTGAATACAAAATTTACCGAACTGACCGGATACACAAAAAATGAAATCGTCGGCAAAAAATTGTTAAGCGAATTCATCGAACGGAAGAATTTGTTCCGAATCCGGCGATTTCAGATCAAACAAAAGAAAAAAGGGTTGCCGCTACCGAATGAATATGAATGTCTGATGATCGACAAGGAAAGGAAATTGAAATACGTTGTCATGAAAACCTACTCTCCGCCGGAGCAGGAGAACAGCATTGTTTCATTTTTTGATATCACCGAGCGCAAACAGGCCGAAGACGCTCTTCAGGAAGCCCATGAACGGTTGAGGGTTATCTCCACTACGGATGAATTGACCCAGGTGGCCAACCGGCGTCAGTTTAACGAGCGGTTGATCGGTGAATGGCGGCACCTCAAACGAGAGGGATTGCCCCTGTCGCTGATCATGTGCGATGTGGACTGCTTTAAATCATACAACGACGCCTATGGACATCAAAGCGGCGACCAATGTCTGCATACCATCGCAGAAGCATTGAAAAAAACTTTCAAGCGGTCGATGGACGTTGTAGCACGATACGGGGGAGAAGAATTCGCCGTTATCATGCCGAATACGGACATTCAAGGCGCTATGCAACTGGCTGAAGCTGCTCGAGTCGCCATTGAAGAACTTAAAATCCCGAATAACGCCTCTGTTGTATCGCCCTATGTCACATTGAGCCTGGGCGTATCCACTCTGATTCCTTCACACCAGCTGACCTCCGACGCCATTATAAAGGATGCGGATAACGCCCTTTATGAAGCCAAACGGCTGGGGCGCAACCGGTGCATCGCTGGCGCGTGCAGCCAAACCACTCATTAAAAACGCCACAAAAAAAGGGGTACAGCATAATATGCTGTACCCCTTTTTATTTATGAGTAAAAAATAAAATTTATCGTTTGGAGAACTGGAATCTCGCGCGTGCGCCTTTTTGTCCGTATTTCTTACGCTCTTTCTTTCTGGGATCCCGTTTAACAAACCCGGCCCGTTTCAGCACATGCCTGAAATCCGGATTGAACTGGAAAAGCGCCTGGGTAATACCATGCCTGACGGCACCTGCCTGTCCCACCGTACCGCCGCCTTTAACATTGACCGTAATATCAAACGCTCCCACGGTATTGGTCAATTCAAAAGGTTGAGCTGTTATCTGTTTTGCAGCATCCACCCTGAAATATTCATCCATGGGTTTGTTGTTGATAATAATTATACCCGTACCGGGTTTCAGCCATGTTCTGGCGATCGCAGTTTTTCGTTTGCCGGTTGCATAATATATAGTTTCTTGTCCCATTATAAACGCTTTGCTCCAATCATGTGTTAATATATTCTTACTTCAACGCCTGCGCTTTGACATCAAACGGCTGCGGTTGCTGGGCCTCATGAGGGTGTGTGCTGCCGGCATAGACCTTCAGCTTTTTAAACATGGAACGCCCCAGCGTATTTTTCGGCAGCATCCCTTTGACCGCAAACCGAATCAGGTCTTCAGGCCGTTTTTCAAGCAGTTTTCCGGCGGTTATTTCTTTCAACCCGCCGATAAAGCCACTGTAGCTGTAATACATCTTCTGCTGATGCTTTCTGCCCGTCAACATAATTTTATCCGCATTGACGACAACCACAAAATCACCGCAATCCACATGGGGGGTGAACAATGGATTGTGTTTGCCTCGCAATCTCGCGGCAATCTCACTGGCCAGCCGCCCGAGAACCATTCCTTCGGCATCAACAATCAGCCATTTTTTATCAATATCATTCTGTTTGGCACTATATGTATATTTTTTCACTGTAATTCACTCCTGTCAAAAAAATTAATTCATGATAATTATGTAAAAATCATTTTGATGTCAAGAAAAAACTGAGATATTTTCAGACTGGCCGTGTTTATATGGGCGTCCGACGCAACCCGAGATGAAGATATGCCGTATCCGATGCTTTTCTGCCAGTAGAAGTTCTCATGATCAACCCGGTTTTCAGCAAAAACGGTTCCACCACATCAACAAGCGTATCTGTCTCTTCCTGAAGCGTCGCGGCCACTGCTTCTATGCCCACCGGACCGCCATTGTAATAGTTGATGATGGTTTCGATATACCGCCGGTCCAGAGGCGTAAGTCCTGCATGATCCACCCCTTCCAGCTGGAGTGCCTGTTCTACTGTTTTCCGGGTGATTTTGCCGTCCTCACGCACCTGAGCGTAATCCCGGACCCGCTTGAGCAGCCGGTTAATGATCCTGGGTGTTCCCCGGGACCGTTTGGCCAGTTCTGCCGCTCCGTCAGAAGTAATGGTCAGATTCAGCAATGCGGCCGACCGGCGAACAATTTTTTCAAGGTCTTCGTTCGTATAAAAATCCAGACTGCGAAAAAGACCAAACCGGTCTCTCAAAGGCGCTGACAGAAGCCCCACCCGGGTGGTGGCGCCCACCAGCGTAAACGGTTTCAACGGGAACCGATGACTGCGTGCATGAATGCCCTTATCAAAAATAAAATCAATGGAAAAATCCTCCATCGCCGGATATAATAATTCCTCCACAGCTCTGGGAGTTCGGTGAATTTCATCAATAAAAAGAACGTCTCCAACATCCAGATGGGTCAGCATGCCGACAAGATCCCCTCCTTTTTCAAGGGCCGGTCCGGATGTGAGCACAAGTTTCGTGCCCATCTCATTGGCGATAATATGGGAAAGGGTTGTTTTTCCAAGACCCGGGGGGCCATGCAGAAGCACATGGTCAAGGGCCTCCCCTCTTTGTTTTGCCGCCTTAATGGCGATCTCCAGGGTTTCCAGCACCTCCGCCTGCCCGATATAATCTTTTAGACGTTCAGGCCTGAGAGAAATAATGTCCGGTTCCTGATCAATGGGCAAAGAAGCGCAGGTCAGTATCCCCTGCTGCTCAGATGTGTATGAAAAAATATCATCCGTCATTTAACATCTCACCACGATACACTTCATCAAACAGATCTTCAGGATTAGCGATCAAAGGTTTACGTTTCAGGGCAGCCGTCACCATCTGCTTTGCTTCAGCAAGCTTATGGCCTAACTGCTCCACCAGCACACCGATGACCTGATCAACAAAATCGCCGGAAGACAGCGGCTCATCAACGGACTCTTCACGGATTAAAGCGAATTTACCCATCTTGCCCTGAAGGGTAGCGATAATTTTCCCGGCGGTTCTTTCCCCGATTCCATTGAGCTTTTTTAATACCGCAATATTTTTGGATTCAATGGCTCTGGCGATATCCCGAACCGATACATTCAATGCTTTTACGGCCTTTAAAGGCCCAATGGCTTCCACAGAAATAAACTGCTGAAAAAATTCCCTTTCCGCTTCCAGATGAAACCCGATTAAAACAGGTTTGGGTTGCCGGTCCGTCTGATGATAATAAATAAACAAAGAAACCGTATCACCGATCGCCTTCAAATTGATGGTTTCCATGACAAATAAAGGAATCAGCACTTCATAGCCAACCTGATTGGCAAGCAGGATGATGCGGTCGGCTTCTTTTTTTTTCAGTGTGCCCTCAAGGTATGCAATCATAAATTCAGCTTATCTCAATGAATTATGTTTGTATGAACATATAGATTCAATAAATTCGAAAATATTAGAACAAACCGGCAGGAATCATGGGCATTGTTTAATTAACAGAGGATTGTCCCACCGAAAAAGTCCGATCATTGCCAGCGCCATTGCATCCGAAGAATGATAGGGTTTAATGGGCCTGGAATGGTTCAACCGGCGTCTGACACTCTCCTCAAGCTGTTTTTTCCCGGCCCGCCCGCTTCCGGTCAAGACCTGTTTCGCTTCACGAACGGAAACTTCCATGATCGGAATATTTTTGCGGCATCCGGCCAGGAGAATGATGCCGGTGACTTTGCCTAAGGTAATCCCTGACTTGGGAAACTTTTCAACAGAAAAAACGTCTTCCACAACCATTAAATCCGGCTGTTCAGCCTCCAGTACCGATACAAGGCCTGAGTAGATCGAATTCAAACGTTCCTGAAGTTTTTGACATGGCTTTGTTGTGATAGCCCCGTAAGAAAAACTGCTGACGCTCAAACCCGCACCATTGACAACAGCCACTCCTGTTGCCGCCAAACCGGGATCAATGCCGACAACTTTGATCATTCCATTTGGTAAGCGAACCATCAGCGATTATTCAAGCTGACTGATCTTCTGGCGTGCGGTTTTGGCTTCACTTGAATTGGGAAATTTGCTGATCAATGCCTGGAAAACCAGACGGGCGTTGGCTTTTTCACCAAGTTTATCAAAGGCGAGCCCCTGTTTTAAATATGCGGATGGGGCCTTATTGTCATTGGGATATTTTTCTATCACTTCCTGGTATTCCAAAATCGCTTTTTGATACCAGCCTTCTTTAAAATAACTTTCGCCGATCCAGAAACGCGCATTGTCGGCCTCTCCGGATTGGGGGTATCTTTTCAGAAAGGATTCGAAACCTTGCCTTGCGGCTTCGTAATTCCCCTGGTCATAAGCCCTCTTGGCGACATCGTATATTTCTTTTTCAGACGAATCTACGGGTGCCGAAGGGGCGACCGGGCTTCCTCCTGAAACACCAGGTTGCAAACCAACTGGATTTTGAGGCATCGTTTCATACCCCATAGGATTTTCAGGACGGATCAAAGGGGAACTGCCACTAGCTGGTTGAGAGAATTGTGCAATGGCCTCTGAATTTTTTTTCAGAGCCTGATTAAAATTATGCTCGATTTCATCGAGCCGGCCGTTAAGCTTTGCAATCTCTTCTCTCATTTGATCAAATTCGGCGCTCTGTCCCGCATATTGAGTTTTTAAATTTTTATCATGCGACTGCTGACTGGCTGCGTCATCCTTCATTTGCTTCATCTTGATTTCCATTTGCAGCATGCGTCTTTCGAGACTCTTCACGTCCTGGTTGAGCGCGCACCCGGAAAGGAAAATAAAACCGCATATCGCTATAATAAAGTTAATTCGCATGGCAGACATCTCTCATAATGGGAATCATCATCTTTTATTATGCAGCACAAGCACTGCTTAAAACAGGTAGAGGTGGAGTAGTTAAAACCGGGGCCCTTTTAAAAAGCATGGTGATTCTGCAGCCATTTCAACTGCAGAATCACCGGAGTTTCACTAACAACAATACAAAACAACTATAAATACTAATTCACAACAAAATGTCCACGGCGATTTTTTGCCCATGCGGATTCATCATTACCCATAACAGCCGGTTTTTCTTCGCCATAGCTGACGGCTTTCAACTGACTGGAACTGATGCCGGCATTAACCAAAAAGGACACGATGCTCTGTGCGCGTCTTTCACCAAGGGCAATGTTGTACTCGTTCGTGCCGCGTTCATCGCAATGTCCTTCAACGGTGACGGTAGCATCTGAATTTTCTCTGAGCCATGCGGCTTTCTGATTCAGAACTTCAATCGCTTCGGGGGTCAGTGTGGAATCATCAAAATTAAAGTACACATCTTCGTTTTCAAACTGTTGAAGCGCGGCTTGTTTAAGACGAAGCGCTTCTTGTTCTCTTTCCATCTGAGCACGTCTTGCCAGTTCTTCCTCAGAAGGTCCCTGAGCCTGGGGATATTGGTCTGATGTATCCACTTTGGCCTTCTTTGAACAAGCTGGTGCGATCATTAAGAGTCCGATCATGAGAACAACAAATCCGATTTTAAAAAACACATTACCTTTTTTCATCTTTTCTTCTCCCAATAACTAAATGTTGATTAATTGTTTACCCCACCTGTGACTGTTTCTTACCCACTACTCTCATTTATTTTTTAATGCAATATGATACTAATTATTATTTACGGCTAAAGACCATGCCGGCGATGTTTGTTCGCCGGGAAGTTCCAGCAGTACCCTTTGATCGGTTCCGGATGCGGTCATGACGAAAATACGGGATTTCCCCAGCCGGTTTGAGCAGAAAGCGATCATGCTGCCATCCGGAGACCATGACGCAGACTCATTACTGCCGGCACCATAGGTCAACCGGGTGAGCCCGCCCCCATCGACATTGATGGCAAAAATATCGCTCCTCCCGCCTTCCATTCCGGAAAAGGCAATCCGATCGCCAGCAGGCGACCAATTCGGCTGCGTATTATACTTCCCTTCATAAGTCAGACGCCGAACACTGCCCGAATCCAGGTCTTGAACAAATACCTGGGGATTGCCAAATCGTTTTGAAACAAAAGCCATTTTTTTACCATCGGGTGAAAACGATGGATGCACATCAATATTCCAGGATTTCGTTAATCTTTTATCAATTTTTCCACCCTCAGTCAAAAGATATATTTCCTGGTCGCCTTCAAAGGAAAGAGTTGCTGCCATCAGCGATGACCCGGGAACCCACACGGGCGTAATATTAATCCCTGAAAAAGAAATCCTTTTCTCCGATTGGTCATTCAGGCGTTTAATATAGATATCGGGCTGTCCTTTTTTATACGACGTATAGGCGATGGCGGACCCGTCCGGAGACCATGCGGGAAAAAGGGTCAGTGATTTTGATTGGGTTACCTGCTTCGCACCGTATCCATCGAATTCAGAGATGAAGACCTCTTTGCTCCCTGTTGTTGTGGACACAAAAGCGATGTTGCTCTCAAAAAGCCCGCGTTTTCCGGTTAACCGATACATCATTTCACTGCAGAACCGGTGGACAATGAGACGCTGATCATCCAACCGCCCCTTGTACCGCTTCCCAAAAATGAGTTCACCTTTATAAGTGTCGAACAAACGGAATTCCACCATCAGAAGGTCACCTTCAATGGTAATGCCGCCGGTAATCAACAGCTCCGTGCCGATCGCCGTCCAGTTTGCGAATGTGATCTGGCTGGCGGTGATTCCCTTTGTTCGCAGATCCTCCAAAAAAGCGCCCCGGTCGATCATCTTAAAATACCCGGTAAAGGCCAGCGTTTCACCGGTCAGGTCCGAGACCTTCACTCCGACATCTGCCTCAGTCGAATTATTCGTTTGACCGACGAATTCAGGTATCGCTACCGGAATTTTATTTAAAAACGGATCACTGATTTTAACATAATCATATTCAGCCTGACAGTATTGAGGCATCAAAAAAACTGAAGCAGCCAGAGCAAACCATATTACAACAAGGATATTGAATTTTTTATTTTGCATTAATAAATAGTTTTTTAATCGTTGATTGTGAATTATACCCTGCTAATTCAATCCTGAAGGGGTGAACCCCAGAACCAGGTGATAATATGGCATTCCTTCAGGCAATGGCGGCAGCGGATTCGATTTCATTACTGTCTTGTAGGCCGAATTGTCAAGATAGGTATTGCCTGATCGCTTTTCAAACCAGACATCGGTAATGGTACCGTCCGGCATTATTTTTATCACCAGCCGGCTTTCCAGGCCTCTGGTTTCCCCTGCCAGCTTTTCAGAAAAAACCCAGTTGTTTTTCATGCGCATGGACACTTGGGACACAAAAATTTCAATCTGTGAAAAATTCCTCGAAGACGAACCAGCGGAACTCGAGGCATCGGGGCCTTCAGACCCATATGGCGACCCTACGGGCTGAGCGGAGCCCTGAACCTCTTTTTTCAAACTGGCAATTCGATCCGTAATTGATTTCGGCTGTGACGATTCCGCCTGCTTTTCCATTCTTTTTACAGCTTTTTCAAGAATTTTAGCCGGATCAATATTCTTTTTAACAAGAGGTTTTTTGGTTATATTCTCTTTTTTTGGTTTCTCAACAACTTTTTCTTTTTCCGGCTTTTCAACAGTATACGAATCCGGATCCACCTTTTTTTCCAGGGCTTCTTTAACAGGCGGTTTCTCAGGTTCCGCCCGGTCCGGCATTTTTTCTACTTTATCAATCAGTTTATCGATAGCCGCATCTGTCGAATCATCCAAAGGCTTCGCAGCATCCTCAGGCTTTGAAACAGGGGCTTCCCCTTTTGGAGGCGGAAGGGGTGTTTCCGGGTTAAACCCCATCAAATCCACACTGATGGTTTCCGGTTCAAGAATTCGCAAATGATAGTTGCCTGGAAGATGAACAAACAAAATAAATGCAAATAAAGACACATGACCAAAAAACGAAATCCCGATAAAAATCAAAAACCGCCGGATTTGTTCATCAAATCCAAAAGCTATAGTGGTACCTTGGTGTATCATTGATTATAAAAATTTCCCAGACATGACACACAGTTAACGTTTTGCTTCTTTTTCTTCTATAGGCACGGTGACCATGCCCAGCTTTTCAACGCCAGCGCCTTTAATTTCAGACATAACTCTCACAACGGTGCCGTACGGTATTTCTTTATCTGCTTTTAAAAAAATATTTTTGTTGGAGCGATTCTCAAAAATTTTTATCAGCTTTTCCTGTAAAAAATCAATCCCGACCTCAAAATCATTCACCATAATTTTATTGTTCTTGTCTATGGTGATAATCAACTGGTCTTCTTCATCCGTAGCGATGGAATCCGTATTCTTTGTTTCCGGCAGGGAGACATTCACCCCCTGAACCATCATGGGCGCAGTGACCATAAAAATTATCAGCAGCACCAGCATCACGTCAACAAACGGGGTCACGTTGATATCGGACATTAATCCATTACTATTGCCGCCACTGGGTCCCATGCCCATAATTACGCCTCCCGGGAAAAAATCAAATCTCTTTCAATGATATTTAAAAAATCAGATGAAAAGCTGTCCAGTTCAGCTTCGATAATTCTTATTTTTTGTGTAAAATAATTAAATGCAATAACCGATGGTATGGCGACCGCCAGTCCGGCGGCTGTTGCCACCAGTGCCTCGGATATTCCAGGGGCGACCGCTGCGATGGTGGCCGCGCCTTTCTGGTAGGCAAGCCCATGAAATGAATTCATAATGCCCCAGACGGTTCCGAATAATCCGATAAACGGGGCGGTGTTGCCGGCGGTGGCAAGAAAAGGCACCATCTGAAGCAGCCGGATGCTTTCGGTGTTACTGGACCGGTGCAATGCCCGTTTAACGCTCTCAAACCCTTTCACGCCTTCGTCCCGCGTCATTTGCCGCTGGCCGTTGGCCGCATCACGGGAAGCATTGTCCGCATAAATTTTTCGGAGTTCCAGATATGCAATGCGAAAAGCCCGGGCAATAGGGCTGAACTGCAATTCTTTGGCGTGAGCGAATGCATCGGAAAAATCTTTTGTTTTCCAGAAAAACTCCACAAAAAAAGCGGATTCCTTATACGCTTTCCTTATCTGAGAATACTTGATCAGAATAATCGCCCATGACGCTACTGAAAACAGAAACAACAGCAACATCACAAACTGGACCATTAAACTGGCGTTTAACACCATATGAATGATGTCGATTTTTTCCGAAACCATAACACACCCTCTCCCACGCAATAAATATATGATCGATAAAACGGTGTTTATCTTCTCCATGAGTCATTTAAATCACAAGAGCACTCATGGGTTTAAAATTATTGCCGATAATTATCCAACAACTTTACGCGTGTCAAGTTAAATACACTTTGGCCACGCAATCTTTATTGTTTATTTTCGACGATTGAAAAAAAAAGTGCCTTCATAACAGGTCTGATGAAGGCACTTTAATTCATACGTTTTATTTTTAACAATAATTCAGTTACAGATCAAATAATTACATCATGCCGCCCATTCCGCCCATGCCGCCCATGCCACCCATTCCACCGCCGCCGGGCATTGCCGGTTCTTCGGAAGGTTTTTCCGCAATCATGGCTTCAGTGGTCAGCATCATGGATGCGACACTGCCGGCATTTTGCAATGCGAAGCGCACCACTTTCGTCGGGTCTATAACACCGGCTTCAATCAGGTTTTCATAGGTGTTGGTATCGGCATTGTAACCGAAAGGACCTTCCAGGGATTTGACTTTGTCAATGACGACCGAGCCTTCAAAACCGGCATTGTCGGCAATCTGACGCAGCGGGGCTTCGATGGCTTTCATAACCACTTTCACACCCAGTTTTTGTTCGGCTTTGATTTTGATTTTTTCAAGCGCGTCAAGGCAGCGAATCAGGGCCACACCGCCGCCAGGTACAATACCTTCTTCAACAGCAGCGCGGGTTGCATTCAAAGCGTCTTCAACTCTCGCCTTCTTTTCTTTCATTTCGGTTTCTGTTGCAGCCCCCACATTAATGACCGCAACGCCACCGATCAGCTTAGCCAGACGCTCCTGAAGCTTTTCCCGATCATAATCTGATGTGGTTTCTTCAATCTGGGCCCGGATCTGTTTAACACGGCCTTCCAATGCGGCCCTTGCGCCTGCGCCGTCAACAATCGTGGTATTGTCTTTATCGATGGTGATGCTCTTGGCATGTCCCAGATCATCCACCGTGATATTTTCAAGTTTGATACCCACATCTTCGGAAATGACCTGGCCGCCGGTCAGAACTGCGATATCCTCCAGCATGGCTTTTCTGCGATCGCCAAACCCAGGGGCCTTGACAGCCGCAACATTTAAAGTGCCTCTCAGTTTATTAACAACCAGAGTAGCCAAAGCTTCGCCTTCAATGTCTTCCGCGATGATCAGGAGCGGTCTGCCCATTTTGGAAATCTGCTCCAGAATCGGCAGCATGTCCTTCATGTTGCTGATTTTCTTTTCATGAATCAAAATATACGGATCACTTAAGTTCACCGTCATCTTTTCAGAATCCGTCACAAAATAGGGAGAGATATATCCGCGGTCAAACTGCATGCCTTCCACGACATCCAGACTGGTTTCCATGGATTTGGCTTCTTCGACGGTGATAACGCCTTCTTTTCCAACTTTATCCATGGCTTCAGCGATAATATTACCGATGGTTTCATCATTATTGGCGGAAATCGTTCCAATCTGGGCAATTTCCCGTTGATCGGTAGCCGATTTGCTGATTTTTGCAAGTTCTTTTACAGCAACTTCAATGGCTTTATCGATCCCGCGTTTGATTGCCATGGGGTTGTTCCCTGCGGCAACCAGCTTCAAACCTTCGGCATAAATCGCACGGGCCAGAACCGTCGCCGTGGTTGTTCCGTCACCGGCCATATCGCTTGTCTTGCTGGCCACTTCCTTCACCATCTGGGCGCCCATGTTCTCAAACTTGTCTTCGAGCTCCATTTCCTTGGCAACAGTTACACCATCTTTGGTGACAGTGGGAGAGCCCCATGATTTATCGATCACAACATTTCTGCCCCGGGGCCCCAGTGTAACCGCCACGGCATCGGCCAATTGATTGACGCCATTGAGCATTTTCTCGCGGGCTTTAGCCCCATACTTTATTTCTTTTGCAGCCATAATCATCTACCTCCAGTTCTATTATTCAATTATTCCTAATATATCATCTTCACGCATGATCAGGTTCTCTTCCCCATTGATTTTCACTTCAGTGCCTGCATATTTGGCGAACAAAACCCGGTCGCCTTTTTTCACATCCAGCTCAATCAATTTGCCGTCGTCCCCTCTTTTCCCCTTTCCAACTGCAACGACCACGCCTTCAGCCGGCTTTTCTTTTGCGCTATCAGGAATAATGATCCCTCCCTTGGTTTTTGCTTCCTCTTCAACCCGTTTAACCAGGATCCGATCTTGTAAAGGTCTGATTTTCATTTTACCGCTTCTCCTTTTTTCGTTTAGAGTTTTATCGTTAAACAGTCGCAAATATCACATATATTTAAAACAGCTATCCAAACACTGAAACCGATTACCCATTCGCCATTGAACACCTTATTGCTGGCTTGACATTACAACCGGCGGCGATTCAATGAGCTGATGATTTCAATTCAGTATTTGATTGCTAAAAATTATGATTAAAGCCCAATTATTCGGAAGCTGTTGCTTTGGCGTTTTCTTTGATTTTCGATGATGTATCGGTTGAATCATTGTTTTTCTTTTTTACAGGCTCTGAAGAACCTCCTGATTTATTTGCATAATCAGTAACATACCAGCCAGATCCTTTTAAATGAAACGCGCTGTGTGAAATAATCTTTTGAAGTTTCCCTGTGCATTGAGGGCATTTGGAAAGTGGTTTGTCAGACATTTTTTGCATAATTTCATGAACATGCCCACACTTTATACATTCATATTCATAAATCGGCATTTTAGAACATCTCCTGTTTTCAACGTAATAACAAGCATCTGCTTGACATCATCTTAAATCAACCGAAAGATAGTCAATCTTTTCTTGATGTCAAGAGGGTGATTTTTTTTTTACAAATTTTCAAGCCCGGCAGGCACGGTTCTCCATTTTTCATAAAACTTAAATACCGGATTTAAACCAGCCAGGCGAACCTTACTGAGGATTTCATGAGTTTTGAGATGGACCCGGATCTCTTCATCATTTTTTTCATGGCAGGGCGCATCAAAATGCTGAAGGAACTTTTGAAAACGAATCACATGAATCAGTTCATGGGCCACAATATATAAAGCGAATGCAAACAAATCCAAATTACGTTTCTGATTCATTGTTTTAATGATGGAATGATCCTGAAGGCAGATTTTATAAAAATCTTTGGCTGAAGTATCCAGGAAATCATTTTTTTTCTTGACCGCATACCGGATCACTTGTGCAAAATGATCACTCACAATTTCTTCTTTTGTTAAATCCGCCAGAGTTTTTATATCATAATTTAAATTCATCAACTGAGTGGCTGACAGTTTAAAATGATTACTGACCAGCTCTTCAGCCATGGCAACGGAATTATTGACGATTCCTATGTCTTTGGGGCTGAAGCATTCAAATGATTCCATAAGCATTGGCTGACGGTTATTCATAATTAATATTATGATGGCAAAATAATTGTGATGGCACTTTGCCTGAGCTATTCATATAAATATATCCAAAAATTATTTTTTAAAAGAAAAAAATATAGACAAATAAATTTTTATTATGTTATAGAATAAACTTATTTTTTCTGATTAATTTTAATTCATATTTTGGGAGGTGGTCTTTTGGGCAGTGTCATTAAAAAAAGAAAGAAAAAGATGAGCAAACATAAACATCGCAAGCTGCTGGCTCGAACAAGGCATCAACGCAGCAAAAAATAAATAGCCCGAAGGCCTTGACCACCGTTTCCCCCAACACGATGATCAAGGCCTTTATGTTTAACAAAGCAACCCCCGGAGATATTCGACCACGTCACCTTCAAGAATGGCTTCCATTTTTACACTGCCAGACGTGTGACCAGCACCTTATCAATCCTGTTACCATCCATATCCATGATTTCGAAACGAATGCCGTTCCACTCAAAATGATCGGACACGGTGGGCACAGCACCCAGATGCATGAAAATAAAACCGGCCAATGTTTGAAACCCGCTGTGCTCCTCACCGGCAATCGTACCAATAGAAAACAGTTCCTTGAATTCATCGATGGGAAACGCGCCATCTATCAACCAGGAGTTGTCTTCCCGCTGAATGGCCACATAGTTATCGGAATGGCCGGACGCCAGGAGCAAATCCCCGACAATGGCTTCCAGAATGTCGTTTGTCGTAAATAACCCTCTCAGTGAGCCATATTCGTCAACAACAAGTGACATGTGAGTATTTGATATTTTGAGCATTTCCAGAATATTCAACACAACACTGTTTTCGGGAACAATTAGCGGTTGTTTTAAATGGTCATTCAGGGAAGCGTTTGGATTTGCCAATTTGGCCGCCAGGTAATCCCTGGCTTTAACGACGCCGATAACATGATCAATACTCCCCCGGCAAACTGGAAAACGCGACAAATGGCTCTCAGATACCATCTTAATAATGGTTTCCTCTGGATCTTCAATATCCAGCCAGACAATATCAAAACGCGGCGTCATTAAGGATTTCACGCGCCGGTCCCCCAGGCGGAACACATTTTCCACCATATCCTGTTCAGTCTCTTCAAAAATCCCGGCCTGAGTCCCCTGATCAATCATCAGCTTGATCTCTTCCTCGGATACCAGCGCGTCTGAAGGCTGATGGACTCCCAGCAGCCTGAGGACCGTCCCGGTGGAAACACTCAGCACCCAGACAAACGGGGAAGCGATTGTCGCCAGCATTTTCATCGGGATAGCGACTAAAAATGCGATGCGTTCAGGATGATTCAAGGCCAGTCGTTTTGGAATCAGTTCACCGAAAACCAGGGAAAGATAGGTGATCACCAGCACCACGATGCCCAGCCCCAACCCTTCGGCATAAGGAGCGAGTAATGAAATGCGGCTCAGATGGATGCTGATTTCCACGGCGATGGTGGAACCGCCGAATGCACCGGCCAGAATGCCCACGAGGGTGATGCCAATTTGAACGGTAGAAAGAAAACGGTCGGGATTGTTGGCGAGATCCAGAGCAGCAAGCGCGCTTCTCTGACCGGAATTCGCCAGATGCTGTAACCGCGCCTTACGGGATGACACAACGGCCATTTCGGACATGGCTAAAATACCGTTAACCGCCACGAGCAGCCCAATAATTAAAACTTCAAATAAAATAACAGACATAATATCTCCATGTTTCACCCGAATACCGGATGATTCTCACAACCCTATGATTGCAGTCCGCATATATGGCGGACGGGACCGGAAAAGATGGATAGAAGAATGATCAATGGAGCTGCGGCGGGATATCTACAGATAAAAAAGCGGAAAAAATGAATCCTGTATTTTCATTTTTTCCGCTTTTTTTGTTTTCGGTCTTCATATACGCCGGCTTACTCTCCTGGCGGAACGGAAAAATTTTTTAAATAACCCAAAAACTCGGAATCGGTGGTCAAAACGACCCGGCTTTTCTTATCAAAAGCCGTCTTGTATACTTCCAGGGCTTTCGTAAAAGAGTAATATTCCGGATCCTTGCTGTATGCTTCCGCGTATATTTTGGTCGATTCAGCGTCCGCCTTTCCTTTGATTTCCTGAGCAGTCCGATAGGCGGTGGATTGGATGCCTCTCAACTCTTTTTCTTTTTCGCCTTCTATCCTGAAGGCTTCCCCCCTGCCCTCGGAACGAATCCGCTCCGCCATCTGATTGCGTTCGGCAATCATTCGCCCATAGACCGATTCCTGGACTTTCTGAGTATAATTCACCCGCTTGATTTTCACATCAATCAATTCAATGCCGAATTTTTTAAGTTTCGGCACAGAGGCTTTTAAAATTTCCTTGGACAATTTTTCCCGGCCGGTTTTTATTCGATATTCCTTGAGATCAAGCGCCTGGGCATCACCGGTATCGACCTGCTCAAGACTGGTCATCTGACGGTTGCTGTTTCGAACGGTTTCAATCAAATGATGAGAGGTCACGGCATTGCGGACTGCGGGATTGATGATGTCGTCCAGACGCTTCAACGCGGTTTCCCTGTCTGTGACGGTTTCAAAAAAGGCGATGGGATCTGTGATACGCCACCGCGCAAACGTATCAACGGATATATACGTTTTATCCAGCGTCGGGATCTGCCCCGGTTCGCCATCCCATTCCTGAATATTTTTTAAAAAATAATTCGGTTTCTGGATAAAGGGGATTCTAAAATTCAGTCCCGGTTTGTTTATCGGTTCACCAACCACACGATTAAACTGGGTCACCACCACGATTTCCGTTTCATCCACGACAAAGGCTGATGCGGCAAATCCCAGACAGACAGCCGCAACTATAATTAACACCGCAACATATTGAGTCTTCATTTTTGTAATCCCCATTTTTCGCCGAGATTGAGCAGCGGCAACACATTTTTCTGATCAGAATCAATTATATACAATTCCCCTAAATTCGGGAATACCAGCTTCACCATCTCCAGATACAATCGGCGGCGGGTCACGTCCTTGGCTTTGGCATACTCTTCATACTGGGAAATAAACCGTGACGCATCCCCTTTCGCCTCATTCACGCGCTCCGTAGCATAGCCTTCAGCGGATTTTATCGTTTGCTCCGCCTCGCCTTTCGCCCTTGGAATGACCCTGTTTTTTTCTTCCATCGCTTCATAAATAAGCTTTTCTTTTTCCTGAACCGCCTGGTTCACCTTATTAAATGAATCCTGAACCGGTTCCGGAACATTGGTATTGCCCAATTCCACCGTGTCAATTTCAATTCCCGTCTGGGCCGCATCAAGTTCTTTCTGAAGCCAGATTTTGGCAGTATCGGCGATTTCTTCCCGGTTACTGATCACCTGGTTGATGCTCCTGTCTCCCACCACCAAACGCATGGAAGCTTCCGACATATCCCTTAAAAACTGGGTGACATCCTTCACTCTGAATAAATAATCATAGGGGTCTTTAATCCGGTATTGCACAATCCAGGGAACGACTCCGACATTTAAATCACCGGTCAGCATCAACGACTCATCCATGCCTTGATTGCCGGAGGCCAGGCGAGAACTGCCCGACTGATTCGATGCCAATCCGAATTCTTCTTTATATACCCGCAGGGTTTTAACCTTCGTCACTTTTTCTACGCCTGCCGGCAATTTAAAATTCAACCCCGGATTTTCCGTCCGGACATACTTTCCAAACCGCTGAACCACGCCGACTTCATTGACATCCACCGTGTAGACCATAGATGACACGAAATACAGCACAACCCCCGCCAGAAGCATCAGCGCCCAACCGCCGGGAACCTTGAACTCTTTAAATTTATCTATCACTTCATCCATCTGGGGCGGCGTCATGCCACCACTTCCGGCACTGCGTTCTTTCTGCTTTTGTTGCAGCTTTTCCCAATCCCAATTCATAACGCGTCCTATATCGATTTAAATGTGTAAAAAAATCCCTTTACAATCCGTTTCGATGATTAAACCCCTAACAGAATTCATCATCTCCTGGAATCGCCGTGCATGTAAAATCAAGTGGCCAAAGGAATAAAATTTATAAAATATTTAATAAACACAGCCTTTCAAGTCAAGTAAAAAGCAGAAACCATTATAAATCCGTAATCAGCCGCACGGTTAAAACACAAGATATTAAGAACAGATGGATACCTGCCTATTCTATAAAATGAATCCTTGAATGCTTACAAAAAAATGCTGAATTTTATGATTGCATTAACCTGCTTTCAGCCATAAGCTACAAAAGCAAAAGAGCTTTGTATTTTGTCAGCCGAAAAAGAACCGCAACATTACAGACAATGATTAAAAAAAATGCAAGACAAGCGGTCAAAAAATTCAGAATCCGTCCACATCGGAGAAGTGCTTCACACCCTTATTCTCAGTTGCCGTAAAGAAACCCATACCGAACTCGACATCATCCGACGCATATGGAATTCCGCGCTCAACGCGACGGTTACCGCCAATGCGCAGCCGGCGGCTTTAAAAGAGAGCATTTTACTGGTCACCGTCAAAAGTTCGACTGTTACCCATCAACTCAGATTCCAACTTTTCGATATTATGAAAAAAATCAACACAGAAATGGGACACGACCGCATCAGTGAAATAAAGCTGAAAACAGGGACTTTTTAATATTTTATCCAATGACAGAACTGACCTCTGACACCCTGCCCGGCGGTGGCCTGAAAATCACGCAATCTCCATCAGGCTACCGGTATTCAATGGATGCAATGGCCATCGCCGACTTTGCGAATTTGAGCCCCAACGACCGGGTTCTTGATCTGGGAGCCGGGTGCGGCATCATCTCCCTGCTTCTGGCCGCCCGTTATCCGGGCGTCACCATTTACGGCGTTGAGCTGTTAATAGAACAGGTAGATCTCGGAAGACAAAATATCACCGGCAACGGCATGAAAGACCGCGTGACCCTTTTCCATCAGGATATTAGAACAGTATCGCCAGCCCACACCGCCGGTCCGGTGGATGTGGTGATCTCCAATCCGCCGCACATTAAAAAAGCATCCGGGCGGAAAAATCCAAACCCTGAGGTGGCCATCGCCCGACATGAAATTCATGTTACTTTAAAAGATATCATTGATGCGGCCGAAAGAATGCTTCGCCCAACGGGCAGACTGATGATGGTATATCCGGCAGGTCGCATGCCGGAACTCATTGACTGTATGCGAAAATCAAAAATCGAACCCAAAACCCTGACCGTTGTGTACACCAGGCCGAACCTTCCCGCCCGGCGGATTCTTATTGAAGGCGTCAAAGGCGGCAGACCAGGTATGACCATCACCCAGCCACGGATTGTTCAGCCCTGACGCCGCCGGAACTCCACAGTCGAAAGGTGTAAATTTCTCTTTACCCTATCCGAACCAAATTGAATCTCGCTGTTCCAGACCCTTTTCCAGCATCTGCGTGCCGATGGCCCATACCATCCGGTGATTCCGTTTTACCATCGCACGATCAGCGACATCCTCCGGCGTCCCTTCCAGATGAATGGGCGGGGAAATATAATAAGAAAATTTTACCGGCCGCGGTAACGGCCCCCAGCCGAACCACATGGGCACCGCATACTTGGGATGCCCCATGATGCGGCCCAACAGGCGCATTCTCCCGAGTATGCGATAAGTGTCGTCCGTGCCGATCCCCATATGAAGGATGATGGGCACACCGGTTTTCATCGCCACTTCGATAAAACCGAAACTCTTTTCCCAGTGCAGTTTATAGCGGCCTTCCGGCCCTTTCCAGGCATCCCTGGCACCGCCCGGATAGACGTTCACCAGGTTTCCGGCCTCAAGGAACCGGACGGCATTCTCCTGGGTCCCGGATAATCCCCCCAACCGGGTCAGGAATTTCCGCGTAATCGGATCCAGAAACAGATGATAATCGCCGAGTCCCCGGGGCATCCGTCCGGTGGCATCATAAATCCCCAAAAAAATAAACGCGGCATCAAAGCCAATAATTCCGTGGTTCCCCACCAGAAGCGCCGGGCCCTGTTCGGGAATATTTTCAAGGCCGACATACGTGGGACGGAAATAATGGGAAAGGAATTTGACAAACGGGCGGATTTTGTTCAGCAGGTCCATATCCAGAGGATCTTCGTCAGGATAAACGTCGGGCGGCGTATTGAACAGTCTGGAAAATGTATAATCTTCAAACACAGGTTCACTCCTCCTTAAGCGCTTCGTCAGCTTCTGTTTTCAGTTAATCATGTGCTCCCTGCCCTTTTCCGGATGACGGCTGTTGAAATAAGGGTTCCTGGTCAAGAAGCACTCGGATCACAGTGGTTCGGTTATGCCGTCTGGCAAGAGACATGGCGTCATTCAATAGCTGTTTGTTGCTTTGAATTGCCGGGCTCTTATCCAGGCACAGCCGCACAAGGTCCGCCATGCCGTTTTCCGCGAAATAAAGGAACGGCTGGACACCCCGCCAGTCTTTCAGATAGGGCTCGGCCCCGGCATCGATCATCAATTGAATGGATTCGGCTGATCCATTTTTCAATACGATTTCAAGTGGATATCGTCCGAAAATATCCTTCTGATTGATATCTATCCCTGAATTCAGGAGCAATTCAAGCATCCGGGGGGAGGCCAGGGCCATTGAAAATATGGATTCATAAACCAGTCGACCGGGGTTTAGCGTGGCGCCGGATTCCAGCAGCCGCATGACCAGGGCGACGTTTCTTTTTTTAACCGCTGCATCAAGAGGCGCCTCGCTGTTCGTGCCCATGCGGGTGCATGCGTTGGGGTTTGCCCCGGCTTCAATCAATGCAAATGCGAGGGCGTCATGCCCATTCCATATGGCCCGGATCAAAGCGTTCACCCCATCCGAATCACTTTCAGCCGATACATCCGCGCTGTTTTCGATGAGAAATTTTCCAAGATCCAAGGCCCCGGATTCAGCGGCGCGGATCAACGCGGTATTGCCCCATTTGTCTTTGGCGTCGAGATCGGCCCGATAACGGAACAGCATCTGCGCTGCCGCCACTTCGGATTCCGGAGTCAGGTCCGGTCGCACATATTTTCGACCGGCAATGACAAGGAGCAGCGTGTTGCCGTCCGTATCCGTTATATCCGGCGGAGCACCGATTTTAAGGAAAGCTTCCAGCGCCGCCCAATCCGACCGGCGGATCACGCGGAACATGTCATCAAAGGTTTCCACACCGAATAACGCGTCCGGATTTTGGGAATTTCCCACCGCATTTTGAATGCAGGCAATGACTTCCGAATGCCCGCGCTTGATTGCCAACGCCAGAACGCCGTCATCGTCCCGGGATTTGCCCACAAAACGCCCTCCCGCATCGAGGATGAGTTGAACGCACGCCGCGCAGTCCACCCCAATAGAACCAAGGATGGCTGTGGATTTTCCAAAAAAAACAAGGTCAGGGTCGGCCCCGGCATCAATCAGAAGCTTCATGGCGTCGGCATTCCCCGTTCCGGCGGCTATTTGCAATGCAGGCAAACTGTCAGCGGATTGCCTGTCCGGAAGGGCGCCGCCCTCCAGAAGGATGCGAAGGGTTTCCAAATCCTGATTGCGGACTGCGATCATCAGGGGTGTATCCGGATTATAACGCTCATGATTGGGATCGGCGCCGTGTTTTAAAAGCACACCCACGGCCTCGGGTTTTTTCGTACGCACAGCTTCCATGAGCGGCGCGCCGGAACCGTCGCCCTCAACGTCCGCTCCCTTGTCAATCATCAATTGAAGCAGGTCCGGATCACCGATGGAAGCGGCATCCAGAATCATATCGCGATAACTGCCGGGCTGGCGGTATGTCACATCCGCGCCGTTTTGGATCAGGGTTTTAACAAGCGCCAGCCGGGCCGGGTCGATATCAGTCTTTTGGAAAGCGTCTACCCGCATCCGCGCCAGAGCTGTTACCAGTTCTGTTTCCGCCGGTTTTTGAAAAGTATCTATCTTTCGGGCGATATGGGTATCGATTTGATTCACCTGGATCAAATATATCCCATGAATGATCCAAAAACCTGCAAAATATCCGTATACCAGGACCTGAATCAGCAGGCTGCGGCTTTTACAGGCGAACACAAGGGCCGGAATGCATAAAATAAAATGGACAGCCAGGGAAAAGAGCCAGGGGATAATCAGCGCCAGGGTTTCCATGCCGGTTTGGGGCCCGAGAACATACCAGAAAAAAAGGATTCCGGCGGAGACCATGGAAAGAAGGGTTAAAAACCCGGCGGATTTGGCGTAAGCCTTTTGATTATTATCTGAAACCGTCATTATGCCTTCTTCTTCATTCAAGTCCTTCGTACCCGCATTGGCGTTCGGTGGTTTTCCTGTTAATCAACGTCGGTTTTTCTTTTTTGAAGCTTTGGCCTGTTTGCGTTTCTTTTTTTTGTTCTTCTTTTCATCCTTTGGCAATTGACTGGCGCCTCGTTCTGAAGAACCGGGAAATAAACCGTTCTTCATAACGCCTGAAGATGCGGCAGCTTTTGATCCTTTATTAAAACAAGACCACCAGGACATCCCGGCGTGAATGTCATCCAGACTATCCCGTTCAAGATCTCTTTTCAATTTTTCAATACACTTATCCTTGCCGAGAGAGATGGCCTTCTCAAAATCACTGAATGCAATCATGCCGGGAAAGACCAATTCGTCTTCATATGCCTGCCAAAGGACTTCCAGGCTCTCCTCCGGATACAAATCATGCATAATCGTCGCCAGCAATCCCCAGAAATCAGATACCGCATCCGCTTCCTCCCCGGTAAATAATGTGTTAAAAATGCGACGGCTTTTTCCCTTGAAACGTATCCTTCAACAACCGCATAGGCCAATGCCTGACAAGCCGACGCCCGGCAGTAATCATACGCTTCCCGGTTTAAAATCATGGACTGAATGGATTCAACAGCGCCTCCGCATGTATTTGATAAGATCACCGGCAGGTTTGAGTCGTTATGTCACCAAACAATTTGGACGGCATATTGCCGGGAAGGCTGAAAAGGCCGATGATGACCTTGTGGGCGTTGGGTTCCTTAAAATGTCCCAGCAGCATGACCGCATAAATGTGGTCATACAGAATCTCATCTTCAGCATATTTTTCAGGGTCGGCAAGGACATTTTCCAGTATCTCAATCAGGCGGGGGGGTGATCTCCTGCTTCTGCGTGATGGCGGCATCGATGTTGGCCGCGTTTATAATTCCCGTCAAATATTTTGAAAGATTCCAGTATCGCGGGGATTGTGAATTCTTCGATGGTTTCATTATTTTCCATTAAAATATTTCCTTATAAAATAACAAGATCAAGAGGAAGCGGAATTCGCTTGGACGATCATTCATTTGATGATATCACGATTGTCATCGTGAAATCCAAAGCCGGAGAAATAACGGCTTTTCAAAAAAACCGATTATCAGCTTGTTAAAAGGCGCATGTCAATATGTTCATCAGGATACTCCCCGGTATGTCCTGCCCCGAGTGCGGTGCAGCGGTCGCATTGAAAAAAACCTGACAACAAACCCTTGTAGTCTGCAGGTCCTGCGGAAAAGAAGTTGGCCTGGAACAATTCTCAGACCGAATCGACGATGCTATAGAGGAGATGCTGGCCCGGATTCCATGCGATCGTTTATAAAGGAATTAACCGTTTATCTCCAAATCGTTTGCCGGCCCCAAATCCTCAGCGATTTCCTTAAACAGTTCCAAAGCGACTTCCAAGTCTTCAACGATTTCCTGAGCGAGAATCTCAGGCTCGGGTAAATTGTCGGAATTCTCCATGCTGTCATCTTTGAGCCAGAAAATATCAGATAATCGGCAAATCCGTGTCCGGTCTTTAATGGAAACTCGCGGAGAGCAACTCCGCGCCGGGCGAAGATGTTGACCGAATCAATATTCTGGACTTCCCAGCCTGCTGAATTCAGCAGCTTGTCGATGGTTGTCCGGGCTTCCTGTTCATGAGTTTTGGTTGTCACGACAGCGCCTTAAAATTTAATGATGAAGAATAAAAAAATCAGAATAACAGTTAGTTATAAGAGTCAAACCTTTGATCTTGACTATTGGCAAATCCACCCCGATTGTTCGATACCAGTCTAATTATACTTTTTCACGGCATACTCCGCAGGCACCTTAAATAAAGCGGGATCGACCTCCGCGTTTTCCTTGAAATCCACCGCCTGGGTCACGGTTTCCCCCATTTTCATGATGACTTTGACATGCAGCAGCACATTATCCCGTCCCGCAAAAATCGTTTCCGCCGCATCGGTTTTCACGCTGTAGGCCTGGCAGAGTTTGCCGAGGATTTCCATGTCCGGAAGTTTCTTATAATTTTGCCGTTGTTTTTCATCATCCTTTTTGAACGGATCGGCTTCAAACCGCATTTCCGTGCCATTGCTTCCCGGCCCCATGATATAGGCGGCTTTTTCAGCGCTGTTTTTCAGGCTGATGCGGTACATGGTTTCACCGTCTGAAAACCGGATCTCTTCCAGCACCCCTTTATCATTATAGACTTCATTGCGTTCCTTTTTCCCAAAATCGTCAAAATACACCATAATCTTCTTTTTGGCGGAAACACCGGCCCGCTCAAACGTGATGGCGCCGGATTTTATGGCGTATTTCCGGAAGGCCGGTTTTTCCTTTTTATCTTTTGAGGCCGGGACAGCCGCTGCGGTTATTTCCGTTGCTTCTTTGGTTGTGACGGCAGGAGATTCTTTTTTGCCGTCTGATGAGGACTCATCGGAACAGCCGGCCAAAGAAATAAACAGGACGGCAAAGACAGCGGCAGTTAAAACACAGATGATTTTATTCATGTTCAACTCCTGTGCAAACGCATTGTTTTAATTGGACGATTTTGGGGTCCGGACCTTATTCCATAATCTGGATGATGTCTTCCTTGTTCGGCACCATGCATAAAAACTCGAAGGGTTCGTCGCCTAAGGTTTTGTACCAGTGGGGCGCGCCTGCGGGGATGAAAACCACATCATTTTTTTTGACTTCAAAAATGCTGTCGCCAATGCCGAGCCGGGCGCAGCCGTTTAAGACCAGTTGTTCGTGCTCCACGGTATTGGTGTGGTTGGGCACCTCGCCGCCGGGTTTGATGATGAACCGGCGCATGGCAAAATTGGGGGATTCCTCCGGGCTGATCAATATCTGCCGGAATGTTTTTTTGCCGGCTTTGACTTTCTCGATGGGGACGTTCTCAAGGGATCTGATAAACATGCTGCCTCCTGGATTTTCACTATCTGGTTCTTAATGGGAATGCTCTTGCCCGCATGGATTTGGGCAGATGATTGTTTTATGCAGAAATTTATTTATACTTTAGATCCGGAAGAATGGGAAGGGGAAAGATAGAAGCCGGATCACAGATTTAACCATGTGAGCCGGCCGAAGGTTTAAAGGTAATTGCAAAGCCCGTTAATAAACTTCCTCTTAAAGCGTACAGAGATTCCTTTCAGTTGTTTCCGCCTGCTTCTCCACGCCCTTTCTGTTTTTTCCCCAATTTTTACATTTCTTTATACCACATTTAAATATCTGTCTTATTTTTAAAGAAAATGGAACTCGAAATGGATTGCCTGGCAACATTGATAAAATTAAAAAAGAAGAATACGGAAAATACATAGCGCTGTTTCACTGATCTTTTTCATTTTCAGACCTGTGCTTAAAATGGAAACCCATCCAGTCACAGTTAGCCAATTTTTAATTGGACATTCTTAAAAAAAATTATATACTTATAACACTCTCAAGGAATAAAGCAACAAACGGGGACCTTTCCCACAACAGGAAGACCTGCGGAATAATGGATCACGACATTTTTTATCGTCACTCGGTGAAAATCTTCATTCGTGGAGATCACACGAACTTCCTAATGTGTTCTCTTTATGAACGCACAACGGCCTGGCTAAAGATTCTTTTTTTCGAGGCATGAATGGAAACAAAGCGATCAACATCAAAGATTCTTTAATATGGCCATCAACAATACAAAACAGTTGGAAGAGAGCGGAAAAATGAAAATCCGGTGCCCGAAATGTGATGCACTGCATACGATTGACGCTGCCAAGCTGCCGGCAAGAGCGATTCAGGCGAAATGTAAAAAATGCGCCCAGCCTTTTACTATTGAGAACCATCTTAACCAAGGCTCAAAGGAAAAAGAACCCCCTGCCCCGTTTCCTGAAAAAAATGATAACACCATGCAGCCAAATGAAAAAAACGAGGCGGCAATCATTAAATCCCTGTATGAAGGCATTGTCCGGTACGTCAATCAGAAAAAATTCAGGGAGGCGGATGGGTTAAGAAACCGGCTGATGGAAATTGCGCCCATGGCGCTTTCAGAAATCTTCAGTACCGGAGAACTCATAGAACAGCATAAAATGCTGGCGATGGATCCGGAACGGATCAAACCCTGGGCCGGCCTTTACGACCGGTTTAACCCGAGTGAAACCGTTGCATTTTATTTTGCGCTGAACGACCTTGAGGCAAAAGCGAATGTTCCGGTCTTTAAACAGGGAGAATTTGACGATAAATTATACTTTGTCCGCTCTGGCCAGTTTAAATTAAGTTATTACGACCCGGAGCTCGGCCGGCATTTTCCTTATAGCGATCTGGGTGCGGGCGATGTTGCGGGCTCGGATGCTTTTTTTAATTTTTCCTGCCATACCAGCACCCTCACGCCGGTGGTTGACTCTCAGTTAAGCGTTCTTGAAAAAACCATGTTTCACAGTCTTCTGTTTGAGAACTCCGCTTTTGAATCCAAACTATGCGATTTTGTTGGTGAAAAGATTAAAACATGCAGCAATTTGTCAGGCAAAAAAGGACAGGCGCGGCGTCTGTATAAACGGTACAGAGTGTCGCTGAATGCCCAGGTTCAAATAGCGGATTCTGACGGCAAACGAATCATTGGAACAGAAATTACCAACGTAAAGCTTATTGATATTTCAGCCGGCGGACTTTGTTATATTATTCAGAACCTGAAACCCAGTGAAGGGGAAAAGCTTCACCAGCAATGGATACACATCCATATGCAGTATAAAAAAGACCATGTTTTCCAGGAAATGAAAGCACTGGCGCAAATCGTATCACTGAAATTCCTTCCGTTTGAGGAATGTACTGTCCATGTAAAGTTTAAAAAGCCGGTTGATGAAAAAAAAATTATCGAAATGGCTCATCATTCCAACTTGCAGGGATAGGCATACAACGACAACCCCGTTTCAAAGGATATCATGTTCCGGGAAATGGATTCTGGCGCAATCCGGGCAGATGCCATGGCTGAACTGAGCGTCAGAATGCTCCTGGACAAATTCTTCAATTTGCCGCCAGTACCCTTCGTCATTTCTGATTTTCTTGCAATGGGCGCAAATGGGCACCAGCCCTTTTAACGTCTTGATATTATTCAGTGCATGTTTAAGCTTGACGATTAAATATTCTTTTTCTTTTTCCGTGCGGATCCGATCGGTAATGTCTATCAATGAAGCCACACTGGATTCAGTTCCCTGAATCATCCCTACGGTGACGAAAACATGCCGCTCTTTTCCTTCCTTATTGATAAACCGGAATTCATAATTTACAGGTACATCCGCCCCTTGCGCCCGTCTTTGCTGATGGTATGCCAGCATTTTCTTTAGATCGGCCTGGTGCGCAAATTGCTGCCAGCTTTTTTTCATTTCTATTTCTTCCCGGCGGTATCCGGAAAGAATTTCAAATTCGGAGTTGACCATCGTGATGGTTGTATCTTTTGTGATCATCGCCATTGCCGTTCCGGTATGTTCAAAAACTGACCGGTATTTTTTTTCTGATAACGCCAGTTTCCGATTGGCCTTCCGGATTTTGAATCCAAAAAACATCAGAATAAACTCAATGGTCAATAAAAAGATGATTGCCGTTGTTAATACAATAAGCTGATTTTTTTGATAAAAATCAATGATCGTTTTCGGAGCGTTAATTATGATACTGTCTTCAGGAAGTTTTGACATGGGAATTCCATACTGTTCCAACAGGCTATAATCAAAAAAATACCTGTTGGGACTTTCCATGACAACCGGCATCTGATCGATATCTGCACCGGAGAGAATATGGATGGCCATTTCAGCCGCTTTTTGTCCCTGATAATACCCGGATGTCAACATTCCGCCGACGATACCAAGCCCTAAATTGAAATCCCAGGCACCGTAGATAGGAACCCGGCTGACCGCCTTCAGCCGGGAAATCACTTCACTGTTTTCATAAAATTGCTGGGATGCATCCCTGAAAAGAAAAGTAAACAGGATAACGCTTCGCTCATTCAGATGGTTTACTTTTTCCAGAATTTCCGGAACAGTCAGGTTGTCTGTAAATTCAAATTGGGCCCGGTCGCCCATCAGAGCGGTTTCCCTTAAAAGCGGCCCCCGGACTTTAAATCCGGTAATCGTCTGATCATTAATAATCAGGACTTTTTCTGTTTGCGGATGAAGGGTAAAAATCAGGGCCAGGGTTTCCTTAATGCCCGCTGCTTCATTCACACCCGTGATTTGGTGATGGTCTTTGATTTGATTGGGGTCAAAATAATTAACACCGCAAAAGACATAGGGGATGTCCGGAAAAATATCCTTTCGATACTCATTTAAAAAATTAAATGCCCAGTCATCGGAGGAAATGATCAAATCAATGGGAATACCCCGGTATTTTTCTTTATAGACTTGAGACAATTGTTTCAGGTATGCTTCATTGACAATACGCCGGGTATCCATATATTCCACAAAGAAATGAACGGGCCTTTTAAAATCTTTTTTCGCGAAAGCATCTTGAATACCTTTTTGTTCATCATCCGACCACTTGTATCCCTGGTGATATGAGTTAAAGTATACGATAGACAGCGCGTTTTGCGTTTCAGCCTGGACCGGAATGGCGAAAGCCCCATACAATAATGGAAAAAGCATGGAAATCCAGATGCATGTCCTAATTGTATAAACTGCAGATTTGAAATATCGGGTCCATTGCTTCATCAGGTGATTCATCGGGGTTTTCCCATTCATTAAATAAATGCTGCCGTTGATTCCGGGCGACACGAACTGTCACATTGTTCCATTTGTTTCCATGTCTTTATAATAGTTACTCGCAGAATGAAATCAATTAAGGAGGCAAAATGACTTTACGGGCGCTTATTTTTGATGATGAACCAGCCATCCGGCAACTCCTGTGGTCACTTTTTGACGGCAGGGGGTATGAAGTGTTTACATTCCCCAATCCTTCATCCTGCCCCCTGTGTGAGACGACAGTCTGCCCCTGTCCGCTGCATGAGTCCTGCGCAGACGTGATTCTGTCCGACCTGCATATGCCAGTCAAGCGGGGACTGGATTTCTTGGAAGAACAGATCGAAAAAGGTTGTAAATGCAAATCCATGGCCCTGATGTCCGGCGATTTTTCAGATAAGGACATTCAAAAAGCGGCCTCGCTGGGCATTAAGGTATTCAAAAAACCGTTTACGCTTGCAGAAATGATCGGGTGGCTTGAAACGATTGAAAAGGATCTGGAACCGAACCGGAAACTTTCAAACTGGCCTTTAAGTCAATCAAAATTATGCACATCCGATGACTGTTAGCCACATTTTTTTTGGGTTTGTCTTTGAAGAACATCAACCGGAGCTGATCTGTAACACTTTAGCCATGGAGGACATCATGCGTCAGGAAAAAATCAATATCATCGCAGGCTGCGCCGGTATTTTAATTGCCGCTGCCGGCGGGCTGTGTCTTGGATTTTCCATGGACCCCTATTTTGAAAAGGGATTCTATGCCTTGCCGCTGGGACGCTATCTGTTAAAAGCCGGACACACCCACGGCATGCCGATTGCCTTGTACAATCTCATCATCGGCAGCCTGCTCCCGAATTTGGAGCTCACGGATACAGGGAAAAAATGGTGCTCGCGGCTGGCGGTCTGTGCCTTTATCATGCCCATCGGACTGGTGCTGCGGGGGATTACCGGCGGAGCCATGACCTTTGCCCCAGTGGTCCTTGCGGGCGCATTATGTTTTCTCTCCTCCATCGTGCTGGTCATGAAAGGGGTCCCAGGAAACAACCCGAATTGATTAACTGCGTTCTGGGAAGGTTCCGGGAACAGAACAAAATCGTCTTGTCCTGAAACGCCAATCATGATTTCTCATTTGCTATCCAACACCCCGCGCAGTATGGCAGCCAGATCTTTCATGGAAAAAGGCTTCTGGATGAAATTCATCCCTTCATCCAGAACCCCGTGATGGGCGATGACGTTGGCGGTATATCCGGACATGAACAGCCGCTTGAGATGGGGGTAGAAAGACAACAGGTTTTTGGCCAGATCCCGACCGTTCATCTCGGGCATGACCACATCGGTCATGAGAAGACTGATCTCGCCGGGATGGGCTTCCGCCAGACGGATGGCTTCGCCCGGCGTATTCGCGGCCAGTACGCTGTAACCCATACGCTCAAGCATCGTTGTCGTCATTTTCAGAATGGCCGGTTCATCTTCCACCAGCAGAATGGTTTCGTGGCCGCCCGCAACCGGATCTGCTTGAAATTTCTCTTTCTCCTGTCCGGCTTTGCCCTGATAACGGGGCAAATAGATTTTGAAAGTGGTCCCCTGGCCCGGTTCGCTGTAAACATTAATAAAACCATTGTTCTGCTTGACGATGCCATAGACCGTGGCAAGACCAAGGCCGGTGCCTTTACCCATTTCCTTGGTGGTATAAAACGGTTCAAACAGTTTTTCCAGGGTTTCCTTGTCCATGCCGCCGCCATCATCACTCACCGCCAGCAATACATACTCGCCGGGGACGACGTCAACGTGCAGTGCGCAGTAATCCTCATCAAAAACAATATTTTGGGTTTCGATGGTAATTTTTCCCATATCCGCGATGGCATCCCGGGCATTGATGCACAGGTTGGCGAGTATCTGGTCAATCTGGGTGGGGTCCATCTTGATCTGCCACACCCCGGCCCGGGGCTGCCAGGCAAGATCAATGCCCTCTCCGATCAGACGGCGCAGCATTTTGAGCATACTTTCAACTGTTTCATTCAGGTCGAGCACCCTCGGGGACACGGTCTGCCTGCGGGCAAAGGCCAGGAGTTGACGGGTCAGGCCGGCGGAGCGTTCGGCGGCTTTCCGGATTTCCAATAGGTCATCATACAACGGCTGCACCGGGTCCACCTGCTCCATAGCCATCTCAGCATGCCCAATAATAATCCCCAGCATGTTGTTGAAATCATGCGCCACCCCGCCTGCCAGCCGTCCCACCGATTCTATCTTCAGGGCATGATTCAACTGGGCCTGCAATCTCTCCCTTTCCTCCTCGGCCTGCCTGCGGTCGGTGATGTCGGTATGCGTACCGCTCATTCGCAGTGGACGTCCCTGGGCATCTCGTTTGACAACCCTCGCACAGTCAAGTATCCATTTATATTGCCCATCTTTGGTGCGCATCCGGTACTCAATTTTATGTACATCCGTACACCCTTCCAAGTGGTCCTGAATTGATTTCCATGCGGCTTCCCTATCATCCGGGTGATGTAGATCCGTCCATTGCTTGACGTTGAATTCGATTTCCCGGAGCGTATACCCCAGCATTTCAGCCCAGCGCTCATTGCGTTTTACGTCCCCGGTTTCGATGTTCCAATCCCAGTATCCCAGTTGACTGCCTTCCAGCACAAACGCCAGACGTTCTTCACTCTCCCGTAATAATTCTTCCGTCCGCTTACGCTCTGTGATATCCGAAAATGCAACAACGACCCTGAATAAATTGCCGGCCCCATCAATCATCGGATAGGCATTGCACAGCACCCACACGGGTTCAGGCCGGTCCGGCCGGCGGATACCAAGAACCTGGCCCAATAAAGGATCACCCGACGACAAAACCCGGTTGACCGGGTATTCTTCCAGAGGCATGGGTGTCTTGTCTTCTCTCAGGAAACTCCAGGCCGGGTCGATGGCGGTTTTTCCGCGCATCTGGTCTTCCGTGAGTCCCAGCAGGGCTGAAGCCATTGGATTCGAAAAAAGAATCCCTGTATCGGACCCGTGAACCACGATTCCCGTTGAAAGATTTTCAACCAGAAGCCGGTAGTCCTTTTCTTTTTCACGAAGCGCGTCCTGAGTCTGTCTTAGGGTGGTCAGATCCTTGAAAACGCAGTAGGTCTGCCGGAAAGATCCATCAGGGTTCAGACCGATTCTGCCGTCAAAAGAGACGATTTTGACAGAACCATCTTGAGCAACCATCTCAAACTCGGCGCCGAATATTTCGCCCATTTTTTTAAACCGGGGGAACCGCTCACGAAAAATATCCTGATGGTCTGCGGGCAAAAACTTGCCAAACCACTGACCCAGCACATCTTCTATAGAGTATCCAAGCGTTTTCAGCCAGGCCTTGTTGACGGCAATAATGTTTCCATTCGCATCCAGGGACTGCGAAGGCAAAGGGGCATCCTCAAAATGCAGCCGGAACCTCTTTTCGCTTTCCTGAAGAAACTCTCCAGCCCGTTTGGAGTCGGTGATGTCAATGGCCAGACCTTCAGCCGCAATGCGTTGGTCCGGAAGTCTCCGGGGCGATGAAGTAATGAGCAGCCATCTGATTTCACCGGAAGGCCTTCGATATCGAACTTCCACATAAAACCGGGCCAGACTCTCCTGCGTAAGCGCTTCCTGCTCAGCCATCAGATGCCTGTCTTCTTCAACAATCTGACCATAAAGCAGCATCGCGTCAGCCATGACATCCTTTGCCGAAATACCATGCAGCTTCTCGACACCGGCGCTTATGTATGTGAAACGGCGCTGTTCTCCGTCCGCGACAATTTGATATACATAGCCGTTCGGCAGATTGTCACTGAGGGTGTAGAGCTGCTGCCGGGAATCGGAGAGTTCCTGGGTTCGGTGCGCCACGGTGTGCCTGAGCGTCCACGACCATATAAACGCCGCTACCATCAGCACCAGCAGGGGCAGAAAAACCGCGGCGGCATATTTCAGCACTTTCGTCAATGAAACACCAGGTGTTTCGAGAACGCCAAACCATTTTTGATGAAGCTTTTGAAACTCTCCGGTTTGCTGGAGAATCATCAGCCCTTCGGAGAACCGCGACAACAGCAATGTATTCCCCTTGCGAACCGCAAAACAATCCTTAAAAGGCTCAAGCGGCTTGCCCATGGTCGTGATGTTTGACAGACCGAGTTTATCGATCCAGTAAAGCCCCGGCATTTGAGCGCCAAGAGCATAGTCCCCCTCCCCGTCCGCGAGGCGTTTCAATACATCGTGTGGTGTTTCAGCCAGAATAAGCTTTTGCGTGATTTTTTGCTTCACCACAAAGTCATGCATGGCTTCCCCCCGCATGACAATGATTTCCTTGTTCCGCAACTCGTCTATTGAGTGAACGGAAGGGGCGTCTCTGCGCGCGAAAATAACGGAACTGACGATGGCATAAGGAGGAGAAAAATCATATATCTCAGCCCGTTCTTCAGAATAAAACATACCGCAAATGATATCGATTGTTCCATTTTCAAGTCCTTTGCGCACTTCGGCCCAGAGGGAAAGGCTTATTTCGATTTCCATGCCCATAACCTTTGCGATGGAACGGGTCAAATCGACTTGAAAACCTGTGGGACGACCGTTTTTATCAAGAAAACAGTAGGGCGGATAATCAATTTCACCGCCGACCATAATGGTCTTTTGGGCCGCAGCCGGAGCGATGCTGATCATCAAAACAAAGCATATCAAATAAATAACGGTTCTCATTTTTTTATCTCCGGGCAGGCCTTCATTTGATATTCGCGGCCAGCGTTGCACTTGCGGGAATATCGCCGATATGGTTCCCGTGATAAGCATAAGTAATTGTCTTTATGAAATTTACTACAAACGCAGCAGGGGTTTGCGTTTCCTTCCCCTAGAATTTTCCGTGCCTGAACCCCTGGCGGATCGCCTTGATGGCAGCGCCCAGGCCTTCTGGATGAAGATATTTTAAAATACCGACGGGTTGTACGATATATTTCTCAAAAACAACTCCACTGGGATCACAGACAATATGAAACAGCCAATCTTCTTCATTGGCAGCGGATGCTAAGGCTCTGCCATCTCCATCTGACAAACAGGGCAGCCCTGATAGCGCAGAAACAATAAAATTGCCGGTTTGCTGCCGGCTGTTTCATAAACGTTTTGTCGGCGTGACCACGGGGTTTCAAAGTTAAAGTCATGCGCCTTGTCCCCCTCCTTTACCTGTATGGCAAGCGGCTCAGGGTGCGGCGACATCAACCATCGAGCGTTTTACGGACTTTTTCCGCCAAAACTTTTACTGAAAACGGTTTTTGAAGAAAATTAACCCCTTCGTCCAGAACCCCGTGATGGGCTATGGCATCGGCTGTATATCCGGACATAAACAGGCATTTGGTCTCAGGGTGCAGGTGCGAAATTTTCTCCCACATCTCCTTTCCATTCATTTCCGGCATCACCACATCGGTAATCAGCAGATGGACAGGCCCCTTGAATTCTCCTGCAAGCGTCAGGGCCGCGCCCGGAGTTGAAGCAGAGATCACCGTATATCCGTATCGCTCCAGTATGGATCGGCCGATCTTCAAAATCGCGCCCTCATCTTCCACCAGGAGAACCGTTTCCAAGCCCTCCAGCAGTTTTCGGGGAGTCTCTTCTTTCTCAATTTCAATTATTTTTTCCATCATCGGCAGATAAATTTTAAAAGAGCTGCCTTTCCCCGGTTCACTGTAAACATAAATAAATCCGTTATTCTGCTTAACGATGCCGTACACCGTGGCAAGCCCGAGCCCGGTGCCTTTGCCCATTTCCTTCGTGGTATAAAAAGGTTCAAAAATATGCTCAACGGTTTCCTTGTCAATCCCTGAACCCGAGTCACTGACTGAAATCAGAACATATTCACCGGGTACAAAACCCGCATGGCCCAAACAATCGGCTTCATTGATGACCACATTATCCGTTTCTATGGAGACATCCCCGACACCGGGAATGGCATCCCTTGCGTTGACCAGCAGGTTCGCCATAATCTGATCCACCTGGGCCGGGTCTATCTTAACCGCCCAGAGTTCAGATCCCGGCTTCCATACGAGACGAATATCTTCTCCGATGAGACGCCTTAACATTTTGAGCATGCCTGAAATCGCATCATTTAAATCCAGGATAACGGGGTTGATGGCCTGTTTGCGGGCAAATGCCAAAAGCTGATGGGTCAGGTTCGCGGAACGGTTTGCCGCTTTTAATATCTCTTCAAGATCATTGTAAGCCTCTTCACCAGGGTCAACCTGTTCCATCACGAGTTCGGCATGACCAATAATCACCCCGAGCATGTTATTGAAATCATGAGCCACGCCCCCTGCCAGAAGACCGATGGATTCCATTTTCTGGGCCTGCCGGAGCTGGGCTTCCAGTCTCAGCCGCTCCGCATCCGCCTGCTTGCGTCCGGTGATGTCCCGGGATACGCCTGAAAAAAATGCAGGACGGCCGAAATCGTCCTTTTGAAGCACCGCATTTATCTCCAGCCAGACCAGGAAGCCATCCCGGTGGCAATGCTGCGCTTCCATCAAAACCCGGTTAGAGGTGGCGTTTCCATCCAGCAGTTTACCGAATTCAGCCATTACATTTCGTTTCGTCTCGATAGGGAAAATATCATCTAAAGTATTTCTCAGTTCCACCTCGTCTTCAGAATAACCGAGAATTTGCTCAACAGCATTGGAGCAAAAATTAAACGTCATGGTTGACAGATCAAACGTCCAGATGATGTCATTGGAGTTTTCAACGATAAACCGGTATTTTTTTTCACTCTCCAGAAGCGCATCTTCGGCCCGTTTGCGCTCCAACCTGCGGGCTGCTCTGATTCTGTTCATGGCGCGGATCTGGGCGGTGAATTCGATTTCATCAATGGGTCTGGACAGAAACGCCTCGCATCCGGCGTCCAGTGCCCTGATGCGGCTTTCCCGGTCGGTTTTCAAAGCGGTAAGGAAGATTACCGGAATATCCAAAAGGCGCTGGTCTTGCTTGAGTTTTCGGCAAACTTCAAATCCATCCATTCCGGGCATGACAATATCCAGCAGGATAACATCCGGGTCATTGATCTGCGCCAGCTCGATGCCATTGATTCCGGTTGAGGCGGTAAACAGGGTTGCTTCCGGGAATGCATCCTTTATAACGGATTCCAATATCATCAGATTAATGGAGCTGTCATCAATCGCCAATATTTTCAGACCATTTTTCACCATGAAGGCACTCCCTGATGGGTTGTTTAAATACTTTTTCTTCTATCTGTTTGGAAACCTGTCCGAGACCGGGTGCTTAACTTCCCGGCGTTTCCCCCAGAAATAAAATCCCCGTGACATTGTTAAACGCCTCAACAAAATATCACGGGGATTCGCGGTTCACCATTTTTTAAAACCAGACGGTCAGGTTTCAGAACATGCTCCCCATCATGAATTCCCTTGATCGCTGTTCTTCTTTTCGCAAGGATTCCCCTGGCGCTGCTTGATTCTGAACTCCCCTTCAATGTCTGAATAATCAAAGGCGACAATGTTTCCGTCTCTGAACCAGACCACATGAAGGTCTTTGCCGATTTGTTTTCCATCTCTGTTTTTCGAATCATACACAATAAAGCATTCCCAAACCTCATCACCTTCCGCAAGCGGAATGGAGGTGTAATAAGTATCGGCTTTGACCTTCTCGGGCGGTTTAATGACTTTAAAATCTGACAGGCTGGCCGGGTCTTCAATTTTAAATTCCAAATAACAGATGATCATTTCTTCGAATTTTTCAGGATAGGGCCCGCAGTCAATTTTAAAGGCGCCCTTCGGCGGGGTTGCGCACCCGGCAATCATCAGGAACATAACAATTATAAGCAATGACCGTTTCATGAGTTTTCCCTCCAAAACCTTAGCCCGCAGGCGTAATTGATATAAGAACAAATGTGAGGCGCACAAAAATTATAAAATCTGTAATAACATCACAGTCCGGGTTTGAACTGAAATGAAACGGCCCTTGATTCATCCGATGCCAGCCAGACATTTAAATTGAGTATTCTTGTTTCTCCGGGAAACAGCTTGTTAAAATCAATCACGCCATTTTCATCCGTGCTTGCCTGCCGGATATAACTTTTGGGCTTGTCGCCACCGACAATGGCCGGTCTGACAAATATCACGATATCTTCATTAGCGGCCGGCCGTTTCTCTCCGCAAAGCACTGTTTCGCTGGATTCAAACTTTGCCAAGGGTACGGTTATTTTGCTGTCCTCCACCACCGCCCGGGTTCTCGTCATGTCATAAAACCCAAGTCCGAACACCACTATTTCGGCAAGAATGATCGAAAACCCCCTTGGCTCCTTTTTGGCGACCCTGACTTTTTCGATCACTTTGGCACACATCGGGGTTTTATCCAGAAAACCGACATTCCCGCGCACAGACCCCGAATATTTATAATTAACGACCTCTCCCACCGATGTTTTACCATTCTCCAGTCTTGACACCAGCGGGCCTGCCGCCGTTAAACGACTGGCACAACCCGAAATACTGAAGGCCAGCACCAGCATCAGCACCAATAAAGATTTCAATTTCTTCAGATTACAATTCATCGCCTTGTCCCTCCGTTGTGAGGATGGTCCGTGATATGGAGCACAGTTTGGATTTGAGTTTGGCCAATTGAAAAATCCTGAACATTTCACTTGATTACCCGTCAATAGCTTGCAAGCATAAAGGAAAAAAAGGAATTCGTCACCTAAAAAATACACATTGGATCAATTGAGGGAACTGGGACGTTGTTTTAATTGGGATAATTCTTAATCATGAAAAAAATCATTTCACTTACCGGCATGATGTTAGGGAGTTATCTGGGCTGGTGGCTTGGCGAAAAAGTAGGATTAATGACCGCTTTTATTTTAAGCACCGTCGGAGCAGGTATTGGATTGTATGTTGTGCGCCGGTATGCAAAACATTTTTTGGAATAACCGGTAAAAAAAGTTGAAGGCTCCGGAATGAGGTATTTCACCTGCGGAGCGCTCCGCAGGTGAAATTATAAAGACGAGACCTGACCGCTATAAGACTTCGATACCTTCCAGCTTCCAGACACTGCTTCCGACCGGGCGGGCAAAGGTCCAGTTTTCGTCAAATTTTACGGGATTTTCACGATCCCCGCTGATAATTTCTCCGGAACGTTCATCCACTGTATAATCCAACAGATTGGCGGTAAATCGGACAGTAACAAAAATTTCGTCCCCATCCACCCCGGCCTGCACCAGGTCGACATTTCGAACGGCGATGTTTTCCAACCGGTTAAACTGGCCTTTTTCTTTCATTTGCGTAAAATGGCGGTCATATTCACCCAGCAACTGTTCACCGACAAGTCCTTTCAGCGCATTAATTTCCCGGCGCGTCCAGCCTGCCTGAATTTTGAAAAACAGATCCTGGGCGGTTTCTTTAAACCGGTCCGGATGAAACGTTTCATCAACGCGCCATATCTGCTGCACACCAGCCACCAGGGGATCGTCCTCATCTGCCGGCGGCGCATGAACCTCCGGCCCATCCTGCTGTCCGAAAAAGCCGGAGGCCTGTTCGGGAGTACTTCGCGCATATGCGGAACCGGCCCCCGCTGCTGCGCCAAAGGGTTTTCCCTTATAGAATTTCTTATATAAGAAGTATCCCAGACCTGCCAGCAGCAGAATTTCGAACATCCCGAACCCGCTGCCGCCCATACCGCCCATACCTGATCCGTGGGCCGTGCCGCCGAACAACATATTCCCGATCATGCCACCCATCAGACCACCAGCGATGCCACCGGCCAGGCCTCGGGAAAATGCCCCCCCGGAGGTTGCGGGACGTACGGATTGTGCGGCGGATTGCGCTGAAGGAGGGGGTGCCGGTTTGGAAACGCTACGGCTCTGACTCCGCCCAAATGAACGGCCGCCGCCGCGTGATCGGGCTTCGGCAAGTTCCGCAAAACCGGCAATGAGAAAAATAAATACCATAAAAAGGGCTGCAATCGAAACTTTTTTCAGTGTAATCATCTGCATTTAAAACAATTCCTTTTGATTAAAGTTGAATGTTTTTTATCTTGGAGAGGCATTCTTAAATTAGTCAAACAGCTCCCCAAAAAAAAAGACCTCTGCCACATATTTGCTGTGACAAAGGTCTTGCTTGTTAGCGTACGGTCTAACGGGTGGCACCGGCCTTCTATTTTGAAGACGTATTGACGATAACCACCTTAAAAGCTACTCCCCCTTGCGAAGGCTTATAAATATTAAACCACCCTTCCCTTGTCAAGAAATAGTTTCCAAATCTGCCAATCCTTTAGATGACAGAACCTTGAGAACCTGTCATTTCATTAATGTTTCAAAAATTCAGCGACATATTTGAGAGCGGTAAAAAAGATGATGCCCGCCAGCATCCACTTGATCGTTCTTGCAGGCACGAACTTCTGGCAGCGCGCCCCGAGATACATGCCCGCCATTCCGCCCACGCCAAATAAAATCCCCAAAAGCCAGTCCGGGGCCACCGGCACGTTCGGGTAAAAAGGGGCGATAAGTTGATAAAAAGTGACCCCCGCCACAGAAGTGACAAACGTTCCCATCAGGGCGGCCCCGGCCACAGTATAGACAGGCAGACCAAAAAATGTGACAAAAAAAGGCGCAATGATCGCCCCGCCGCCGATTCCGTATATGCCGCCCACGATGCCGACAATGAAACTGAGAGCCACGATTCCCCAAAACGAAACATCAAAGCTTTCATCATAAAAAGTGTATCCCAGACGTTTCAAATTAAAATGGGTTACTTTAACAACCGGCAGCGGGGAATTCCCGGATGGTTCCAGACCATCCGTTCTGGATCGATGACGGCGAACCATCTCCTGGAAACGGATTTCGCTGGTATTTTTGATGGCATCATCTGCTTTTTTCTTCAGCAGATCCATTGCCATCCGAATCCCGATATAAAGAAGCACACAGGCGGCAAAGAGTTTGAAATGTCTTGGATTTGGAAGATATGCCACGCGCACGACAGCGCCGATAAATACCCCTGGCAAGGTACCGGCGATCACGACCCAGGTTAGCGGCCAAACCATCCGGCCTTCTTTGTAATATCGATAGACGCCGCTGGGAATTGCCACGATATTGAACAGTTGGTTGGTGGCGCTGACGGATGGGTTGGTGTATCCGAGAAACGACATCTGGAATGGCAGGAGAAGAAACGCACCCGACACCCCGCCCATTGAAGTAAAAAACGAAATAACAAATGCAACCAGAGGCGGAATCCAGGGTGAGACTTCGATTCCAGCGGTTTGAAAGAACATTTCAGTCTCCCCAGTTTAAGACTTCGATACGGCACAAATAACAGACACGAAATATAATTTTTACGTGTTAGTATTGCCATCTGTCAGGCTTTATGTCAAGTTGATTTTGCCGTGTTTTCTATGAATGGCTATGCTATAAATGATGCAAGAAAAATTTTGATTGAAAACATGAAAATTCCGGTAGAAAAGCCAATGAAATCAAGCATAAAAAAGGCGCAGACTGAGCCCGATCAACCGCTGTCGATATTAAAAAACACCGATCACGGACGCAATATTTCAATTCCGGACGATGACCAATTCCTGGATTCCGTTCAGCTCAACAATCTGGAACAGTCTTTTCGGGAATGGGCGAACGGTTCTTCTCGTGTGGATGTGCGCCTGTCCCGGCAGCGTATTTTAATCGTGTTCCTGCTGATACGTTACACCGGCGCCAAGCTCAATGAAGCCCTTGCCATTAATCCTTTCAAGGATATCAATGCTGAACGGCAATCCGTTTTATTTAAAAGTGCAGGCCCGGCAATTAAATCGGAAACTGACACCGGTCCAAGGGAGGTTCAGATATCAGAAGCTTTATCCCGTGAGATTCAAACGGCGCTTGCGGATATCTCTTTTAAGGATTCACTGCAAAACCTGTTTGATATCGATCCCGGTTTTGTTCGCCGCAAATTTTACGAACGTGCCGAGGCCTGCGGTTTCCCAAAGCGGCTGGGCGGTCCGGAAATGATTCGAAAAGCGCGGGCCGTGGAACTGATGCAGGCCAACATGCCTTTACCGGCAGTTCAAATGATGATGGGTCATTCAACCCTCAATCTCACCTCCGCCTACGTCTCTTTTTCAACGGATGAAATTCAGCAGGTGACGAGGCTTTTTATGGAAAGAGAATCTTCGCGCAAAACCAGCGCACGGAATTCTTTTTTCGGCAAAATCCAAACAATTCAGAGAGGCGACATACAGGCACTTGTCAACCTGACCACCATCGGCGGCCATTCCGTCACCACGGTAATCACCAATTACAGCCTGGATCTGCTCGGCTTAAGGGAAGGCCGGCTGATTACCGCCGAGGTCAAAGCACCGTGGGTCACTTTACAGAAAGGGATTGAAGAACCTGAAAGCAGCGCGGAAAATCGATTTAATGGGATCATTACACGAATAACCAGCGGTAGTGTGAATACGGAATATGCGGTTCGCATTTCTGACGGGACCGAATTATCTGCGATTATCTCCACGGAAAGCAGCCGGCGGCTTGAATTCAGCAAAGGTGATCCGGTTTGGGCAATGTTTAACTGTTTTGCGGTGGTGCTGCACGTCGATTAATCAGCTCTTCAAGCAGATTCATCCGGCGTGAATGAGGTACAGTGTCTGGAAATTATCATCACGATTCCGATTGAATGCCGACTGCCCTTGATATATACATCATCAGGCCAGTCAGACGAAAATAAATTCAATCAAAAGGCTCGATAATACATGACGGACACTGAGGCATTAAAAAAAACAATCCTGGATCTCGTTGCAGCTTCTCAAACCAAATTATCGCAGCAAGTGGTTGAAAACATCATTCACCGGCGATCCGGCATTCACAGAAAACTCATCCGGCCTGCCATCCGGAGTCTGGTCGCCGAATCAGAGCTGACTTACACCTATGCCTACGGCAGTTCCTTTCTTGAACCCTCATTTCACCGGCCGGTCAGGATCTCTCCATCCATTGTGGTCAAACCCTATAATATGGACTTTAATGCAACCGCCCCGGATATCGTCATTGACATATTTCCCGGTATTTCTTTTGGTTCCGGCGCACATCCGACCACCCGGCTCTCTGTCCAGGGCATTGAATATGCTCTGAAAGAAGAACAATTCATTAGAAATTTTAAAGGGTCAACGGTTTGGGACATTGGCACAGGTTCCGGGATACTGGCCATCGCAGCCCTGAAATTGGGCATTGAAACCGGTATCGGGGTGGATACGGACGCCTGCGCTCGGTCTGAAGCCATCAAAAACGTAGAGATCAACGGCTACAAAGACAGGATAGCAATTGTCGACGAATCGGAAACCCTTGATTCAAAGTTTTCATTAATCACCGCCAATCTTAGACTTCCGGACATCATGACGTTATATCCATTGATTACCCAAGGTTCGGATAGAAACGGCATCGTCATTATCTCAGGAATAAGACCTCACGAAACCGACAGTGTTTTCGATCGGTATTCCCAGCAGCATTTTACATGTCTGTTAAAAAAAGAGGAAAAAGAATGGGCCTGTCTGGTTTTTAAAAGAATATAAGTTGTATGCCACTGCACTTCCTTTTTGACATTCGGGATAAAATAATTGATACTCGCATTTTTAATTTCAGATGCCTCTTTTTACCAACAAGCAGCATAACTTATTAAAATTCGACAAAAATGTCGACTGGAAGGAAAATAAATGAACTTAAAAGCACTGATGGAGATACCATCATGGGACTGGCCGGAAAATGCGGACGCCATCATAGGCAAAATCCTTACCACTGAAAAAGCCGCCCCTTCCGACCGGCTTCTTGCTGCCGAGATGGCGGGAGAACCAACCGTCATGAACGATGCAATGGCGGACATCCTGCTTGCCATCGTGCAGAATAAAAATGAAACAAACGATATGCGGAGTGCGGCGGTTATCTCACTGGGGCCGGCCCTTGAATATGCCGACACCATGGAATTTGATGATTATGACGAAGATTTTATGATTTCTGAAGCATCATTTGAAAAAATCCAACAGGCCCTGCGCAGGCTTTTTATGGATTCTGATGTTCATGAGGATGTTCGCCGCCGGATACTTGAAGCTTCCGTGCGGGCGCCCCAGAACTGGCACCGGGATGCAGTAAGGGCCGCTTACATGAGTGACAACGAAGACTGGCGGCTCACAGCAATTTTCTGCATGAGCTTTATCGGGGGATTCGAAAACCAGATTCTCGAATCTTTAAACAATAATGATCCGGATATTTTTTATGAAGCGGTGTGTGCGGCCGGAAATATGGGCCTGGAAAAAGCATGGCCCCACATTCTAAAGATCATCTCCGACCCTGACACCGACCAGCCCCTGCTCCTCGCCGCGATTGATGCGGTGGTGAATATTCAGCCGGAAGAAGCCCATCATGTGATCGGCCACCTTGTCAATCACGAAGATCAGGATATTGTGGATGCTGCCTTTGAAGCCCTTGGCATGGCCGATGCCTTTCTGGAAGCTGAAAATGATAACGATGATGATGATGACGACGACGACGGCCGATAACCTTGCCATAACCCTGTAAAAAACATCTCTCCCCTTTCCTCCTCCTAAGCGTCATCCTGGAGGCGGAAAGGGGTATTTTTTTTACGCACACCAACAGCGCCCTTTGCGGCAAGATAGCCGCTGGACCAGGCCCACTGCAAATTTGTACCCCCGACCGGCCCGTCCACATCCAAAATTTCTCCGGCAAAAAACAGGCCCGGCACTATTTTGGATTCCAGTGTCTTTTCATTGACCTCACCAAGGTCCACCCCGCCGGCGGTGACTTCAGCCTTTTGATATCCGGACGCGCCACTGACCGGCAGCGGACAGAGAAGCACACCGCTGATCAAAGCCTCTCGCTGTTTCCGGGTGAGCTGACCCAGCACCTGCTTTTCGTCAGCCAGTGTTTTTTTAATAATGGTTTCCGCAAGCCGCGCAGGGACAAGGGTTGACAGCCAGGTCTTCACCATCTGCCGGGGATGGCCTTGGGCTGCCTGAAGGGCTTTTTCTTTAAAAGAAACAGCATTTTCACGGGGAAGAAAATTAGCGATCACAAAATAATGAGGGTTTCGTATCCAATAACGGCTGATGTTCAGCACGCAAGGTCCGCTAAATCCGTTATGAGTGAACAAAAGCGGCCCTTCGAAAGTGATATCCGGGCCGGAATCACTTTTTATGCTTAACGCACAGACCAGGGAAATGCCGGAAAGACCTTTCCATTCCGTGTCATCAGTCAGAAGGGGCGTCAGGGCCGGAATTAAGGGAACAATGGTATGTCCGAGCTGTTGCGCAAGGTCAAACCCCGAACCATCGCTCCCGGTCTGGGGATAGGACCGCCCGCCTCCGCACAGAATCACTGTTTTTGAAAAAAAGGAACGATTCTCACACCTGACACACAACACTCCCTGAAATCGGTTTATTTCATGGACTTTACAGCCCATGCGGAATTCAACATGTTTTTTAGCCTGCCGGAGCAACGCATCGCAAACCGTTTGCGCCTTTTGTGTAACCGGGAACAGATTCCCGTCACTTTCCGCTTGCAGCGCAACCCCCATCTCTTCAAAAAACGTCACCGTCCGTCGGGGCGAAAATGCGGCCAAAGCATTTTTCAGCGTTCGCGGATGCGGACTGTTAAACATCCTGTAATGAATGTTTAAATTGCTGATATTGCATCTTCCGCCGCCGGTAATCAGCAGTTTTAAACCCGGCTTATGCTGGCCTTCAAGCAACAGCACTTTTAACGGCTCGGACCCGCAAACAGTTGCCGCCATTAATCCGGCAGCACCGGCGCCGATAATGATGATATCATATATCTGTCTATTCTTCACCGGCACCCGATCAATGGCCCTTGTTGCTTTTTAAAACAAACCAGTTCCGGACAAGCTTTGCAAGATAGATCGCCGCAACCATAAGGATCATGGCAATCACAACATGGATCATCGAAATATGCTCGTTTAAAAAATCAAAAAATATTGTCCAGAGAACAATAGCGACAAGTGTGCCGGATAAAACGCAAACAAAATTCCTTTTGATGCTGAAATTTAAAAAATAGGCGATAAAAGATCCAGCCACTGGACCCGTGCCTGGCAGAGGGAGCATGACAAATATAAACACCCCCATCCATCCGTATCGGGAAATCATATCCTGGTACTTGAGCGCTTTTTTTTCAACATTCAACAACGCTTTGTTGAGTAACCGGCTTTTAATATAATGATTCATCGAAAACAAAAAGAGTGAGTAACAAAAAAACACTACCACCGTTTCAAAAAACAAATTGCAGCAAATGGTTGTCAGCAAATTCATTTCAAATCCAATGCAAAGCCCGACCCCGGCAGCCCTTCCACCAAAAGCATTCGCAAAAAATGCCCCCAGCAGGGTCTGGCCCAGCATTCTGTCGGCGGAAAAAGCATATCCCACTCCGACCAGATAAAGCACAAACAGCACAACAGACAAAGCGAATAACCTGCCGGCCTGGGAATCCAAAGTATTTTTAATATTATTTTTTTCCATATCCAAACCATCACTTGATTTATATTCGAATTGGCTACTATACACGATAGCGCCTCTTGCAGAAATAAAAATTTTCTGACATGAATAGATCAAAAAAACATGTAAGTATCTGGAAACATGAAAAAGGGGGCGTGAAATTGGAAATGGATGAAATAATTAAAAGCAAAACTCAGAAAAAAAATGAATTCAAGCTGTTGCAGGAAATCGGAGAACAGCTTGTGTCACTGTCCCCCGACCAGCTAAAACATATTGATATGCCGGAAGAGCTTTTATCGGCTGTCCGTGACGCCCAAAAACCCATGAAACACGAAGCCAAGCGCAGACAACTGCAATATATCGGCAGAATCATGGGGGAAATCGATCCGGAGCCCATTCGGAAGGCGCTTGAAAATCTCCGTCATGGAGATTATAATAAATCATTTTTATTTAAAAAAATTGAAACATGGCGGGATGAGCTCAAGACGGACAACCCTCAAGTCCTTGAGGAAATCCTGGTTGCCTGCCCGCTTGCCGACAGACAGCGGCTGACACAGCTTACACGCAACATGCGCACCGCAACCGAACCGGAAAAAGCCATGCAGGCTTCAAAGCTGCTGTTTCGTTACCTGAAAGAAATTTCCGACCTTTAGGCGGCTGACCGGCCCATGAATTTTATAGTTGTTTGATTGCAATCATCTTAACGTGGAGGAACACCAATGGCAAAATCAAAAGACACCAAAAAAGAGACAAAAAAAGAACCGGCCAAATCACCCAAGGAAAAAAAGCAGGAAAAGCGGGAAAAAAAGAATAAATGATTTTCAACACACCGCTCATCTCCCCCCGATTGCGCATAAAACCCGAATCTATTGAAGATTTTAACAGATTCTACGTCATGAGCAAAGACCCGGAAGTGATGCGGTGGATTGGCGACGGCAGCATTTATCACTGGTCAAAGGAAACCGCCCTGAAAAAATACCAGGCAAGTATCGTCAATCGGGAAACAACAGAATTGGGGAATCTGGCGGTCTACGCCAGGGACCCGGGTCTTTATATCGGCTGGTGCGGAGTGACGTTTTCTAAATTTCTGGACCATGCGGAGCTGGGATACCGGTATTGCCGCGATGCATGGGGCCAGGGATACGCCACGGAAGCGGCTGCCTCAGTGATTGCTGAAATTTACAAAAAAACAGAGATGGACCGGATTCTTGCCTGCGTCCATCCCCAAAACCTTGCCAGCATAAGGGTACTTGAAAAGCTCGGGTTTGCTTATTCCCACTTTCAGCTCAGCCGCTCCGCAGGCTTGGAATTACCTGTCTATGCACTGGAGCGGGATAGCTTTAATGGCCTTTAAAAGCAGAGATCAGAAATAAATACACGAGGACCGGCTACCTTCGGCCTTGCGCATTCCAGCGATTACTTTTTTCTTTTGAATAAGAACCTGCCGGTCTGTTTGGTTTATTTGGGCGCATACCGGATTTTGCCCGGCTTCTGCCTCCCTCGGCTGCTCCGTCAAGGACGGCGGAAATATCCGGAAATCCTTCAAGGGAACAGTATGTTACATTTCCGCCCAAGAGCTTCCCGATTGAACGGGTGAGTATCTTGTCCTCACATGTCACAAATGTAAACGCATCGCCGGTTTCACAGGCCCGACCAGTACGGCCGATACGATGGGTATAGGCCTCCGCTGTATTCGGGATATCGTAGTTGATCACATGGGACACTTTTCGCACATCAATCCCTCGCGCAGCCACATCTGTAGCGACCAGGATTTTATACCTTCCGCTCCGGAAGCCATCCAGGGCCTTTTGCCGTTGACTCTGAGACAGATTGCCGTGCAAGGCCGCTGTCTTGTAACCGGACTGGTCCAGGTGCTGAGCCACCCGTTTGGACCGGATTTTGGTGCGCGTAAACACCAATACCGGGCCGGTTTCCGTATCAGCCAGAATTTTATCCAGCAGAACGTTTTTACGCTGGGTTTCCACCGGATAGAACGTATGGGCAACCGTGGATGCCGGTTGGGAATGTCCAATTTGAAAAGATACCGGATTTCTAAGGATATCATTGGCAAGCCCCCGGATGTCGGCCGGCATGGTGGCGGAAAACAATAATGTCTGGCGGACGTTTGGCAGGCTCTTAATAATTTTCCGGATATCCGGCAGAAATCCCATGTCGAACATCTGGTCCGCCTCATCCAGAACCAGCACTTCAATTTTGGATAAATTGATGGTTTTCCGGTTAACATGATCAAGCAGCCGTCCGGGGCATGCGGAAACGATATCCACGCCCGTGCGCAAAGCCTGAATTTGAGGCATAATGCCCACCCCCCCATAAATGCTTAAACTGCGAAGCCCGGTTTTACATCCCAGTTGACCGATAGCTTCATGGGTTTGCTCGGTCAGTTCACGAGTGGGCGCGATAATCAGCGCACGCACGACCCTGCGGGGCCCATTCAGAAGCCGCTGAAGTATCGGCAATACAAAAGCGGCGGTTTTTCCGGTTCCGGTCTGGGCCAGCCCCATCACGTCCCGGCCTTCCATTATGGAGGGTATGGACTCGACCTGGATCGGAGTCGGTTCGATATAGCCGCTCGCTTTGACGCCGGCAATAATTTTTTCATGCAGATTAAACTGTTCAAAATTCATTAATAAGTGTTTCCTTTAATTAGTGTGAGACTGATATGTAATTATTTCAGGCCGGACGGCCCATTCTTGCCCCGGTGTGCCCGGCAATAAAAAAAGCCCGGAGGATTTTTTTATTAAATCCTCCGGGCTTTATGTGTAAATTGAATCGGATCTTTTATAAAAAAACTGCAGGCTTCTCTTAACTTATTAAGAGCCCCTCTGTCAATCATAAAGATTGAGTAACAGGGGTGATGCATTTTAAGGGCATTTAGAAAGTGTCATTGGTTTCTTTGAACCTGATCATAAAGTTTAACGCCCGCGCTTATAAAAGATATTCCGCCAAATTGACTTTATAAGCATTGGCATCCATTGTTTTCACGATGGATTTCTGAAACGCCCCTTCCTCATTTTTATTTGATAAATCAAAAGGATGGACTGTTACCCGCTGTCCCAGGCGGTCCGTAAGGATCATGATGTGGGGCCGATCGACAAAGATCGGATTGATTTCATAAACAAGACCCAACTCATTTGAATCCAGCATCACAAGCGTACCGATGGGATACACGCCCACCATATTAATAAAAAACTGCAGCAATAAGGGATCAAGTTGTGTACCGGCCTGCTTCATCATAAGATTCAATGCCTTATCCGGAGACATGGGCGTTCTTGAATACACCCGCGCAGATGTCATGGCATCGTATTGATCCGCAAGACTGACAATTCTGCTGTATAGATCCAGTGGTGGATACTTTTTTACCGAGGGATAACCGGTGTTATTATAAAATATATGATGCTCAAACGACACGATGGCGCTCCGGATAGAGGTGTAATCCAAACGCTTCATCTTCAACAGAATCCGGACCCCTTCCACGGGATGTTTTTTTATAACACCCCATTCTTCGTCATTCAAACGGGTTGGCTTGTTCAGAATTTCGGTGGGGATTACCATCTTCCCGATATCGTGAAACAGTGCAACCATGCCGAGTTCCGTCAATTGCTTCATGGACAGGCCCAGGCGTTGCCCCAGAGAAATCGAAAAAATACTGACATTGACCGAGTGGTGGTAGGTGTACTCATCGTAATCTTTGATGGAAGCCATGCCCAGTAACAACTGCTCCTCATCCAGAATATGATTGACCATGGACACAACCATACGCTTGGCTTTTTTAAGATCAACCGCCTCATCACCACTGCGGATAGAGCTCATAACGCTTTTTGCCACGGATACGGCTTTGAAATAGGTTTTTTTCACCATCTTGCGGGTATCCAGAAGATCCGCTTCAATAACATGTTTAAGCTTCTCAATCTGTATGCTGTTCACATGAGACAGTTTTTCCTGAAGAACCTCAAACGAAACACCAGACGATGCTTCAACGAGAACCTTTGTTAAAACGGAGATATCCGCTGCAGACAGATCGTTTTGAAAGACCAGTGTGCCGACATCCAGAGATTTGAATAGCCGGACAAGGTAATCAAAATTGATCATGACCTCCGAAGAATACCGGATTCGGAATTCATTCACAAAAAAGAACTCGCCTCTCAGCTCAAGAATCAAGATATTTTCCAATTGAACAAATTCTGAAACCAGGGCCTCCAGCCGACTGATGGCATTTGTCACCGCGATATTATCGACATGATGCACTTCGGCCGATCGCAGGACAACGGCGAGCTGGTTTATCATCTCCCCTTTCGCCTTCGGCGAATCAGCTCTGTATGCGGTTTTCATCTTCTATCCTTTGAATCGCGGTTTCTGAAAATTTCTGCAGCAATTTATTATGCGCTCCCCGGCACTTGAATAAATAAGGCAATGCGCTTCTATCGCCTATCATGCCTAAGCTGTAGGCGGCGCAGGCCTTGCTTTCATAGACCTTTGCACTGCCGAACAGGGCGGTTTTCATAAGTGTTTTGATTAAAAAATCAACAACTTCCTTATCTTTCCAGATAGCCAGAACATGAAAAAATTCTTTTTTTTCATTAAACGATTTATCATTAAACGCTTTTTCCGAAATTTTCACCAGGACCATTGCTTTGGCCTGCCCGGACGACAGACTTCCCAGCGCCCTCACCGCAGCCAGTCTCGTCTGCATATCCGGATCATCAAGAAATGACTGAAGAGCAGGCAATACCCGCGAATCACCCAGCTCGCCCAAGGCCCTGATTACCTCTTTTCTCACTCGAAGATCCGGGTGGCTGACTGTCTTCAAAAGGTATTCCACTGCCCGGCTGTCCTTGTTTTCTCTTAAAATATAAATAATATTCCGGACAACATACCATTTGGGGCTGCTTAAACCCTTGGTGATGGTCAAGAGGCTTTTCGGACATAAATACACAAGCGCGTCAATGATGACTTTGCGGGCGTAGATACTGTCCAGATTCCCAAGCAAGTCCATCAAATGCGGGATCGAATCTTTATCAAGAAATCGGATCAACTCTTGAAAGGGTTTGGGATCGGGCTTCAGCCCGCTGTCGAAGTGCTGACCGACCAGATCAAGGATCTGCTGGCTGCCTGTAAAATGGAATACGCTTTTGATGTGGTGTTTTACGATTTCGTTGACGCGGGAGCTTTGCGCTATCTGGGCAAGCCTTTCCAGAGTATTCATAACGGCCTGAATATTCCCCTGTCTGACGGCATATTCAATGGCGCTGTTAAAAAAACCGACGACATCCTCAACTTCTTTGGCGGTTTTCGCCTTATAAAAAATCTCAAATATAATGGTCATGAACTTGTCGATTTTATCTTTTGCATCATCTTCAAGTTCGATAAAAAGCATTTTCAGATCGCTTTCTGTCAGCGATACAATGGCCGGGTTCTGAATTTTGATCTCCACTGCCGTTGCATCATCATAAGCCGCCTGAAAACTGCCGGGTTCTGTTTGTCTTGCTTTAACCCCTGCGACCGCCTGGGCTTCATAGTCTTCATCAGCAAGGACTTCATCTTCAACAACATATCGGATATACGAAAAATCCGCTTCCCAGAAAAGGGTGACAACATCATCATCCAAAACATCCTGTTCAAAATCCATGGAAATGATTTTTATAAAAGACGTCAATTCCTCAACAGGCATTTTTTTTTGAAATGTCAGCTCCCGCAATCCATCTTTAAACAAAAAAAACGACAGATTCTCGTTCTTCTGGTCCGTGTTATGATAAACCAATTCATCCATATAATAGATATCATATAACCGGATACGGAATATCAACTGATCCTGGAACTGGAAAAACCGGGTGAATTTCTCAAAACTTTCTTCAAGGGTTTTGGCATATACGGGATTATTCGCCGGATACAGCCTCAGGTTCTTTCTCGCCTTAAGCAATATCTGAAGAATGCCTTTTGCAGCTTTTATTTCTTCGCCTGTTTCCATTCCATTACCTTTGATTTCATTCTCCCGCCACAGCAACGACATCCGGTCTGGCTTTATGAACATAAACAGATTCATCTGACCCCGTCTTGTATTTCTTAAAAAACATTACCAGATTTACACAAAAGTGCAAAAAGATTCTCTATACAACAGACTCTCATCGCCAGGGTTTAAAATGCGCTTGACCGTCTGATGCGCATTCTCGTATGGAGATCTGAATTTTTTTCTTGAATTTGAAATTATTTATGATAAATTTTTAACATATATTATCCATTCAACAGACACTTCTGTTTGTGCTTCCAACGACTTCTTTCTGATCCGAAATACCTTGTAAACTGTCCATCCCTCTTCTCTACTGTACGCACGCTGACAATCGCTGAAACGTTAATCGCGATCACATCCGCTAAAGATATTCCCGATCGGGAACGTGGCTTCACGCTTTTTTATTTTTCAGACCAACGATTTTTAAAAGGGAGAAACCGCCATGAAAAAACCGGAGAAACGTGCTGGAAAAGAAAGAAGAATCATTGATGATCGGCGTTCAATGCCTGATCCTTTCTACAAGGGCGAAAAGCACAGAAAAATTTTGGACAGAAGATGCGGCATCGACCGGCGGCAGATATTTTAGTAGGCTTGCATCAAGTTTCATCAATCCCGCATAACTTTTTGGCGTGATGCTGCTTATCTTTCATGTCCACCTGGCGTGAGATCATGATCCGCTGGGCCTGTGGTGAACCGGCCCCGTGCATGGATTCGGTGAGATATCCGACCGCTGCGGTGCCTAATGTTAAATTTTCGATCAAACGGAGAATGCGCATCCGGTTTTGGGTGGATGCTGCCGGATTACCCTTAAAGTATTTTTCAAGCCACGGGCCGGTTTCAGGGGACTTGAAATCCGCTTCCGAAGGCAGGGTGACCATCAGCCCTCCGGCGATATCCTGAGCCAGGCGGGCGATTTCATAGGGAAAGCGGGTGACGTTCTGTTTGGAGACATTGGCCAGCAAGGTGTTGACGCAATACGTGCCGCACGGCTCTGCATGGCCTTCGGCAGCACATGACAGTGAGCCGCAGTATAAGGTTTCATTCAGGTGATTCATCTCGATGAGCTTGTCTTTTACGTGCGAGGCTTTGTCGCTGCCGTTGTATTCGGCAATGGTTTGCGCCGCTCCGATCAGCACATCCCCGACCCCGGCCTTACATGCATAGCTCTGACGGTGATAGGAAGCGAATTTCTCCACCAGCGACCCGGTAAAGGCATATTCCCGGCACATGAACACCCGGTCCCAGGGGACAAAGACATCATCAAAGACAATCAGCGCCTCGTGACCGCCAAACAGCGCGTTGCCTACATCCATGCCCGCGTTTATGCCGTCCCCTTCCTGCTTGCGAGTGTCGCAGGACTGCCGGCCCATAATATAAGTGACGCCTTCCGCATCACTGGGCAGGGCGAAAGACACCGCATAATCCCGGTCAGCCTCCCGCATGGAAATGGTGGGCATAACAATGACCTCATGGGAATTCACGGCCCCGGTCTGGTGGGCTTTGGCACCCCGGACAATTATGCCGTCTCTGGTTTCATCCACAATATGCAGGTACATATCCGGGTCCGCCTGCAAATGCGGGGGCAGCGACCGGTCGCCTTTGGGATCGGTCATGGCCCCGTCGCAGGTCAGGTCGTTTTCCTGAACATAAGCCAGATAATCCAGAAAACGTTTATAATAGGTGGTGCCGAGCTTCCGGTCCATGTCAAACGTGACAATGGACAGGGCATTTAACGAATCCATGCCCACGCAGCGCTGAAAACAGCATCCCGTATGACGACCCAGCAGACGGCCCATTTTGGTTTTTTTCACGAGATCATTCGTGTTCTGATGAATGTGGGTAAACCGGTTGATCGTGTTCCCGGAGATAGGGGATGTGGCTGTCATGATGTCCCGATATTCCGGCATATGGGCCAGTTCATAGGTTTTGGCCACGGCGTTCATTGACGGACGGATGATGGGGTCGTCCACCACATTATCCACCCGCTGCCCGAACATATAAACCTTCAGGCTCAGCCGCCGGAGACTGTCTTCATATTGTGCTGCTGTCATTAACATGGTCAATGCCTCCTGCGCTCAATCCATCATTTACCTTTGAACACCGGTTCTCTTTTTTCAAAAAAAGCCGTAAAGCCTTCTATGGCATCCTGGGATGCGGCCACTGTGCGGCCGCCTTCCCTTTCCACGGCCAGCCCCTTGTCCAGCCCCTCTTAAATGCCTGCGGAAATAGCCTTTAATACGCAACTGACAGCAATGGGCGGGCGCAGGGCCAAACGGCCGGCAAAGGCAAGGGCATCGGCCATCAGGGTTTCAGGCGGGGTAATCTGATTGACGAGCCCGATGGCATACGCTTCTTTGGCGTCAATGCGCTTGCTGAACAGGATCATATCCAGGGCGGCCGCCTTCCCGACTATCCGATACAGACGCTGCGTACCACCCCACCCGGGAATAATGGCCAAATTAAGCTCGGTCAGCCCGACCTTTGCCTTTGGATGGTCCGCCATGATCCTGAAATGGCAGGACAACGCCAGTTCAAGACCTCCGCCCAGAGCATGTCCGTTAATGGCCGCAATAACGGGCTTGGAAAATTGATCGACCTTCCGCCAGACGGCATTGCCTTTATCGCCGATACCGGGCGATTTGGCCGCATCCGCCACATCCATGCCGGCTGAAAAACACTTGTTTCCGGCCCCGGTAATAATAATCACACGGACATCCGCGTCAGACTCAATCACATCGAGCATTGTTTCAAACTCTTCTATGGCTGCAAAGCTCCAGCTGTTGGCTGGCGGACGGTTAATGGTGATGATGCCGACAGCTTCTTTTTTTTCATAAATGAAATTATCATAGCTCATTCGTGTTTTCCTTTACCGTTAAGGGACCGCTGAAGGGCGGGGAAATTCCCTTCAGCGGGAACAGTAAATGACTAAAAAATTACAGACCGCCGAAACCCGCATCGTCAATCTCGATGGCTGCGGGACAGAATCCCTTAATGGCATCGAGTTTTCCCATGGTGACCGGAATAAGTGTTTTCATAAAAAATTCAGCAGTTTTTAACTGACTCTGATAAAAAACCACATCTTTCGCCTTAACTCCGTTGCCGAGTTGATGGGAAGCGGCGGACGCCCGCCACAAAAGCATCCAGGCCATGATGGTATCGCCAACGGTTTCGAGGAACGGCACGGAATGGGCGAACGCGGTCTTAAATTCCAGGGACATGGCCTTGCCGCCGAGGTTCATGGCGGTTTCTCCCAGCCGGTTGGCCAGGGCTTCCAACTTTTCGGCAAGATCCGTTAACCCATCGATTTTTTTGGCATCCGCCACTGTTTTCTGGATTTCAGTCAGGAAATTAATAAACACCTGGCCTTTTTTCATACCCAGCTTTCGGGCAAGCAAGTCCATGGCCTGAACCCCGCTGGTGCCTTCAAAAATAGAAGTGATTTTGCAGTCGCGCGCGTATTGTTCCACCGGATAATCCTTGCAGTAACCGGCCCCGCCATACACCTGGATGGCCTGGACACAGACCTCGTGACCGTGCACGGACAGATAATCCTTGATCAAGGGAGTCAGCAGTTCAAACATGTCATCATATTTTTCCCGCTCTTCAGTGGTGGCCGCAAGCACCCCACGGGTCCGGCACATGGCCATATAATAAAAGAAACTGCGCATGCCGTCCACATAGGATTTCATCCACAGCAGATTGCGCCGGACATCCGGATGGTTGATGATGGCCACTGACGGGGCTTCGGGATTGGCGAAATTAACCAGATCCCGTCCCTGGAGTCTTTCTCTTGCGTAATTGACAGCCAGAAGATAGGCGGCTGAGGCATAGGCCAATGCCTGGAGACCGGTGCCCATGCGTGCGCCGTTCATCATGTTGAACATGATCTTCATGCCCTTGCGTTCCTCGCCAAGCAGATAACCGATGCATTTCCCTTTGGAACCCATTGCCATGCTGCAGGTGGCGCTGGCGTGGATCCCCATCTTTTCTTCTGTACCTGTACACACGATGTCATTGCGGTCGCCCAGGCTGCCGTCCGGGTTGACGAAAAATTTCGGGACGATAAAAATGGAAATGCCCTTGGTTCCGGCCGGGTCGCCTTCAATGCGGGCCAGAACCGGGTGAATGATATTATCACACAGATCATGCTCGCCGTTGGTGATGAATATTTTATTTCCGGTCAGTGAATAGCTGCCGTCCGCATTTTTGACCGCTGTGGTGGTCAGAGCGCCGACGTCCGTTCCCGCATTGGCTTCGGTGAGCAGCATGGTGCCGCCCCATTCTCCGGATACCAGGCGCTGGACATACATCTTCTTCTGCTCTTCAGTCCCGTATTTCTCAATCATGTCTGCCGTGCCGTTACCCATGGCCGCATAAGTGTATAACGGCCAGTTGGCTGCCATAAAATATTCCACCGCTGCCGTTGACACAAGTCCCGGCGCGCCCTGCCCGCCCATTTCCGCCGGAACACTCACATTGCCCCATTCGCCCTCCAGCAGGAGTTTATGAACCCGGCGCATGCATTCCGGAACTTTTACGGTTCCATTCTCAAATTTCACGCCGATTTCATCGCTTTCCTGAAGTGTGGGCAGCATTTCGTTGATGGCCAATTTCCGGGCCTCATTGATGATCATGTCACAGGTTTTCCGGTTGAATTCCTTATACATGTCGTATTTTAAAAGTTCTTCCCCCTTGAACTGTTCCCAAATCACAAAATCAATATCCCGTCTGTCTGCAAGTAATTGTGCCATTGTTTGGTTTCCTCCTGATAATTCAGTTAAATTTGGTATCTCTAAATTCCACCGTTCAATTATTTAATTTATTAAATTTATTATCAATTTAATGAAGTTTCAAATAAGTATCGAAACGCTAAAAACGTATAGTGAATTACACGCTATTTATAATTTCACTTAATATTGAGCTTGATATTTGTCAATTAAAATAATATTTATTGAAACCCGATCAAAAACAACCTGGGGGAAAACGCGTCTCAACATCCTGGCTGTGCCGGAACGAATCATAATAAAATCGGTGAGGGTAATTCATGAAAATCAGTGAGCTGATGGAGCGAACCGGTGTTTCAAAAGAAACCATCCATTATTATATTCGGGAAGGGGTTCTGGGGAAGCCCCGGAAAACCGGTAAAAACACAGCGGAATACACCCAAAGCCATGTGGACCAGATCAAAACCATCAAATCCTTGCGTGAGAACTATTTTCTGCCGATCCCGGTCATCAAAAAACTGATCAAAAAGCAAAAAACCCGCAGCCGGTCGGAAAATTTTTCATTCCAGTTTTTAATAGAAAATTTCCGGCCGCTGGATCAGTTGATCTTCTCAGAAGTCAATGGACGAGAAGCGTTTATGAACGCCACAGGGCTTGCGGAACGATGGCTGATCAAAATGATCGAATGGGAGATTGTTACGGCTGAAAACCGGAACCAGGAAGACTTTTTTTCACAGGACGACGTAATCATCGGCAAACTGATTGCCGACATGGACCGTATCGGCATCGGCCCCCGTGACGGGTTCAACCCGGAAGAACTTAAAAATTTCACCAGTGTGCTTCGGGGGTTTGTCGCTAAAAACCTGGAACGCTATATGCAGGCCGGGTGGGATAAAATGTCACGGGAAGAACTGGTCAAAAAAGGCAGCCAGTCCACGGAGTTAATGAGCCTGTTTTTTTATCACATATACCGGAAACTGGTCCGGGAAGAATACCGCCGGTATGTGGCCACCCATGCCGGGCAAGGTGATGGACAAAGCAAAGAGTGAAGATAAAGAGATTTAACTGTTTTTTCTCTGCGCCTCAGCGTCTCTGCGCGAGGCACATTTTTTCTCCCGCAGAGGCGCAGGGACGCAGAGGATTTTTGATATTTTCATATAAAAAAGAGGCTAAATTTTATGAATCCATTCCCTTCAAAATCCACTCGCTTCCGTCATCGGTTATTTTCAGGCGCTTTCGAAGCGCTCTCGCACACCGGATCATTTTCCCCCGTCCTCCGGGCGGCTTCCAGACGCTGCGACATCATTAAAAATATTTCATATGCGCCGGACGGAAAACCCGCCCATCGGCTGGACGTGTTCCGGCCCGCCCGCCAAGGGTCGCTGCGCCCGGTGATCATGTACATCCACGGCGGGGGATTTACCATGTGTTCCAAGGACACCCATCGTGGCATCGGCCAGCTTTACGCCGCAAACGGATATGTGGTGTTTACCATCAATTACCGTCTTGCGCCAAAATACCGGTATCCGGCGGCCATTGAAGATGTGGCCCTTGCCTATCAGTGGATTGTTGCCAACGCAAAAACCTATGGCGGTGATCCGGAACGGATCATTGTGGCGGGAGAGTCTGCGGGCGGGAATCTGACCCTGATGCTGGGTATTGCCGCCTGCTTCAAACGCCAGGAACCGGCAGCGCAAATGATCTGGGAAACGGGTGCTGTCCCGAAGGTGCTTCTGGTTCTGTGCGGCATGCTCCAGGTGAGTGACCCGGATCATTTAATTCCCGTCTGCCCGCGAATCAACCCGTTTTCGCGAAAACTCGACCAGCAAATCGCCAGGGACGTATCCCGGGCCTATCTTGGGCGCGACTATAAAAACCCGCTTCCCGAACAGCACTTGGCCGACCCCCTGCTGATCATGGAATCCGGGGCCACGCCCGATCGCCCCTTCCCCCTCACTTATGCCATGGCCGGGACTCATGATATTCTGCTCAACCATACCCAACGCCTGGAAGCCGCATTGACAAAAAAGAACATCCGGAACGTGGCGCAATATTTTCCAAAGCAGGGCCATGCGTTTCACCTGCTCGGTTTAAGCCCGCAGGCCGGTATCTTCTGGCGGGAGCATCTGAACTTTCTGAGAAGGGAAATACAGGGCTGAAATTATATTTTATTCCATTACCACCAGCACCTGACGCATACTGACGGCATCATTCAGACTCACCTTGATTTCTTTGACTCTGCCCGCGTGTTCGCAGGAGATCTGGTTTTCCATCTTCATCGCCTCAAGAATGATAACCGGCTGGTATTCTTCGAGCAAATCACCTTCTTTGACCAGAATCTCAATAATTTTCCCCGGCATCGGCGCAACAATATCTCTGCTCACGTATTTTTCCTTTCCATCTAAAACATCCTCGGCCATCCCGCAAGCAACCGTCGGCTCCTGCCCTGCTCACCTGAAGAACCGCGTGCCCGACGCAGGGCTTGAATAAGTTCTTTGCGGGTATCCGCAGGATGAATAATTTTATCGATCAGGTTCGCACCGGCTGCTTCCCACGGGCCGCAGCCCCGGCTCAATTCTTCCCGCATGGCCTGACGCATCTCGCCGGTACCATCGTCCATTCCCTCAAGCCGGCGCCCAAATGCCACATTCACGGCCACATTCGGGTCCATAAAGGAAATATCCGCCGTGGGCCATGCCAGCATCGTATCAGACAGCATATTGCCGCCGGACATGTTGCAGTGGGCCATGCCGTAGGATTTTCGGATAATCACGCTGATTCTCGGAACCGTGCTTTTATGCAGAGCCTCAATGAAGGTCATGATCTTTAACGGCATCTTCCTTTCTTCGGCTGCTTTTCCCACCAGAAAACCCGGCGTATCATGCAAAAAAATAAGCGGGATATGAAACGAATCGCACAGACAGATAAACCCGGTCGCTTTTTCGCACGCGCCCGGTCCCATGGCCCCGGCGGTCATCATCGGGTTATTGGCCAGAAATCCGACCACATGTCCATCCAGACGCGCCAGAGATGTGATCAGGCTGGGATCAAACAACGGCTTCAGTTCCAGCATCGAGTCCGGATCGGATATCATGCGAATGACCTGGTGCATATCATACCCGCGTCTCGGATTTGAGGGAACCACATTGAATATTTTGTCCAGCCGTTTATCGGCAGGCTCGCTGCACGGCGATACGGGCGGCAGATCATTTGCATGATTCGGAAAATATTCCAGCGCCTGCCGGATCAGCCGGAGGCAGTCGGCGTCATCTTCCGCGAACAGATCCACCTGGCCGGTGTCTCTGGCATGAAGCTCCCATCCGCCGAGTTCTTCTTTTGTGGAATGCTCATTGGTTGCCACTTCCAGAATACTGGGACCGGCAACCGCCATGATTGCCCCCTTGACCTGGATAATAACATCTGACACCGCGGCCTCCCAGGTCGGTCCGCCGTAACATTCTCCCATAATGGCGGTGATAAACGGAAATTCACGGTCCCGACACGGGCCTTTGATGGGATAAGTCATGCTCATCATGCCCACAGAACCCATGATATCGGGCAACCGCGCACCGCCACCATCGCCCAGGTGAATACTCGGGTATCCCCGTTTCCCGGCAAGGGTCATATGATGCATAAGCTTTTCAACGCCTTTTCTTCCGCCCGCGCCCGCCATTACGGTCACATCATCACCGGACACGAACACCGTCCGCCGGTTAATGGCGCCATAGCCGCAAACTTTGCCGTCCGCCGGTGTTTTTTCCTTTGCTTCCGGAATATCAGAATGAACCAGGAGCCCCTGCTCATCAAACGAGCCCGGATCGAGGAGGTGTTCAATACGCTCCCGGACTGTCATCCGGCCTTTGGCATGCTGTTTTTCAATTTTTGCAGGCCCGCCCATGGCGGTCGCTTTGGCGGTGCAGTCCTCCAGTTGCTGAAGCCCATATGGGTCATCAGGTTTTGTCATTATTTGCCTCTCTTAAATTGATAGGAACCGGACGAATACGGTTAACACTCCGCCAGCGCGCTCACAATCATGCGCATATGGGCTTTTTCCGCCTGAGCGATTTCCAGAAACAGGCTGGACATGACAGCGTCATGGATAGTCTGATTGGCCAGCGTCCGGTAAAGGTCAAATGCCTGAAATTCCATTTCCAGGGCAAGATCCATTAAATCCTGGCAGGAAGTTTTTCTTAACGCATTCAGCGATGCCATTCCGGATTCAAGACTTTCCCCGGTCTCTATCAGATTGCCATCCAGCGTGTCATAAAGGGTTTCAAAGGACACGGGCGCGGGATCTGCGGTCTTTCCGTAAATACTGTAAATCATTTTCGCATGGGCAGATTCAACCACCGCCAGTTTCTTAAATATGGCTGCAAATGATTTGACTGAAAACCTGCGGGCGATTTCCTGATAAAACCGGCAGGATCCTTTTTCCATGTTCATGGCTATAAGTAGAAACTCATTCAGGGTTTTGGCCCGGTCAAAAATTTTGACCTTTGGAAAACCATCCAGGGTCATATCGTTCCAGGCCATGATGCCGCCTTTCAGATTATAGATATTTTTGTCCGTAACCTTGCTTTCAGCAGTCATCATGGCGGCCGCCTGCGACCGCCCCCCGCTTTTACAGTAAAATATAAAATCCTTGTCTTTCGGAAGCCCGGTGCGTTTGGCTTCCCAATCCGGCAGCGGGATCAGCAACGCGCCGGGAATATGTTCCTGAAGATACTCCTGAGGCTGACGCACATCGATGATCACATAGTCTTTTTCCTGATGACGGCTGATATACTCTTTAATATATTCAGCATCAACGATTTCAAATCCGTATGTTTTCACATGAACCTCCTTCAACCTTGAAATCTTCAGCGGTTAATACTTGGCATCCGCAAAATCCACCCATCCCCCGGCTTCAACTAATGCCCGGTCATACCCGGAAATGGAAAAATCAAACACCGTTTCCTTGCCATCGGCCCTGACGATGAAGCGGTTATTCGCAAGGTCGGTTTCAATCATGGCCGGTTTGCCGGAGAATTCCGAGAACAGACGTTCGATGTCGGCAGGCGGCAGTTCCACCGCCATCATGCCGCAATTAAACATATTCTGCCGGAAAATCCGCGCGAAACTCTCTCCGATCACCAGATTGATGTCGTTGACTTCCAAAGCCCAGGGGGCATGTTCCCGGGATGAACCGCACCCGAAATTTGACCGGGTCACAATCACCTGCTTGCCGGTAATATCCCTTTGCGGATCAAATCCTTCAAATTTCAGGTCTTCCAGCAAAAAAGGTTTTAATGCCTCTTTGGTGATTTCCGTCAGATACCGGGCTGGTATGATTTCATCGGTATTGATATCCGCACGGTCCAGAAAAAGGACCTGTCCATTAAAATTTTTCATTTTATCCTTTTACCCTTCCCTATCCTTTAAATAATGATGAATTTACGATATGTCCGGCCACCGCCGTTGCCGCCGCTGTCGCGGGGCTCATGAGGTGCACCATGCCGCCCTTGCCCATGCGTCCGAAAAAATTCCGGTTGGTGGTGGATGCGCACACCTCGCCTTCGGCCAGAACGCCGTTGCTCATGCCCAGACAGGCGCCGCACGTGGGATTGGTGACGCAGAATCCGGCATCCATGAAAATTTTGATGATGCCTTCGTCAAGGGCCTGCTGAAAAATGGCCGGTGTCGCCGGAGAGACCACTCCGCGCAGGGACTCATTTATTTTTTTGTCTTTCAGCACTTCCGCAGCCACGCGAAGGTCTTCAATACGGCCGTTGGTGCATGAGCCGATATACACCTGGTCTACAGGCGCGCCGCTCATTTCGCTGACCGGTTTGACAGTATCCGGCTTAAAGCCATAGGTTACCTGGGGCGAAAGATCAGAGACATCAATGGTCATCTCTGCGTCATAAACAGCGTCCGCGTCCGGTATGAATTTCTGGAAATCCGCCAGAGCCTCCTCCTTGGACGCATACTCGTCTTTGACAAACGGCCAGAGGTATTCCACCGTATGCCGGTCCGGATAACAGATGCCGCAGGTGCCGCCCGCCTCAATCGCCATATTGCAGAGCGTCATCCGGGCTTCCATGCTCATATCTGCAACCACCGGGCCCGCGAATTCAATGACCTTGTTCGTGGCACCGTTCACGCCCAGACGTCCGATAATCGAAAGAATCACATCTTTGGCATAGACGCCGGGCTGGAGGCGGCCCGTGATATCAATGCGGATGGTTTTCGGATACTGAAACGCGCAAACACCTTTTAAGATGCCCACCTCCAGATCCGTGGTGCCCACCCCGGCCGCAAACGCCCCGAACGCGCCGTGGGTGCAGGTGTGGGAATCGCCCATGATGATGGTATACCCCGGCCGTACAAATCCTTTTTCCGGAAAAATGGCATGGCACACCCCGTTTCTGCCGATGTCAAAAAAGTCCTTGATCTGGTTACGCCGGGCCCAGTCCCGGATGATTTTGCCCTGTAACGCAGTCTTGGAATCCTTGGCAGGGGTCACATGATCGATCACGGCCTTGATTCTAGAAGGATCAAATACCCGGTCCTTGCCCCGGCTCACCAGGTCATTGATTGCCACCGGTGTCGTAATTTCATGACAGAATACCGCATCCAGCCGGATCACATGGATATCCCCGAAAGGATTATCCACAAAATGCGCATCAAAAATTTTCTCAGCAACGGTCTTTCCCATCTTTTCTCCTTACAGTAACTTCTGTTATATTTTGAAATGAACGGTTTCGTAAATTAAATACAGATTCTCAATCATCTTCAAGCAGTGACTCCAGACCTGACACCAGATGTTCCCACGAAAACCGGTATTGGCGGTTTCGGATATTTTCTTCAAAAATAAGGGCGTTATCCTCTCTGAAAAACCGGATCACCGCTTTACTTATGGCCGACGCATCCCCGGAGGGCACCAGAAATCCGGTTTCTCCGTCTTCCACAATTTCCGGCAGACTGCCAACAGCCGTGGCCAAAACCGGCTTATTAAACCCGAAGGCCATCTGCACCACACCGCTGCCGGTTGCCGACACATAGGGCTGCACCACAAGATTCGCCGCACAAAAATACCGGCCCACATCCTCATTGGGCACATACTGGTCAATGATCCGAACCTGTTCCCAAAGCCCCATCTCATCGATCATCTTCAGGTAAACATCCTTGTCTTTCCAGAATTCGCCAACCACCAGCAGGGTCACGGGAATTTCTGCCAGAATTTCCGGCATGGCGGCAAGCAGGTATTTCAATCCCTTATATTCCCTTACAAACCCAAAAAAGAGCAGCACATTCCCCTTCACTTCCAACGTTTCACGGCAAATAGCTTCATCCAGAGTGCTGTCTCCAAACGCATCATAAGTGGGATGAAACCGGCGGCATATCCGGGCACCCGGAATCATATCCCTCAAATTGTTCTCATCCTCTGACGAATGCACCAGGTAACCATCACCTGTATTCAGCACCCACCGGGTCAGAAGTCTGTCATACGCTTTAGATTCATGAGCCACCACATTATGACAGATAAATATAATTTTAGCCTTCGAATGTTTTTTCAAATACGCCACAATCGTCAGAAACTGCGGAGCCCAGAACGAGACCCACCACGGTAGAACCACGGCATCACAACCGCTGCGCACAATCTCCCGGGCCGTCTTCAGCCAGGTAGCCGGATTCATGGAATCGATCGTCCGCTCAGCGCCCGGCTCCAGGATCGGCGCTAAACTCGGATCACGGTCGCTTTTGCCCGGAAACAGCCATGCCGGATATTGCCGCTCAAACGCGAAAAACCGCACCTCATGCGGCTTTTTCAGATGCCTGTACAGCAATGTCGTATAATGGGCGATTCCTCCCCGAAACGGATAGGTCGGCCCGATCAGGGCAATTTTCATTTTATTCCATCATGTTGTGCATCTATACAAAATTTCTTAACTTGAACGTTTTTAAAAATGGCATAACGATTTCAGAATGCAATAAAGTCCGAATATTTTCCGGATTTTACACAATCAATAAAAGAGCTTTTACCTAACGGCGATCTTTCGGCCAACCACCTGTCCATGGTGGATAATCGAAGTCCGATGTCTTCACAAATCAAGTCATACAGGTCGCCGGAAGTGCGTCCATACATTCCAGAAGCGCCCGCACCATGCTCAAAAATAATGACAGGCCGACACCGTTTAATCAGATTTCGACCGCCGCTGATCACCGGGTATTCCGTCCCTTCCACATCGATCTTAATAAAGTCAATCTTTAAATCTTCAGGAATCAGATTATCCAGTTTTTCAACCCGCACTTGAATTTCTTCGATCTGATAGCCTGCGTTTTTTTCCGTCAAAAGACCACTGCGGGCCGGATAGTTCCGGTCAAAATGAAATGTCTTGAATCCGGATTCATTGTCCAGCGCGACCTGGAAAAAATTGACCTGCGGAAACTTTTTTTCTAAAAAATCATGATGATACGGGCTCGGCTCCACAGCAAAAATTCGACCCTTGGGTGACAATTGGACCATATGCCTCAGGATTTCCCCACGATAACATCCGATATCAATACAGCTGGAGGTTTGGTGAAGCGCTTTTTTCAAAACCCTGGTTGTCAGACGGTCAGTATAAAAGTTTTCTCTTTGAAACAGGAACATATAAAGTTTGCGGGAAATGGATTCCAGCGGGGTGCCATACATTAAATTGAGCAGTTGCCGCCTGAGATTAAAGTTCATTAATAAATCCTTTATTCCGCTTCTTCGGATTTCAACTTTGATTCCCCGTTCATTATATAAAAGGCAAATAGCTACCCAACTCATATTCAATATTTGATAGCCTTGTACCGATAACTTTAGCAGGGACACCTCCGACAATCGCATAATCAGGGACATCCTTTGTGACAACAGCACCGGCAGCTACCACAGCACATTTACCGATGGTAATTCCGGGCAAGATGACTGTCCGACAGCTCACCCATGCATAGTCTTTTATGAGAACTTCGCCACCCTTTGTCCCGAAATGGGGATCCTGATAGTCATGTTCCAAAGTCCATATCCAGACACCGGTAGAGAGATTTACATTCTCACCAATCGTTAGTCCTCTGCGCGCATCCAAAATCGATCTATGGCCGACTATCGAATTTTCACCGACTTTGAGTTGGCGAGGATTTCTTATTTCTACCCCGCCATAAATGACAACACCCTTGGCCATTCGAATACCAAACACCATTCTGTATAAAAACTTCCTTACTGTTTGTGATGGAATTTTACCGGTTATCGTCATGGTGAGAAAGCTGAATCCTTCTGCCATATCCAAAAGCTTTCTTACCCAAGTCATTTTTTTGGCACTATTGCGGATTCTTCGATTTATATCTTGAAAATTGGACATTGTTAATCAATCCAGCTATTTTTTTATTAGGGAATTATACGATATCCTTACAACAGCAACCGTTCCCAATCGATATTGGCAACCATGCTGCACCAATCATATTTCAGGGCAAGATCCTTTGAAATCATATTTGAACAGGGATCCGGTGGAGAGTGGAGTAACTCAAATAATTTATTCTGAAAATCATTCAAGTCAGAAAGAATCAACGCTTTTTGATCTTGATCAGGCTCAATACCCGTTGCGCCAAATGGTGTACTTAGCACTGTCTGGCCGCATGCCAGAGCCTCCAGAATCTTTAATCGCGTCCCACCGCCCTGCTTAAGCGGCACAACGACAATATTCGCCAAACGGATATGAGCAGCGATATCATCCACTGGACCTGTGACAATAACCCCGGGAATCGATCCAGCCCAGTCCGGCGGATATCTGCCCACAACAAGTAAACGCGCATCCGGATACTGATTTAAAATATCTGGCCAGATTTTTAAAAGATACCGCAACGCTTCGATATTGGGCGGATAATCATATGAGCCAAAATAAATCAGAACTCTTTTGTCATTTAATTCATAAGTTGATATTAATTCTGCATTATATCCGTCCGGACTAAATTTTTTTACATCAACGCCATTGGGCAACAAGAGCGCTTCAACATCATAATATTGTTTAAAAAGTTTCCTATCTTCAACTGATACGGCCAGTATCGCTCTGGCATGACGGGCAAGATAGCATTCCGCTTTTCTAACAATCAGGGATTTAAAATGATTCCCGGAAGACCGGAACCGATCTGCTTCCACATTATGAGAATCATAAACTATCGGAATTTTTTTTTTTTTTGCCTGTTGCACCAACATAAAAGATTGAAATGGACAACTGGAGATTATCAGATCAGGCGATTTGGCCAATAGTCTCACATAGGCCCGATAAAAAGATGGATTCATAAAATAGCCCGGCTGGCCATACATTTTAAAACCGTTCCATTCCCCAGGGATGTGATGATATCCATGCGCAGGCAAAGGGTTGTCCCCTGTCAGCATGATGATTTGATGCCCCATTTTTTCCAGGCAACTGGCGATAGAAATGGTGCGGACAGCTCCCCCCGAATCCATGGGGAAAACTCTGAAATGCGCTGTGATAAGAATTTTCATGATAAATCAAACAGTTCGTGCATCATTTCAGCAACGGTGTTCTTATTTCTTTTGATATTCAATAGGGACTTTTCCTCTTAAAACAGAATAATAATAACCCAAACTATAGGTTACCTTCTCTCCGATAATTCTTCGAAATATCATGTATATTTTTAATTTTACCAGCATTGCGATCAAAGCCGATGGCATTAATCCGATTTTGTTTTTTCGATATACATAAATAGCCTCTTCCAACTGATGTTCTTTATTGACCAGGCTCATGCTCAAGCCACCATGACCCATACAAATCGTGACCATATCCATATACTTGGCCGTATTGTTCTTGATCTCACGCCAGATCAAATCAAAATCACCCGCGACCTTCAAGCTTTCATCAAAATACCCATGCTTTTCAAATAATCTTCGATGATGAAACGATCCTGAGTGTATCAGAAATTTTCCTCGTTGGATTTGCTTTCGCATTTTCAACCAGGGGTCGTTGGAATAACTGATGATTTTATTAAACTCAATTGAAAAAATGGCGACTTTCCCATAAGCATAACAAATTTGATCACACTCGGCTTGTTGCAAATAGGGAACTGCCTTTTCCAAGACCTTTTCGTTAATAAAAAAATCATCACACCCGATAAAACAAATCCACTCCCCCCCAGCATGTTCCAGGGCTTTGTTCCAGGCATGATAAATTCCCCGGTCCAGCCTGCTTTCCCAATATTTTATTTCTTTATCATAGCGTTTCAGCAGTTCCACCGTTCCATCGCTGGAACCACCATCCATAATAATCAATTCTCTATTCAGATAAGTTTGATCAATAACGCTATCAACACACCTTTCAAGGGTTTTTACACCATTGAACACTGCAACAACAATCGTAATTAAAGGATTTGATTCCACAGGATCAGACCGCCATGACTCTAAGATATTATTTAATCAAGATTAAGAAAAAAGGAATTTATCCATTTGCCGTTATAGATGATTCCTACCCCGAAATCGATTGGATCTGCGACCATGTATCATTCCAAGCCTGACCCGGTTAAGGCAGTCAGCACAATCTCCTGATACCGCCTGCCAAATGCAGCCCGGCGTTCCGGCAACTCTCTTTTCGCTTTTTCCGCATATTTTCTTTCGGCCTCCCCGTCAAATTCCTTGAGCGCGGTTCCCAGTGCCGCCGCCAGTTGTCCAGGATCATCGGGGCTTACATAAACCCCGCGCTCCGGGTTCTGTTCCCGGTGCACCGGGATATCGGACAATATCACCTTTTTGCCCATGCTTTTGGCCTCTTCCACCGTGGTGCTCCATCCTTCAAAAAACGACGGGTTGATCACCGCCACCGAATGCCACATGATGGCCATCATCTCCTTGAACGGAACAATGCCCAGGGACTTAAAATTATCAAACAGGCCATAGAGTTTGACTTCTTCCATCAACGCGCCATAAAATTCCGGTTGCCTGTCATCCACCGGATTGCCCGTGGCAACAACATAAACCATTTTTCCTTCCTGTTTTAAAATCCGCAGTGCCTCGATAATCAACCGGTGGTTCTTGTGTGCCCAGAATTGATTGGGCAAATGAAAATATGGAAAAGAAATGTGATATTTTTCCTGCAATGCCTCCGGAGAAACCTGCACAAACCCCTCATCCGGTTTGGGCACAAAATTCAGCACAAAGGATTTTTTCGCGGCTGAGGGGCTAAATTCTGCAAGGGTTTTCTGGGCGTCCCGGCTGCTCACGATCACCCCTGTGGACATTTGGCATAGTTGCATGAATCGTCGATCCCGGTATTCTACCTCGCTTTTCGAAAAAAACTGAGGCAAATGCCGGTGTTGAAAATCCGGAATCCAGCAAAGAAACGGCAAACCCGTGTGGGAAACCGCAAGTCCGGCATGAGACAAAACGTCCACCTGATGGCTTAAAAAAAACCGCGCCAGAAATACATCTTTATTAAAAACCCGCTTAACAATATTCCTTATCACCCATGCCGGCCTCCACGGGTCCAAATAATTAGAAACGATTATTTCATTCTTCGGAAACGCTTCCGAAACCAACTGATAATTTTTTCTGCTGGTAAAAATCACCGGCTCAATCTTTCTTTCCGGCAATTCCATGATGGTATCGATCAGGGTTTTGAAATAATTAAACCCTCCAAGCCAAATATCAAAATCATAATTAATGATAAATCCGACCCGGATTTTATCTTTCCGCTTTAAACCAGCGCACATAATCCGCGACACCTTCCCGCCAGTCAATTTCAGGCGAAAAACCCCATTGTTTGATTTTCTCCACATTCGCCACATAATGCGCGGGATCGCCCCCCTTGGGGTCGCCTGAAAATTGGATCGAGATATCAACCCCCAGCACGGATTTGACGGCTTCCAGCATTTGCCGAACGGAAACCCCCTTGCCTGATGCGCCATTCACTATCGGACATGAATCACTTGCATGGTGGGATGCAAGATACAACAATTTAGCTGCGTCCGACACATGCACCCAATCCCTGTCTTCGTCTCCGGTGCCAAAAAAAACGGCCTCGCCCTGGATCATTTTATTGCACGCATCCCAGAGCAGTTGTTTTCTGAGTCCCGGCCCGTAAACGGAAAAAAACCGGATAATGGCGGTTTGTATGCCAAAAAATGCCGCATAGGAACCGGCCAGTTCTTCAGCGATTCTTTTATGAAATCCATAAGGCGAGACAGGATGCTCGGGGGCGTCTTCATTAATGGGCAACTGATCGACCACGCCATATACGGCGGCGCTGGAAGGAATCACGATTTTTGAGGCGGGAGAAAACAACCGGGCGAATTCAAGCACATCCATCGTGGTGGAAACAGTACGCTGGAAATCCTGCGCCGGGTGAGTCATTGAAAATGGCACCGATCCGCTTCCGGCGCAGTGGACAATGACATCCGGCTCACCCCCATAGGTAATAAGATTCTTTAAGTTGACCTCCGCCGTTCGCCAATCTGAAAGGCCCCATTTTTTCCACTCTTCCTGCCCCCATGCGCCGTGGCCGATTCCAGACACAAAAAAACCCTGGCGACTGAAATATTTTGCCGTATGGCGGCCGATAAACCCGTATGCGCCGGTAATGAGAACTTTTTTCATGGGATCAGAAAGCCTTCGCGTTTGAACTATTTTCTAATCTGGTTGGCAACAAAAAATTTGTTAAAAACACGCCTTAAAAAATTCAGGCCCCTCATCCATTGGCGATGAAAAAAACGAGCCATGAAAATATGATCAGCTTCCTTGATAATATCCATTAATTTCTCAGACGGCAGAAGGTATTTTGTACCCATATAATAATCAACAAGTTCCATCTTTTCTTCATTCATTCCGATATTCTTTTTATGAAAGACGCTAAATAATTTTTCTTTCAGCTCCGGTTTTATCCCTCCGACGTCCGATTTCAGGCGGGCGGGGTCTCCTTTTAGTACATACTCTCTTGCAACATCTATGAAAAAAAAATCACAGCCCGATTTCACCGCATAAAACAAATTGCTGCCCGGCTGATTGGAAGCGGCAAATTGATGCATGGAGCAAAGACGGTAAAACCGGAATAAGAAAAGAGGATCATATATATGTCCAGCGGAAACGATCTTAAAGCCTCGCTTTGCAAACGGCAGATGATGCCCAAGATTATAATCACGCCAGTATATGCAGACTGTTATAGGTTGATAGCGTTTTTCAAATCTTTCCAGAGACTCCGCCACCGCTTCAAAATCAGCTTGAACGGTAACATGATGGGTCGAGTGCTGGGGGAAAAAAATTGTGCCGTTACGATCGGGTTGTTGATGGCCTTTTAACAACATTGGAATATAGGAAAATGCAAACGTCATTGGAAGAACAATTTTGTTGATGCCGTGATGAATATAATAATTTTCCAATATTGCTTTATATTCTTCATCATATGCCGCAATCGTGGGCAGCAGCGAACGCGTCTCTACATCCCAGATGGTTCTGCCCAGTCTCATGCCATGAGGAAAAATAATTTTTAATTTATAGTTGGATGGCAACCCGGCATAAGATTTAATCACATAATCAATCCCGTAAAACGCATTGGGTGAAAATATTTCATTGGTCTGAAGGGGACGGTCCCGGCATAATTTTTCTAAATCCTGCTGGTCCTTCAATGTTTGTTCAAGCGTATACAAAGCTGCTGCCATTTAATTATTTCTGTGATCCCCTAAAAAGATTCTTTGCGCCCCTTTGCACTCTCCGCGAGATACAATTTAAACCATCCCCCAATCCACCGGCGTTCCCCTTTTGACTTCTTTTCTCACCTGTTTTCCCAGAATCACATCCAGATATTTGGGTGCCAGCCCATATCCCGGCCGGATGCATCTCACATTTTCCCGTGTCAGCACATCGCCGGCTTTGAGGTCTTTCGCAATGTAGAGGGACCGGCGAAACACCAGGGATTTTTTTTCCGCCTCAGTCGGGCCGTATTGGATTTTCCCCAAAGACTGCCAGGCCCTTTTGGATTCCGTAACCAAGGCCGCCATTTCATCGGGTTCCAGGGAAAAATCTGCATCCACGCCGCCGTCGGCCCGGTCAAGGGTAAAATGTTTTTCGATCACGCACGCTCCCAGAGCCACCGACGCCACTGCCGCGCCGATGCCGGGGGTGTGGTCGGAAAGCCCCACCGGGCAGTCAAAAAGGTCCCGCATGTGGGGAATGGTCAAAAGATTGCTGTTTTCCGGGGTCGCGGGATAAGAGCTGGTGCATTTCAGCAGAATGATATCCCGGCATCCGGCGGCTCTGGCTTCGCGGACGGTTTCATCCAGCTCGGCTATGGTGGCCATGCCGGTTGATATGATCATGGGTTTGCCAGTTGCCGCCACCTTTCTAATCAGAGGGATATCCGTATTTTCAAAAGATGCGATCTTGTAGCAGGGCGCATCCAAAGTTTCCAGGAAATCCACGGCGGTTTCATCAAACGGGGTGCTGAAGGCGATCAATCCTTTTTCCCTCGCCCGGTCAAAAATCGGCCGGTGCCATTCCCAGGGGGTGTGGGCCTCCTGATAGAGCTGATACAAGCTCTTTCCTTTCCAAAGGCTGCCGGGATCGGAAATATAAAACTCGCCGCTGTCAATATCCAGGGTCATGGTATCGGCGGTGTACGTCTGGATCTTTATCGCATGCGCCCCGCATTCGGCGGCCGCGTCCACGATCGCCAGAGCGCGGTCCAGCGACTGGTTATGATTGCCGGACATCTCGGCGATGATAAACGGTTCAGTTTCTAATGATACTGTTTTATTGAAAATGCGCAAAATCATAACTTTCAAAATGTCGCATTAATGGGCAAACCTCACGCCCTATCCCCGGAATTTATTGCACTGTGGCTTCTTTTTTGTTTGATTTATTGCAACTCTAAACCAGTTTTCATTATTTCCGCCACTAAAGGATATGTTTCTTCAAAATCCGCAACCCGGAACACATGGGGCTCGATCCTTGAATCATAATTTCTGCGAATTTTCATTAGCTGCACCTGAAGGTCAAACGGATCGGCGACATCTTTAAAAACCACAGCGATATCGATATCGCTGTCTATCCCGGCCGATCCTTTGACATAGGAGCCAAACATATACACCTTCTTTATATCAGAATAGATCTTTCGCAAATGGCTGATATAATTTAAAACTGATTGAGGTGGTTTTCTTTGAGCCATATTCTTAATTCCTCGATGGACTGAATCCACTTTTCGGTGAAATCCTTTGTGCATATTATAAAGTTCCATTAAATCTCAAGAGCGCGACCCAAACATCTGATTAGATGGTATCTAATAATAGCGCTTATTTATCGTATAACTTGTAAACGCTTATACCATATTTTTGAAGATGTTCTATTTGATTATATATCTCGTTTTCAGATGCCTTTGAAGAAATCACTATCGCATCAACAAGTTTAGCGGTGCTTTCAGGGTCGACATATCCAATTATCTCTACGCCATTAATGCGTTTCCCGTGTTTTTTTGGATCATTATCAAAGACACAGACAATTGGTTCGTTTGATAAAGTGGTCATTGAGAGTAATTGCGATGTGTGTAAACCGGCAGCCCAGATGCCAAGTTTTCCTCTTTTTACATTTTTTATTATGAGGTCAATTTTTGATTGTATGTTCTTTACTGCTATTCCAGATGATTGCTTATAATCCTGAATCGCTCTATATACAGCGTCATAATCATTGCTTATACTTCCCAATTTATAGCTTTTTTTGCCAACAGCAGCTATCACCGGATAAAACGGTTCAATATCCGCCGAATTGTCAAACAGCTCTATCTCAACAGAAAATCCATTAATTTTCATCAATGACGACAAAGTAGTTGGCGAAAAGTAATTTAAATGTTCAATTGTGAAATAGCCCATCGGCACAAAAGGGCGGAGGAGATTAGGCACTTCGATATAGACCAAGCCTCCATCCCCAAGAAGACTTCGGATATCATTTAGTATTAAGTTCGGTGACAGAAGATGCTCCATGACATGAGAAAGAATAATAATGTCAAATGGGTCTTTATCGACAAAAAGTTTACAGTCAAATATTCCATTTATCACCTCTATCTCATATAAATCGTGAGCAAAATTGACTGCTTTTTCGCTTGGTTCTATTCCCATGACGTCCCAACCGTTGGATTTAAAAATTGATAATCCGGCGGCAGTCGCGCAACCTATTTCCAACACTGATCCATGATAGTTTTCGGGGAAGTGTTTCTCCACTAAAGCGTAAGTTCTTCTCCATTTAGCCAACATTTGTTCAGATTCTTTTCCGTCGCGCTGAGGATTTTCGTAATTCGAGAAATTTCTATAATATTTCGATAACTCTTCATTGCAAGGCGTAGGATTGCTATATGCAAATCCACAATTATTACAGACTACTACGGTTTGAAAATATGAATCTCCGCCAAAAGCTGCAACAGATTTATACTCCTGATAAAACGCTTCTGTGAAATCATCAGCATTACAAACAGAACAATTCCTCTTAACCAAATTCATATTGCTACCTTTAATAAATTGTTACTTTTTTATTATAATTCATCAAACGTTCCGGCCACCGCGCCGAGCGTTTGCTGACGGTCGCAGTTGATGGATCTGTTTTTTCCAGATGTGAATCATTTTTTTTCTATATCTGTAATACGGGCCCTTATTAAATCTTTGATGGCCAGCCATTCATTTTTAAGAATTCCAAGCCGGACAACATGATGATACGCTTTTCCATCATAATGAAAATCACGAAAAAGCCCTTCTTCCATAAACCCTGATTTTCTATGCAAATTTATTACTGCCTGGTTGAAATAAATCACCTCACAATTTAGCTTATGCAGATTCAATACGTTAAAAGCATATTCGAGAGCTTCATACTCCATCTTAATTCCCGTTCCCTTTGGCGAATCGGCCCCTGCGTAAAAGCCCCAGAAGGCATTCCCACGTGCAGGATAAAATTGTGTAAAATTAATTACCCCAAGCGGCAAATGATTATCCATGTAAAGAAAATATTTTATGGTAGGATCGATCTTGACTTTTTCGAACCATGATTTGTGCTCTTCCCAAGTGATTTCATGGGTCGAATACATATTCTCCCGCACTTTCGGGTGATTGCGCCAAGAAAAAATCAGCGGGAGATCATTTTCGTCAATTATTTTTAATGGCATTAATAAATTACTCCTTTGGCAATAACATTTCTTCACATACGCGGGTCGCCCCCAATCCATCGACCAAAAATTTATAAATCTTTGAAATATTGGATAAATATTCCTTATTAGTTAAAATGGATTCAATCGAATTCTCTATTTTACAGGCATCCACGTCGGCAATGGTACCGATATGAATAATCAGGTTTTTTTTGTTAAGTGCAAGACATGTCGGTAATTGATTATCAGCGATGGATATAACAATTGAAGGCAAGCCGAGGCACAATCGCTCCCAAATGGAAGAACCGCCTGCGCCGATGCACAGATCCGCACGTAAAAGCAGCTCCACAAAACTTTGAGGTTGCACATGAATACGAACACCGGATCGAGTGGCAGCTTGCAATTTCAATTCCTCCAAATATAAATAAGCAGGCCCAACAACAACGTCTATATATAAATGTTGAAACATAGGCGCACATAATGCGTCGAGTGCTTTTCGGGTAATATTTTCAGGATCGATTCCACCGAAATAAATCAGCACACGGGCTATGCCATTACCGCGCATAGCAGTAAACAGGCGGGCCTGCCTGAACTCAGGCCGCAACAGTGCAAAATCCGGTCCCAGAAGCATCCGGCAATTTTCAGGGACAAGGCCCGCATACCGGCTTTCGAGATTTTCAAAATAATTTTGGTCCAGCAGAATATCACAATCATGGAGCCGATCCGCCAGATCATCAATGACCATAATCCTTTGAGCGACTTCCCGCATGCCGGATTCCCATTGATGATCAATAGCGTAATGATCCACAACCAACCAATCGACCGCCGATGTCACGGATTTGACAGCGGCAAGGGTTTCGGACAAATCCTGCCGCCAATCAACCTCCAGCCACGGGGCATGGACCGGCGCATTCTCACCCCGGTAAAATGTTTTTCCTGCATCTGGCACCCGCAAGGCATGAACAGCAAAACCCCTGCTTTCGATCTGGGCACTCAAATTTCCCAAAAGCGCCCGGCAGATAAAATGAACATCCGCGCCTCTGTCACGCAAAGCTTCGGCCAAAGCCAGGCATCGCATGACATGGCCTGTGCCGATTTGGATTGATGCGTCTGTGCGGATAATGATTTTCATACGTTCATGATTTCTTCAAACTTGCTTACAAGAATACCATTTTCGATTTGTAGACAAGGAATGGCGCAAATGATTGGATAGACGACTAAAGCCTCGGGGCTGTATATCATATCGCCAATTTTCTTATTATTATGATCTGCGCCCATCTTCTGACGCAAAAGAGCGCTAATATTCTCTCCTTGTTCATATAAATACTTCAGATGACGTGGTGTTACCATCTTTAAATCCTCTATTAACTTGATAATCCATAACCAGCTTTGAAGCTATCGCATTATTTTTTCCCAACCCATGCCTGAAACATCAATTCCGCCCTTTCCCAATCCTCTATTGTGTCAATATCCTGGACCGAGTGACGTGGCAGAATCACCGGCAAAGCCCCAGATGCATAAATATCAGTATCATTTAAAAAAGAGCCTGTTTTCCCCCAGTAAAACTGTCCGGCATCATGAAACAATTCTTCCAAATCCTGGGAACGCATTTTAATCAGGTCAGGGTAAAAAGCCTCGACTGAGCCATCTGTGTTGATTCTGACCGCACGTTGAATCGGAAATTCAAAACTGGTTACTGAAAATACAAATGACGCACTGGTTTGAATCAGCTTTTCATAGCCCGCCATAAGATAACGCGGCTCTAAAAAAGGCGCTGTGGCATAAATACAGCAAGCATAATCTACTTTTTCACCTGAATCCGCAAACCGTTGGAGCGCATGTTTGACCACGGCATTTGTGCCGGTATAGTCATCCGCCAACTCCACGGGCCGCATGAACGGAATATCCGCTCCATATTTCATGGCCACCTTTCCGATATCCTCTGAATCCGTGGAAACAATAATACGATCAAACAAACCACTCTTTTGGGCTGCTTCGATGGAATAGGCGATTATCGGTTTACCGAGAAACAGCTTGATATTTTTCTTTGGGATGCGCTTGCTGCCGCCCCTGGCTGGAATAATCGCAACGTTCATGAATTGTTTGCCTTATTTTATCTCTCGCAAAGATCGCCAAGTTTCGCCAAGAAAATGTTTTTGAAAATCCCTTGGCGTTTCTTTGCGCGCTTTGCGAGAAAAAAAGTGTTTACCATTAGCCCACGAAAACCGATTGAATTGTGTTTAACACATGCTCCGCCTGATCATCAGCCATTCCCGGCCAGACTGGCAAAGACAGAATCTGCCCATAGGCTGCCTCGGCCACCGGGCACAACCCTTTTTCATGCCCGAACCGCTCCCGGTAAAACGGATGAAAATGCACGGGAACATAATGCACATTCACGCCGATACCCGCATCCCGCATCCGGCGAAACAATTCATCCCGTCCGGGTTGGGCGGTTACTTTCACCACATAAAGATGATACGCATGTTTAGCATCCGGGTTCACGGTGAGCGGAACAATACCCGGCCTATCTTTAAACGCCTCGTCATAGAAGGCTGCAATTTCCCGGCGGCGGGCAAGAAAACGGGGAAGTTTTTTCAACTGGCTTAAGCCCATGGCGCATTGAAAATCCGTGATCCGGTAATTAAACCCCAGATCCGTCATTTCATAAAACCAGGAACCCTGCGCTTCCCGCTGGCGGTAATCCGTGGTAATGCCGTGGCTGCGGAAAATGCGCATGCGCTCGGCAAGTTCCGGATTATGCGTGACGATCATGCCGCCCTCGCCGGTGGTGATGGGCTTGACCGGATGGAAACTGAAAATCGTCAGGTCGGCCAGGGTGCCCATATTTCGCCCCTTGTATTGCCCCCCCAGGGAATGGCAGGCATCCGCCACCAGAATCAGATTATTGGCTGAACATATTTCACGCAGCCGGTCATAGTCGCAGGGCTGACCGGCATAATCCACGGCGATCAATGCTTTGGTGCGGGAAGTGATCTTTTGTTTTACACTTTCCGGATCGATCAGCAGGGCATCCGGATCAACGTCCGCAAAAATGGGGGTGCCACCCTGATACACCACGCAGTTAGCCGTTGCCGCAAAAGTCATGGGCGGGACAATGACCTCATCTCCGGGACCGATGCCAATGGCATACATGGCGCAGTGCAAGGCCGCGGTGCCGGAAGAAACGGCCACGGCATGGGCCGCGCCCTTATAATCAGCGACAGCCTTCTCAAATTCCGGAATTTTTGGACCGGTGGTCAGGTAATCCGACCGAAGGGCCGAGCAAACCGCCGCCACGTCCTTTTCATCAATGGATTGACGGCCGTAGGGGATATTTTGAAAAGATATCGAAGCTGCATTGCGCTTGCGTTCCACCGGGCGAAGCCTTGGATCAATCGCAGTAAGCCAAGGATATTTTACAAAATCTTTTAAATTAAAAGTGACAATATTTTCGACTTGATGCTCTTTGAGGCATAAGGCAATCAGCAGATCATAAATATCAAATTTGGTAATTTGATACGTTATAATATGATTTTGGGAAACTTTTTCATTAAAAACATCAGTCAAGGAAGTTTCAAGCACTTCTATTTCCGGCGCGTCACACAATTTTTGAATAAAAACAACCGCCTGTTCCGGAGAAAGAGGATTTCTGGTTTTTCTGCCATCCGTAATGACCTGATAAAATTCAACCAGACATATATCTGCTGTAAAAAAGCCGTTTCGGATATGATCTTTAATAAAGGATACCGATGCATCATGATAAAGGGATTTTTTATCTGCAGCGTAGATGAAAAGATTGGAATCCAGAAATAATTTATCTGTCATGGATAAATTCTCTTGTTATTTCCTGCCCCAAATAACCGCCTCTATCAGGGGCCTCCTCAAACATGCGTATTAATTCCTGTGCTTGCGGAGATAAAGACGTCGGCCTGTTTTTTATCTGCTTGGTTAAACGGACTTTTACCATTTCACCGATTTGAAATTTTTCGCGAACATCAGGCGGCAGGGATATATGACCGTCCGGTAAGAGTTTGCCGATATATTCGATTTCCATTTTTCACCTCCTGTTTCAAAAAAAGCCTCCCGCAAAGTACGCCAAGGGTCGCAAAGAAAGCTTTTTTTAAAAAAACTCAGCGCTCTCTGCGCCTCTGCGGGATCATCTTTTTTAAACAATATTCAATTCGTCTATCATTTTCAATAGTTCTTCGGTGGTCAATCGCCAGGGGTTGGTGCCGGAATGGTATTCAAACCCGTCCGCTAAAGGCCCGGCCTTGTCTGCGCAATTGAACCGGCGCTGGAAAAAATTAAATTGCGGCTTGATCACATAATAATCATCAAACTCCACGGCATTTCGGGCCTCATCCATGGGTATCATAATTTCATGGAGCTTTTCACCCGGCCGGATGCCCACGATCTCAGTGCGGCATTCCGGGGCAATGGCTTTGGCCAAGTCCATGATGTTCATGCTGGGAATCTTGGGCACAAACAACTCCCCGCCCACCATCACGTCAAGGCATTTTAAAACAAATTCAACGCCTTGTTCAAGGGTAATCCAGAACCGGGTCATGCGGGGGTCAGTAATGGGCAGAACCCCTTCGGTTTTTTTCTTCATAAAAAATGGAATGACACTGCCCCGGCTCCCCACGACATTGCCGTAACGGACCACGGAAAACCGGGAATGATCCCGGCCCACATAGGCATTGCCGGCGATAAATAGCTTATCCGAACAAAGCTTGGTGGCCCCGTAAAGGTTGATGGGATTGGCGGCCTTGTCCGTACTCAGGGCGATGACCCGTTTGACGTTCTGGTCAATGGCCGCGTCAATCACATTACAGGCCCCGTTGATATTGGTTTTTACCGCTTCCAGGGGATTGTATTCGGCGGCCGGCACCTGCTTGAGGGCTGCGGCGTGGATCACGCAATCGACCCCACGAAATGCCCGGTTCAATCGTTCCTTGTCCCGGACGTCCCCAATAAAATATCTCATGCAGGGATATTTATCAGTTGAAAACACCTGGGCCATTTCGTACTGCTTGAGTTCGTCCCGGCTGTAAATGATGATCTTGTTGGGTTTGTAGCGGTTAAGCAGCATCTCCGTGCATTTTTTGCCGAAAGATCCGGTGCCGCCGGTGATCAGAATGTTTTTGTTGTTAAGCATACATTGGTTCCCCAGTTCGTTTTTTTATTGATAACGATTTAACCTATCAAAATTTCATTTCATAAAATTTTATACAGATAAATATCCCATGCAGATTTATTGCACCGGAATGTATTTTCCAGATGATATTCGGGATTTTTTTTTGTATCGATACGAACGGCAGAAAAAATATATTCGCATCCCTTATCTTTTAATTTATCAACATTTAAATCTAAATCGTTTATGACATTGTTGTTATTCTTTATATTTTGATATCCAATATCCTGGGCCAGAAAAATATATGCCCGTGAGCCCCAATTATCAAAATATGATGAAAGATTTTCGTTTTTGATAAGCTCCCCTGCTATGACTTCTTTAAATGCATGCTTATATGCAAGGGGGTAATCGGCTAAATACCCGTCCAGTGTATAAAATCCATTGTACTGGCATATGGAAGGATGGAGGCCTAAGCTTATTACCCGATAGGTATCTAATGGACGATTAATATATTTTTTAATGGATTCAAACTGTTCTTCCGCAAAAAATTCTCTAAATGATGGATCATTTCGATAGGTAAAATGCTCATGATGGGCACAAACATACAATAACTGAAAAAAAATCGCCAATATAACAAGATACTTGCCGATCCGCAGTTTTTGCTGCATGACAAAAAGGCTCAATGCGAAAAGCACATACCAGAAAAATGGATGCAGCCAGTAGAACCTGTCTATCTGCATTGGGATAATAAAGAAAATTAGCCCCTGTATTTTAGAAAATCCTGCCCACTGACAAAGCCCATAAAATAATGAAGTGGCCAACAAAAAAATCAGCAGTCCAGCGTATTTTTTTTTAAACCCGCGATGCTCCCATAATAGCAGACAGCCCAATAAAATTACCGGGATGGTCACCAACCCTTGGAGGCTTTGCGCATGGGTATGCCCTTTAATCAATAACCTGATTGACTCTTTAAAGGATGAGGGCAGAGATGTCTGTGCAATCGCCCCAATGCAAAACTCTTTCCGGTGGCTTATGTAACTTCCATCAATCAAAAAGGATTGAAAAAGGCGATAGTGGCTAATGACATATAGAAAACTCGTTAACGCCACGCTCCAAATAATATTCCAGTTGATTCTCTTTTTTATTACACCATCGTAAGATAAAAGGAGTAAGATCAAGGCGATAACAAAAACTCCCGCAAGCGTAAGGTGCGAATAAAATGGATAAATCGCGATAACTATCCAATTATAAATTTTTTTCTCGCCTGCGCGTAAATTCAGGATGGCGTGTGCCAAAAACGGCAAACCTGAAACAGACAATCCCCCAAATGGCCAAAACGGCAGAAGACCGAATATGAGCGCGACGCCGGCCTGAATAATGCTGCAATTCTTTTCAGGAATAATATGTTTTTTTAAAAGCAAATACATGCCACAGAAGCCGACCAGGGCAATCAGCACCCGCTCAAACACATATGCGGCAAATGGCCCGAAAAGCCAGAACCAAAGCAAAGTGAAATTAAATTCTGACGGGAAACAATTTCGCGGGATCCCGCCCATAAACTGATTAATTAATATATTACCTGGAGCAAAAACCACATCATTTTCCAGCAGGACTTTATACCAGACAAAATTTGCATCCAGGTTATCATGGATTCGAATGTGAACGCTTTCCCCTAAGATTAAATATGGCGATATGTATAATCCAATAATGACGAGACAAATGATAAGTATATAATTTTCAAAGTGTTTTATTTTGGCATTCAAAATTTCGCCCATCTTCTATCTTTTTTTAAAAAACAGTTCAATCGCATTAACCACACTTTCTACCTCCGCATCCGTCATTTCATAGAATAACGGCAGTCGCACCAACCGCTCACTAATGCTTTCGGTATGGGGCAGCGGCCCATCAATTCTGCCAAATTTTTTCCCGGCAGGCGAGGAATGTAGGGGTATATAATGAAAAATGGCGTAAATGCCACTATCCTTGAGGTGCTTAATCAGTCTTGAGCGATCCTCCGGCGTATGGGTGAGCAGATAAAACAGGTGGCCGTTGTGGATCCCAATTTTGGGATTAAAAGCCGGAAGTTGGATTTTCCCTGCATTCGCAAGGGGCTGGAGAGCTGTCTCATAACGCTGAAAAATCTCTTTTCGGCGGCCATTAATCTGTTGCGCCAGTTCAAGCTGGACAAGGAGAAATGCGGCGGTCATTTCACCGGGCAAAAATGAAGAACCGATATCCACCCAGGTGTATTTATCCACTTCCCCCCGGAAAAATTGCTTGCGGTTGGTCCCTTTTTCCCAGATGATTTCGGCCCGTTCCATGAACCGCTCCCCGTTGATAAGCAATGCCCCGCCCTCGCCGCTGATGATGTTTTTGGTCTCATGAAAACTGATGGCACCAAAATCTCCGATGGTCCCGAGATAACGGCCTTTGTAGGTGGAGAGCAGGGCCTGGGCCGCGTCTTCAATGACAAACAGCCCGTGCTGTTTCGCAATCTCCATGATTTCATCCATGGCGCAAGGATTGCCCGCATAATGCACCGGCACAATGGCTTTTGTCCGCGAAGTAATGGCGGTATCTATTTTTGTTTCATCCATGTTCAGGGTGTCCGGCCGGATGTCGATAAAAACCGGTACCCCGCCCCGCAGCACAAAAGCATTGGCCGTTGAAACAAAAGTATAAGATGGCATGAGGATTTCATCACCGTGCGAGATATCACACAAAATGGCCGCCATTTCCAAGGCAGCGGTGCAGGAATGGGTCAACAAAGCTTTCCGGCAGGCCAGATGGTTTTCCAGCCATTTCTGGCACAGACGGGTATAATGGCCGTCGCCAGCCAAGTGTGCGTTGGTGAGTACCGCCTGAGCGATGTTAAAAAGCTCTTTTCCCACGATAAAGGGTTTGTTAAAGGGGATTTTGAAGGTCATAATAAATTTTTTTCTTTTGTTAATTTCTCTTTAAACAGTAAAGCAAAAAATATAGTCTGTTAATAGAAGAACCACTCAAACCATAAAATTAGCTGTTTCATTTTAAAGCATAATTCTGCCTATTTTTTTTGGAATACAAATAGCTTCTGCGTACCGTAATCCCCCCATGCAGGCAATTGCGAAAACCATTTGTTCCAATGCATATCAGGATTCCCAACATCAATGTCGCATCCAAGAATTTTGATCAACAAAGGCTTAAGCACCCTAGTTCCCAGGTAGTAGGTGCTTGAAAAATTATTCAGCCCTAAAAATTCCATTTCATCAGCCAAAAAGTCTATCACTTTTCTCTCATCAAGATAAGTGTTAAAAGGAGGTTCTGGAATAATTGACAAGCCCCATTCTTTCCTAAAACAGTTTAAATTATTCCAGCCCTGTATTGTAGCTTCAGACAGCAAAAGCAGACCTTTAGTCTTTAAAGCATTGGCACAACTTTGAAGAGCTGTTTTCTGATTATTCCAGCTCCTGAGATTAATCAAAACTCGTGTCGAAATGATTTTATCAAAATGATTGATAAAATCATTTAAATTTAAAATATCGCCGACATCAAAAGATATTTTTGATGGCCCTGAATTCATTTCATTTAAATTAATTTTCGCATATTCAATCATTTCAGGAATATAATCCAATCCCAAAATGTTTATTTTTTTTCTATTACCGTAAGAAATAGTAGAATACCCATTGGCGCACCCAATATCCAACACCATGTCACCTTCAACAATCCATTTATCTATTTGTTCAATTTCCATATCGATGACAGCCAAATCAGACCAAGATGCATTTTGAGACGTTTTGTGCGATATTGCCTGCGAGAACCAATAGGACTTAATTTCATTTAAATTTAATTTATTCATGCTTTCTTTCCCTTCTTGATGACATACGGCGGTTTATTGAATATCCGGAAATGAATCCGGCCCAGATATTCCCCGATAATCCCTAAAACAAAAAGCTGGACCCCGGAAAAGATGGCAATGGAAGCCGCCAGAAAAGTAAAACCAGGCGTTACCTGACCATAAATTATAAACATGGTCAGCACATAAATCAGAATCAATGCACCGAACCCCATGAACAAAAATCCAATATAACTGGCAATCTGAAGGGGCAGGGTGCTGAATCCGGTCAGCATGTTGAATGCGTGGGTCATCAATTTTCCGAAGGTGTAATTGGATACACCGGTTTTTCTTTCTTCATGCCGCACAACCACAGCAGCAAAGCGGGTTGTGCCCCAGGTCAGCAGGACATCGATTGAGACAAACGGGCTTTGGTAATCAACGAAGGCGTTTCGAAGTTCGGTCCGAAACGCCCTGAACGCGCTAACATTCTTTGCGATATGGGCTCCCATGGCCGCCTGCAAAGCCCACTTGGTGAATTTTGAAGCCAAATCCCGCCAAAGTCCATGCGCTTCTTTTTGGGGTGTGCCATAAACCACATCATAACCTTCATGTAATTTGTCCAAAAGTTTGGGAATTTCCTCAGGCGGGTGCTGAAGATCGTCATCCATGGTGACGATAATCTCATATTTGGCTTCCCGGATGCCGCACAACAGGGCGTTGTGCTGGCCATAATTGCGCATGAGGGAAATGCCGTGAATTTCCAGGAACCGGGCCGACAAATCAGAAATTACCCGTTCACTGCTGTCCGGACTGCCGTCATTGACAATTATAATTTCGAATTTTTTCGAGAGGCCTTTCAGGACGGGTAGCAGCCTTTCAATAAGCGACGGCAGGTCAGCTTCGCTTTTATAAACTGGAATAATGACAGATATATCCATAAAATTACTTTCTAAAATAAATCGTTTGAATTTTATAAAATCGCCGCAAATTTCTCCTGTTTCCTCTGTTGCCGATATTCCGGTTTTCTCGCTAAGATCGCTAAATGTCGCCAAGAAAAGCTTTTTTAAACCCTTGGCGCTTCTTGGCGGCCTCTGTGAGAAAATATTTTCCTTGTCCTTGCATTCTTCTTTTGTCTCGTAAGGGCGAAAAGACCGCTTTCGAAAACATGAATCCAGATTATTGTTGAATGACTTGCCAGTATCCACCCCTGGCGGGGCCAATTCGTTTGATGATCCCTTTATCTTTTAATTTGCTAAGGTTCTCTTTAATTTTCCTTTGCGAAATTTTCACTTGATCCGACAATTCTTTGGTCGTTATTTGATTGTTTTTCTGTATTAAGCTGACTATAGAATTTTGATTTCCCGTTAAATCATCGGTGACCTTGTCGGTGACCTTATCGGTGACCTCAAGCTTTGCTTTGAACAGGGTGACTCTGAAGCCGTGAAACGCTTCTTCAAACAGAGGTTGTTTTAAACCGTGGTCACTGCAAATATTTATGATACGACGAATGCCGGAGCCATACCGCTCGATAAGTCCAATTTCTTTGAAGGCTTTGGCGATGAGTTTGTTGCGGGTTTGAGAAGTATAATTATCAGAAAGTAAATCTGCGATGGTGAGACTGCCGTAAAGTTTGCCGGGGTTAAAGAATTCAATTTTATCGTCGAAAATCTTAATTATACTGTGACTGCTGTCGCGATAATCTCGATGTACGATCATATTGATCACGATTTCACGTATGGCATCAATCGGATAATCAAACCGTTCGGTTCGTTGCGGTTCGCCGGTAATAATGTATTCAACCATCAGATGCTTTCTGATAAAAAACAGGATTTCATCAACTTCGGAAAATAAATCGGTATTGACTGAAATGCTGTCAATAATAGCGCTTGGACTTTTAAAACGCCCTACCTGAACATCGCTGATTACGCAATATTCTCTCACAAAAAGCAAATACCCGCCAAAAGTGAGATGATTCTTTCGGACAATTTCCAGCTTGGCCAGAAAATCCATTGGCGCGAGAGCTATTTTGGTCTGCGCATGCTGCTCTATCAGGCTGATGAAGCGATGGACTTTTTCTAAAGATATATGCTCAATGCTGTGATTGGGATCAGGATAAAAATCCCAGCTACTGTTAATTGTTTTGAGGTGCTCGTTTGCAATTTCATTCAAACTCATTAAATGATTTGAATTGGCGATCCGTTTAAAATATTTTCCCCGTGTTGCCACAGGTTTGATAGGATACTCAGGGATGGAAAAAACAACAACCTTTTTGTCTCTGATTTCGGCCACAGTTGCATCGGGTATCAAGGCCGGAGACGTTTTGGTTTTGATCTCGTTAATCCAGTTCTGAACCGATTCGGGATTAATCGTCACACCCGACAATTCATGTTTATCGTTGATACCGACAAGAACCCTCCTCCCGCTGGAATTAGCGAAGGCCACCAGGGTTTCAATCACTTCGGTTTTGAAACGGCTCTTGAATTCGAGGCTTTCACCCTCGCCGGCTTTAATTAACTTGCCTATGTCGACTGAGCGGTTCATGGTTTTATTATCCCGAAATTTTTATCTTTTTCTCACATCAGGGTCGATAAGTTCGCCAAAAAAAAACGCTTCTTTAAAAAAAACCCTTTGCGATTCTTCAAGCCTTTGCAAGCAATCTTTTTCATAACTCTGAGTCTTTTTCAGGAAGTCCATTCACGATTCTTGTAATGCCATTTTTCATAAAAGCTTCGCCAAAGTTGAGAAGAAACCCGAGCTTCATTCCTGAAAGTTTTAGATAAGTGAGCAATTGTTTTTTATGGGCATTATTTATTTTTTCAACCGATTTCAGCTCAAGTATTACCTTGTTTTCAAGCACAATGTCAGCATAAAATCCTTCGTCAAAATTTACACCCCGGCACTGAATGGGAACCGGAACCTGTCTTTGCACTTTCAATCCCCGAGTCACCAGTTCATTGGCAAGAACAATTTCGTAAACTTTTTCCAGCAACCCTGGTCCAAGTTCCCGATGGATTGCGATTGCAGAATCCACAACAATTTTACCGATTTCATTCTCATTCATGGTTTTAATATTTTTTTGTCAAAAAATTTTTCTTTAAAAAGCTCTTTGCGATTCTTTGCGTCTTCCGCGAGAAATATTTCTTTATTTCTCTCTCGCTAAGATCGCTAAGGTTCGCTAAGGTTCGCCAAGAAAAACGCTTAGATAATTCTTTGCGATTCTTTGCGCTCTCCGCGAGAAATATTTCCTTTGTTCCCGCTTCTTATTTTTCTCTCGCTAAGATCGCCAAGTTTTTCTCACATACAAACCCTTTGCGATTTTTTGCGTCTTTGCGAGAAAAACTTTTAGCCAGCCACGGCAATCTTTTCCTGTTTCATATCTTGCCGATATTCCGGCAGGATCTCCTGGGGGTTGCCGATTTTTTTGATCCCCCCGTTCTCCAGCCACACCACCTGATCACAATCTTCCACAGTGCTTAAGCGATGGGCGATGATGATCATGGTCTGTTTGCCTTTTAAGCTGTAAATAGTTTCCTGAATGGCCTTTTCGCTCCGGGTGTCCAGGGAACTGGTGGCCTCGTCAAAAATCATGATCTCGGGCTGATGATACAGGGCACGGGCGATGGCCACCCGCTGCTGCTGCCCGCCGGAAAGCTTTACGCCGCGTTCCCCGATCCAGGTGTCAATGCCGTCAGCCAGGCCCCAGACAAAATCATCCATTGCCGCCATGACGCAGCATTGTTCCACCCTGTGCCGGTCGATTTCCGCGCCGACAAACCCGTAAGCAATGTTTTCCGCAACTGTGCCGTCACATATATAAGGAGATTGCGGCACATAACCGATATTCCGCATCCATGCTTTTGCCAGGTTGCCCTTGAAAGGATGGTCATCCACCATAATTTCACCGGATAAGGGCGCGAGCAGGCCGATCATCAAATCCACCAGCGTGCTTTTTCCGGCCCCGGAAACACCGATGATGCCGACGGTCTTTCCTTTTGAAATGGTAAAACTCAGGTCATTCAAGACCTGTTTTTCATGTCCCGCATACCCAAAGGAAACACGATCAAATACAATCTGATTCTGAAAATTAAATTTCTCATGCCCGCCCTTTTCATCGTCCACTTCCTGCGTCATATGCGGTTCAATTTCAACAAGATAATTGAGAATCAACTGGACATAGGGCAGATAAACCCGTAAGGTGCTGAAACCCTGAATAATGCGGGTGACCGCAGGCAGCACCCGCCATCCCACCGCCGCCAGCAGGGCAATCATGCCCGTGGTTTTGATGGAGGTGGCGCTCATGATCAAAAACATAAAACTGACCACAACCGCAATCAGCAATATACTGACAAATTCCAGCAGCCAGCGGGGCATCTGGGACAACACATCCTGAAAACCCGTTAACCGGGCTTCCCGATAGGCAGGGCCGCGATAATGATTCACAAAAAGGTTTTCCCGCCCCCCTACCCGGATATCCTTTATCCCGTTGATGGCTTTATACACCTGACGATTGATCAAAAGGAGATAATCCTTCACCTGGCGGGAAATCCGGTCCAGGTAATTGCGGGTCCGGGTGAAGATGAAATAACTCAACAAACCCGTAATGATAATGACCGGCAATGAAAGAAGAGGCGCGATGGAAAAAACAGCCGCCAGCATGATAGAAACAACCAGGATATCGCTTAATACTTTTAATGCCGCCCGGATAAAGTGCCCGACCTGAACCCGCAACTGGATGCTCTGGATTAAATCCGCCGGATTTTTCGACAGCAGCCACTCATAAGGTCCATGAAGGAAGCCGTTCAGAAGGCGTTCTCCGAGAAACGCGGACACATGCCCGGCATACAGGGAAACATAAAAGCCCACCAGCGCCCTGACCGCCACCTGAACCGCCATAATGCCGACCATTCCGGCACTGATGAATAGAATCAGCCCTTGAGTATCATTTAAAAATCCTGCGCCAAGTACCTCACGAAAAAAAAGCTTGCTGGCAAAATGTAAAACCGCAGCCGGGTTAGAGACGGCTGAGATGAAAGCAGCAACAACCCCGGCGGTGAAAGTTTCCAGAATGCCCAAAAAACCCATGCCGGCAAGAAGCATCCATAGCTGGCGCCTGCGGCCGGGGGGCAGACAGGCGTATATCTGCCTGAAAATTTTTATAAAATCGGGTTTTATGGATTGTGCCATGGGCGTTTTAATCTTTTTTTTCTCGCAAGGATCGCCGATAACGGTCTTGAGCGTTGTCTATACATTTTGATCCCATACCGGGTAGGAAACCCGGACTACGATGATGTGCTTATAGCCATACCTGACACCTTGAATTTCCATCCGCGCCTGGCCGCGTCTCTATCTGCGCCATGCCGGATCTCCATCTGCGCCATGCCGGACTCCGATCCAGCATCAAATGACCCATATCATTACTGGATTCCGGCCTGCGCAGGAATGACAGCTCTGGAAATGCAGTCTACCGGATAAACATATTCAGGAACAATCCCGCTGGAAGGGCGGGCGGGGATGAACCCCAAAAAAGGAGGGCGTAAAGCCCTCCCCTAAATTTTCACAGATCTTTAATTATGCGTTTTATAACATCCGATAATGGCATAAGATTATGTTCACAAATCCAGTAAACCTGCTCCGCATCAATATCAAAATAATGATGCGCAATAATATCCCTGAACCCCATGGCACCCTTCCAATCAAATTCCGAATCTTTATCAAACATAAACCGCATTCTTTTCAATTCGCTGGCGCAAGCAGGGGTTCATTTTTTCACGAATTCTAATGATATCAATCCTGCTTCCAGATCAGCAAATGCGGACGCAATTTTAATTTTGGACTGCAATCTAAAAATTCCGCCTGGCTCATAACAAGGGTGCGTATTTTCCGGTTGATGTATTTTTCAACTTTACCGGACAAATCATTCAAGTGATGACGATTGACATCGCCCACCAGCAGGAGGTCGATAATACCGGTATCTTTTCCTTCCGAATAATCATCAATCAGATAAGCGCTTTTTAAATCGCCCAACCGGATCAAGATGCCGTCGATCACCTGATCAATCCCCATGACCTTGGTCACCATGGATTTGAGGTCCGAAAACAGGGGATGGGCCGTGTTGGCCGTGTAATAGATTTGACGGCCGTTTTTTTCAGATTGCAGGAGCTGGGTCCGGGTCAGTTGATTTAACTCTTCCCGCACCGCATTGGAGGAAACATCAAACTCTTTTGCCAGTTCCCGCAAATAGGAACGGGCTTCCGGATTGAAAAAAAACCGGACCAGCAGTTTGATGCGGGTTTTGGAAGTAATAATGCCGTCAAATAAAGCTGTCATGACTTTTCCTTTATGAGTAACTTTTTTACTCATATAATATATTCGTGTCAACAAAAAAAGGACAGGGCTTCCAGCGAAGCCCTGTCCTTTTTAAAGCAGCTTCGGGCGCGAAACTTGCGCGCCCGAAGGTTTCAGGTGTGGGTTAAATTTTATGGGTGAATGGGCAATTCAGTATCGAAATTCGCAGTCCACCGGGCCGTATTATCCACCCGGACTTCATCCATGTGGCCTTTAAAGTAGTAGTTGTTAAGATTTGTGGTCAGACGACCGATCACCAAGCCCGTACCGCCGGAATTCACCGGTGTGGTGACCGTCGTAGTTGCGGCGATGCCATCCACATACAGGGTCACCGTGCCGTCATCACCAACAATCGCCAGGTGATGCCAATCGCCGGCTACAGCAGGGACGTGGGAAATAACTGCTGACCATACCCCGTTGTTTTTTACATGAAGGCCAAATCCATCTGCGGCATTACAATAGAGATAGTATCCGTTAAGGCCCCCATTATATGCGCCCAGTATGCCCTGGGTCGCAGTCGGCTGGATCTCAAAATTCACCCACATATCAATGGTAAAGTCAGTCGATGCAAAATTCCAGTCCGTGCTGTGGGCCAAGCTGAGGTAGTCGCCGACGCCGTCAAAGGCGATAACTGTATCCGAAGCCGATGCCTCAGTGCCATGAACAACGCCGCCGTTTGTGGTCACGCCTTTTGCTGTATTGCCCACATCCGCAAAGGAGGTGCCGCCGGGAGATGGATCTCCGTTTACGTCAAGCTCTTCCGACCGGACCCAGAGACTGTCTTCATTCCACCACGGAGTAAAGTCCACGTTATCCGACACATCATCTCCGGCGCCAACTGCATTCAACGTCGCATGATACGGACCGGACGCATTGCCCCACCAGTTTTCTTCCGCGCCGACAATCACCCCGTCCAAAGTATTGACCACGCCACCGTATTCCGTTCCATCCGCACCTGCATAATGCTGTACGTTGTTCTGAATATAGCAGTTGGTTACGGAAATATTGGTGGGTGTGGTATTGTTTTTGCCCGGCTCACCGAAGCGGATACCGCGTTCGTTACCCTCAACCGTGCAGTTAAAAATTTCAACATTGCTGACGGTCGCAGGATATAGACCATACAGGTTTGGAGCAGAGCCAGGATCATTTCCGGTCCCGCGCCCTTTTACCGTAAGCCCAACGCCTTCCTTTGACTCATCAATCGCATTTGCTGTAATGGTGCATGTATTAAATTCAAAATTACTATAGGTTCCGGCTTTCAGATTGATGTCCACACCCGCGCTCCAAGGGGCAAAATAGGAAGGCAACGCGGCTGAATCAAACCCGTTCTGATCCACGGTGCATCCTGTAAAAGTGGCGTCAGAAAGTTTTTCGGCATAAATGCCTTTATGATTGTTATGGTTAAATGTCGTGCCCGTAACCGTCACATACTGGACATTGCTGGTATCCGCGCTCACGTCCTTCATAAAATACCAACCGTATGTCAGGTTATCAAAGGCACAGTTTTCAACAACCAGATACGACAGAGAGGAAGTCCGGTCAACATGAAGCCCTCTTTCCTGCTCCGTGCTGGGACTGGTGTTTGTACCGATAACCTTCACATGATCCAGCTTGACATATTCAACGGACTGACCTGTGGCTTCTGTAAAACGTCCGACAGAAATGCCTGCCAGAGATGTCGGTTTAATAGACAAATCCTGAAGCAGAACCGGTTCCAGATCAGAAAGACCGGAAGCCGCCAGTTGCACCACGCCGATCTTGGAATCTCCCGCGCCTGCCTGGGTCTGGGCGATTGTTGTCACGTCGCTTCCCTGTCCAATAATTGACAGACGTTTGTCCACAAGGATATTTTCGTTAAACGTCCCTGCGGCGACATCAATCGTGTCTCCGGGGCTGGCCGCATTAATGGCCGCCTGGATGCTGAGACCGGAAGCAGCAATATATTTCAGATTCCCGAAATCCCAGATGGCGGTTTTCGTATTACTGAATTTAGCATTCAATCCAAGGGCTATCGTCTCCGCGGATGCCTGATCCTTGTCCGTGTATAGATAGAACGTAGCCGTTGGATCGGCCACTGTCCCATAATTATTGACAATCAGGTAATTCGCGCCATTGACCGTCATGTTGTTGTCAAGGCTCTTCTCATCTTCAACATAGGCCCATTCGTTGATGGTGTTGGCAGCC
>QZKW01000076.1 GCA_003599885.1 Desulfobacteraceae bacterium | reverse complement strand
TTTTATTTTCAATTATTTCAATTGCTTATATGCTTAATTAAAAACATAGTAACATCAGGAGGTTAAACGAAAATCAGCGCCCCCTGAATGGGTACCTTTAATTAATGAAATACTGATCCTGGTCCAATCCTTTACCGATTTCGAAGCAGTCGGCATCCGGTTCAGAGACGGGGAAGACTTTCCTTATTATGAAACCCTGGGGTTCCCGGTTGAGTTTGTCGAGGCGGAAAGATCCCTGTGTGAGCATGACCCCCAAGGGAATATCGTGCGCGACGTGAACGGGAAACCTTACCTTGAGTGCATGTGCGGAAACATTATCTCAGGCAGAATCGATTCTTCCCGTGATTTTTTTACGGAATACGGCAGTTTCTGGAGCAATAACACGACCCAACTCCTTGCTGAGACCTCGGATGCGGAGCGCCGGACGCAGACCCGGAACCGGTGTAACGGTGAAGGATACGAATCGGTTGCCCTGATTCCGCTCAAGGCTGGGGACGAAATTGTCGGACTCCTTCAGTTCAATGATAAACGGACCAATATGTTTTCGAAAGATTTGATCGAGTATTTTGAAGACCTGGGGATTAGTCTTGCCATTGCTTTCAAGCGCATCGAATCTGAAAATGCCCTGCGGCAGTCCCAAGAAAAATATCAAAGTCTGGTCGAGAATATCGTTATCGGTGTGTCTCTTCTCGACCCGGATATGAAAATACTGGCGATGAACCGGCAGATGAAACAATGGTTTAATGATGCTGATTTATCAGAAAAACCAGTATGTTATAGTGTATTTAACAACCCGCCCAAAGACGCCCCTTGTGAATGCTGCCCTGTTGCCAGGACGCTGAAGGACGGGCTGGTCCATGAATCCGTGACCGAAATGCAGACCAACACAGGAATGAAGCATTTCCGGTTGCTGTCGTCCCCGGTAAAAGATGTGGCGGGAAATGTCGTGTCGGTTATTGAAATGGTTGAAGATATTTCCGAGCATGCAAAGGCGGAAAAAGAGAAATCTCAGTTGATGGAACTGCTTCAGCAGAGCCAAAAAATGGAGGCCATCGGCACCCTTGCCGGCGGCATTGCCCATGATTTTAACAATATCCTTTCCTCCGTGATCGGCTACACGGAACTGGCCCTTGATGATATGGAAAAAGGCTCCATGACCGCTGAAAATTTAAATGAAGTCCTTATCGCCGGAAATCGGGCTAAAGAACTGGTGGGGCAGATACTTGATTTCAGCCGCCAGTCTGAAACCGCCAAACAGCCCATCCAGATAAAACTGATTGCAAAAGAAGTATTAAAGATGCTCAAGGCATCATTCCCCTCCACTATTGAAATCCGGCAGCAACTGGACAGCGGCGCCTTTGTGTTCGCCGATCCGACCCAGATCCACCAGGTCATCATGAACCTCTGCACCAACGCCGGGCATGCCATGAGGAATTACGGCGGCAGAATGGAGGTGACCCTGGCGGATATGTCGATTGACGCAGAGACGTTCGGGAAATTCTCCACCCTGGCCCCGGGGCCGTATGTTCGGCTGACCCTGTCCGATACCGGGCACGGGATTTCCGAAAGTATCATAAACCGGATATTTGACCCCTTTTTTACCACCAAACCAAAAGGAGAAGGGACCGGAATGGGGCTTTCCGTGGTCCACGGAATCGTCAAAAGCCACGGTGGTGATATCACTGTCAGGAGCGCGCCCGGAAAAGGGACGACCTTTGATGTTTTTTTCCCGGTTTTAACAAAGCAGGTAACGGCAACAGATGTGGAACACAATGAGCCTCTGAAAGGCGGGACGGAACACATACTGCTTATTGACGATGAACCCTCTATTGTGAAAATGGAGAAACGCATACTAGAAAATTTAGGCTACAGGATAACATCCACAAACAGCAGCGTGGAGGCCCTGGCGATTTTCAGTTCGGACCCGGAACGTTTCGACCTGGTAATCTCCGATTTGACCATGCCGCAAATGACTGGCGACGTGCTGGCCACACATCTCAAACATATCCGGCCGGATATTCCAGTTATTCTTTGTACCGGACTGAGCAGTCCGGTGACGGATACCGCCATAAAAGATATCGGGATAAGCGCCTTACTCACCAAGCCGGTGTTAAAGCGGCAGATGGCCCATGCGGTGCGAGAGGCGCTGGGCTGGAAGATTTCTGCAGACGCGGTGGACTGATCTACGAAAAATTAGGAACGGTCACCGTGCCGCTCATTAACACGGCAGATAGAGCCGCCTGCCATACACGCTATGGAATCAATGAACAAAACAAATGAAAAAACCATAAATGATGAACTGCTCCATCGGTTTCAAGACCTCATCAGCAGGCATACGGGTTTGCGGATGCGGAAGGAAAATCTGGATGCTTTGCGCAAAAGCATTCTGGGCCGGATGAAATCCCTGAAAATTGATGAAGCCGAGCGATATTATCATCTGCTTGCAGGTGTTGGCACAGGCAGGCCAGCCGAATGGCAGGAATTGATTAAAGTCATCACAACCGGGGAATCCTATTTTTTCAGGGATCAGGAACAGTCCAGCCTTCTCCGGAACCGCATCCTGCCGGATCTGATCAAAAAAAACAAAGACCGCCGTTCCTTGCGCATATGGAGCGCCGGGTGTTCGTCCGGTGAAGAACCGTATTCCATGGCGATTCTTCTGTCTCAAATTCTGCCCTACATAGAAAACTGGGATATCCTGATTCTCGGGACTGATATCAATCAGGAGGCCATCCGCAAGGCAAAGCAGGGAAAATATCGGCACTGGTCTTTCCGGACCACCCATCCTGACGTGAAAAACCGGTATTTTAAAAAACATCATGATGAATGGTTGATTGATGAAACCATTCAAAACCGGGTGACGTTTCAGATCCACAATTTAAAACAGGATCATTTCCCGGATCCGCATTCCGGGATCCGAGAGATCGACCTGATCATCTGCCGGAATGTGTTTATTTATTTTAATCCGGAAGACATTTCAGACGTCTTGAAGAAATTTACGGACACGCTCAATGAAGGCGGCTATCTGCTCACCGGGCACGGGGAACTTCACGCCCAGGATTTGGGGAAATTAAGAACCCTTCCGTTTCCGGAATCACTGATTTATCAGAAAATTTCAGAAATTAAATTCCAGATTTCAGATATTGCACCAGCAAAAATTGGTTTGAGCCGGGCGGTAAAGTCCCCTGCGCCCCAAAAAAAGCAGCCAAAAAAACCTGACATTCCCAGCTCTCAACTTTTAAAAAAGGATTCAAAAAGTCATACAAACGGGTTGGGAATCGAGGAATTATTTTTAAACGGCCGTTATGCTGAAGCAGCATCATCGGCGGAATGCCTGCTCACTGATTCCCCTGACGATTTTGCGGCGCATTATCTTGCCGCACAGGCGTATGCGAATTCAGGGGACTATTCAAACGCCGCCCTGCACTGTAAACGGGCCATAGAAATTGATGTGGTGGCGGAAAGGCCCTATTTTCTGATGGCGCATATTTCCGAAATAATCGGCGATAAAGATCAGGCAAAGATTCTTTTGAAAAAAGCGACTTATCTGAACCCCGAATTCATCGCCGCCTACATCGAGCTCGGAACGCTTTATGACATGGAGGGAGATACCGTCCGGGGGGTAAAACTGCGGACTGCCGCAGTGGAACTTCTCAAGGGGCTGCCGCCGGAAACCATTATTGAGCCCTACAAGAAAATCACCGCCGGTGAGTTGCTGAGCAGCATTTCCAAATGAAATATGATGGCAGGCGCGCCGTTCATTAAAAACCGGCCACCGTGCCGCCCCATACCAAAACATAAAAAGGAACAGGTCAATGGATATATCAATGGATATATCAACAAAGGATATGACCGCAAATTCGTATCTGATTTTCCGCAAGCATGCAGCGTTTCTGGCAATCAATGCCCTGCTGGTGAAGGAAATCATAGCGCTTCCTGAAATAACCTGGATAGCCGAAGCCCCTCCCTGCATCAAAGGGGCCATCAATCTGAGGGGAACTGTGATTCCGGTCCTCGATCTGGATATCTGCTTCAGTCTTTCCCCTCAGCGATACCAATTGACGGATGCCGTTATTGTGCTTGGAGAAAAAGACGCTCAGATGGGCATCCTGGTGAATGAGGTCCAAGACCTTATCTCCATACCTCCACAAGACCTGGCGCCTGCGGCATTTCATAATCGGGAGAGATATCTTCATCCCCATCTTGTCAAGGGTTCAGCAAAGGCCGGGGAAAACCTGATCATGGTGCTTGACCCGGATAAACTCCTTGATTTCGACGCCCATGTTCCTGAAACGCGGAATTCCCTTGCCGACGATAATACCGAAGAGGAAGCCCTTGTTGACGCCGCCAAAACGATAGAGCCGGTCGAGCCTGATTATTTTTGTCCGGAAGCAATCCCACTGGAAAAAGCGCTATTCCATGAACGGGCCATGGCGTTAATGCAGCCGCCAGTCAGTGAAGATTTTGCCGGAATGATTCCGATGGCCTTGGTGGGGATGAACCGGGAATACTTTGGCGTGGACATTGAGTGCGTCCGAGAATTTTCGGATATTAAAAATCTCACGCCCATCCCCTGCACGCCGGACTATATACTCGGCAGCATGAATTTCAGGGGAAATGTTATGACTTTAATTGATTTGAGGACACTGTTGAATATGCAATTTACCGGCCTGAGCCCGTCAACTCAGATCGTTGTCGCCTCAGTCGAAGGGGCGCTGGCAGGTGTCGCGGTGGATGTTGTATTTGATGTGATTTACCTGAATCCCGCAGATATCGTTCCGGTTCCCGTTGCGGTCAAAACCGTCAGCGAGAAATTTATCCGGGGAACAGCGTTTTATGGAGATAAGACCCTGGCGATCCTGGACCTCAAGAAAATCCTGAAGAATGACGCGTTCATCGTAAATGAACAAGTCTGATGAGTGCAGAATCAACCATATCTGAATTTGAAAAAGGATGAAAAAAATGTTTGAAAAAATGAGACTCAAAAATCGTATCCTTTTGGGTTATATTGTGCCGATTCTTTTTAGTGTTATCTCGTTCGCAGTCATTTACCTGATGCTTCAAGCATCCAATAAAGCCGAAGACCGATATAACAAAACTTCCATCAATTTGCATCAAGTCGAACGGCTTGAAACTGTGGTCCAGGGATTCCAGGCAGGGGCGAGGGGTTATCTGATCGATGAAGACGAAAACTCCCGGATGCGATTCGAAATCTATCAGAAAGAATTTCTGGAAATGATCCGGTCTTTGCCCGGTATGTTTGAAACCTCGGAAGAACAGGCGGATGTAAAGAACATCATTGATATTGCACTAAAAATGCATACAACTTGCAGCGGCTATCTTTCGTTATTGCAAGAAGGAAAAAAGGACGAGTCGCTGGAATTATTTTCTTCAGCCGTTGCCTTGGATACATACAAAACTCTTGATTTATTGATAAGCGAATTTAAAGAAAAAGAAAATTCAAAAATGCTGGATCTTAAGACGACCGCGGAAAGCCGGGTGTTTGTCCTGAAGGTTTCGATTGTTGCCGGTATATTGTTCACTATCTTTTTTGCCATTGCCATTGGGTTATGGATTTCTTCACGCATCAGCCGCGAACTGGTCCAGGTCATTGCCAGCATCTCCACCACATCCACCGAGATTGCTTCTACTATTGCCGAGCATGAACGTACGGCAAGCCAACAGGCCGTCATGGTGAATCAAACCTCAACCACCATAGACGAACTGGGCGCCTCCGCGCAGCAAACCGCCGAACAGTCAAATGCAACAGTTCTGGCTTCCGAAGACGCCGCGTCGATCACCGATAAAGGCAGCCGGGTTATCCAGCAGTCCATTGCAGCCATGGACCGCCTGAAAGAAAAAGTGGGTGGAATCGCGGAGCAGATCCTCCGGCTCAGTGAACAGACCAACCAGATCGGGAATATCGCCGAACTCTTAAAAGACCTGGCCGGCCAGATCAACATGCTGGCGTTAAATGCTTCAGTGGAAGCCGCACGGGCCGGAGAGCACGGCAAAGGATTTGCAGTTGTGGCATCCGAAGTCCGCAAGCTGGCAGTTGAGAGCCGCAAATCGGCGGATCAGGCGAAAATTATCATATCCGATATCCAGAAGGCAACCAACACCACCATCATGACAACAGAAGAGGGGACCAGAACCGTCGAGGATGTCTCAGACCTTACCCTGAAGGTCGGGGATTTCATAACTGATCTGGCTGAGGCGGCGAATGTCGTGAACACCAATTCCCAGCAGGTATTGATCAATGCCCGGCAGCAGTCGTCGGCGATCAGTCAGGTGGTCTCTGCCGTCAACAGCATCAATTCCGGTGCGAGGGAAACTGCCGCCGGCATCAGCCAGACCAAGTCTGCGATGGATAATCTGAGCGCGGCGGCTCAAAAATTAAATGCCATGGTCTGAAGCGCTTCCTTCATGAATCAAAAGGGAATGAAATGAAGATAGAAGATGATGAATTAAGGGAGCTTTTCAAAATCGAGTGCGAGGAGCATTTGCAGCATTTGAATGACGGTCTGCTGAAACTGGAGAAAAACCCTGACGATCCGGGGGCGCTCGCCGTCATGTTTCGCGAAGCGCACAGTCTGAAAGGCGCTGCCCACATGCTCAGTTTAAGTGATATCGAAAATATTTCCCACCATTTAGAAGACATCTTCAGTGCTGCCGCCAAAGACAAGGCGGTTATTACCCCGGACATGATGGATCGTGTTTACACCGGACTCGACGCCATCCGGACGCTCGCATGTGAAGCCATTACCGGGGAAACCGCCGGCGTTCTGGTCCCGGATGTTATCAAAAAACTGAACCGGCCCATTTCAGAAAATGCCCCAGGCGCCGCAATCCCGGTTCCGGAATCTGAGATTTCAGAAACCTGCCCGACCAAAGGAGCTCCAAGAGCAGAGGCAAAACAACCTCTTGAATGCCCCGTAATCCCAGAAGGCGCTGCGTTATCTAAAATCGATGATTTTAGTATCGAGACCATACGGGTTAAAACCCGTCAGCTGGATGAACTCATGTCCCAGCTTGGCGAGCTGACGGTTTCAAAAATAAGGATTGGCAGCCGGCTCGGCGGCATGGAGCAAATGATCGGCGCCTGGGATGGCATAACCAAAATAGCGGCCGGACAGGCATCCGCCAGCAGAGCGCTGGAACCGGAAAATTCCCCGTTTGCCCCTTTGGAAAACGGAATCGAAAGGCTGGGCGATCAGTTCAGCCGGTTCAAAAGCGCCATGCATGACGACATTGCACAGCTGGATTTCATAACCACCTCCATAGATGACTTAGTGCGTGAAATCAGACTCCTGCCCTTATCGACCCTGTTTAGCCTTTTTCCGCGAATGGCCAGGGATCTTTCACGGTCCCAGAAAAAAGAAATCGAACTCCTTATTGAAGGCGGGGATGTGAAGGCGGACAAACGGATTCTTGAAGAGATGAAGGATCCGCTGATGCACCTCATCCGGAACGCAGTCGACCATGGCATCGAACTGCCGGCGGATCGTGAAAAAGTGGGAAAGCCCCGTGCGGGCACGATTCAGTTGAATGCGTATATGAGGGCCACGGATATTATCATCGAGATTAAAGATGACGGGCGGGGTCTGGATACCGAAGCCATTAAACATGCTATTTTAAAAAGAAAACTCCATACCAAAGAAGAACTCGCCGCTATGACCGACTTGCAGATTCAATCGCTCATATTTTCGCCCGGCTTCTCGACCAGTTCATTTATTACAAATATATCGGGGCGCGGGGTTGGCCTTGATGTGGTACAGGCCAATGTGGAGCGCCTGAAAGGAACGTTTCAGGTGGAATCCTTTTCAGGCATGGGCACTGCATTCCGGTTGCAGTTTCCGGTGACAATGGCCACCACCCGTGTCCTGATCGTTTTGGCCAACGGAATGACTTATGCCCTTCCGGTTGAGCATGTTCTGACGGCAACCTTTATTTATCCCAAAGAGATACGGTTCATCGAAGGCCGTGAAGCCATTGTCTTTGATGGCCAGGCCATTTCGGTCGTCAAACTCGCGGACCTCCTGGAAATACGGGGGGTAAAATGGCATGCTGCCAATAAAGAGCTTGGGCCACAATCAGCCATAGCGTCCATCGAACGATATCCATGCGCCATCCTTTCGATCGCCGATGAGCGCATCGCCCTTGTTGTGGATGATCTGACGGATGAACAGGAAATCGTTTTAAAACCTCATGGATCGCTGCTCAAGCGCGTTCGGAACATTTCCGGCACCACGATTTTAGGCACCGGGGAGGTTTGCATGGTTTTAAATCCCAATGACCTGTTAAAAACAGCACGGAAACAGGGGGCGGCAGCCTCAGCCGCAAAGTCCGCCGAAGAAACCGAGAGTAAAAAACTCATTTTAGCCGTTGATGACAGCATTACGACACGAACTCAGATCAAACGGATATTAGAAAGAGGCGGTTATGAAGTGGTTCCCGCCGTTAACGGGCTCGATGCCTATTCCAAGCTCAGCTCCCGTCCGTTTGACGCCATCGTTTCCGATATCACCATGCCGGTGATGGATGGTTTAACCTTGACTAAAAAAGTCAGGGAAGATAAAAAATACAAAGAGTTGCCTGTTATTCTGGTGACGGCCCTTGCATCTGAAGAGGACAGGAAAAAAGGACTGGAAGTGGGCGCTGACGCATACATCACAAAACCCGCTTTTGACGAGCGTCTGTTGCTGGACACCTTGCGCAGAATCATTTAATCCCTCAACAAGGAATGATACGGTTTGAATGGACTAACAGACCTTGATTCCCGAAAAAACAAAAACTCACCTGGCACTACGGCTCCCCCCAAGATTCGTGTACTGCTGGTTGATGATTCGCTGATTGCTTTAACCTCTTTAAAAAGGGCGCTCTCAACCGCGCCGGATATCGAAGTGGTCGGGACGGCGAGAAACGGAAGGGAAGCGCTATCGATGATGCCTGCGTTAAAACCGGCTGTAGTCTGCACGGACCTGTATATGCCCGTGATGAGCGGCCTGGAGCTGACCCGTGAAATCATGAACAAATACCCGTGTCCGATTCTTGCGGTCAGCGTTTCCGTAGCCAAGGGGTCGGATAATGTGTTTCGTCTCATTGAAGCCGGCGCCATCGATGTTTTTACAAAACCTGGATTCGGAGCAGGTTTATCATCTTCAGTCGAAATTGCTCAACTCATCAGCAAAATCCGGATCCTTTCCGGTGTGCGCGTATTCAAGAAATTTACCGAAACTGCACCCCTTCTCAAGCCTCCCGAACCTCAAAAGCCCATATTACCAATGGATATCCAAAACTCAACAGTTTTGGATATCGTTGTTATCGGCGCGTCCACCGGGGGACCAAAAGCGCTCCAGGAAATCCTGCCCGAGTTGCCGCCATCATTTAAAATACCGGTTATATGTGTTCAACACATTGCCGATGGGTTCTTAAACGGCTTTGTTGAGTGGCTGTCATCCGAATGCCGCATGAATGTCTCCATCGCCCGGCAGGGTGAACGGCCGATGCCCGGCAATATCTATTTCCCGCAGGAGCAGACGCATCTGGAATTTGACCGTAATGGCCGGTTTATTCTTTCTTCCGGAGAACCGTTTAGCGGACATCGCCCTTCCGTTACCCTGACGATGAATTCTGCAGCGAAATATTTCGGCAGCCGAACGGCGGGGGTACTTCTCACCGGAATGGGGAACGACGGCAGTGAAGGAATGAAAGCCATCGCCCTGGCGGGTGGCCTGACAATTGCCCAGGATGAAGCAAGCAGCGTGATATTCGGCATGCCGAAAGAGGCCATCGCAATAGGTGCCGTAAAGCATATCCTTCCGTTGAGTAGCATCGCCGATACCCTTATCCGGTTTCAAAAGGCATCAGGAGGCGGGAAGGAAGAGACATGAAAGTCTTAGATAAAGGAATCCTCTAATGGCGAAAATCCATTTTGACAGTGCCCGGAATGCCGGAATCCAACCAGCGCCTGTATCTGAAGTGCGCATATTAATTGTTGAAGACAGTGCCATACAGTCGCTTATGCTGAAACGTATTCTCGAAAAAGCCGGATATGACACGGCTGTGGCAAGAAACGGCGTTGAAGGGCTGGCCATCGCAAAAGAGTATCTGCCTAACCTTATTATCAGCGATATCGTCATGCCGGAGATGGACGGATTCGACCTCTGCAGAAAAATCAAATCGGAACCTTTCTTGAAGTCGATTCCTTTCGTTTTGCTGACATCTCTCAAAGGTCCGGAGGATGTTATTAAAGGTCTTAGTTGTGAAGCGGACGACTTCATCACAAAACCGTATCAGGAAAATCTTCTTCTGGCCAGTATTAAGCAAGTCCTTGATAATAAAAGTATCCTCAGTAGCAGGCAATCCGAGAAAGAAGAACCCATTGATATCTCTGTTGCAGGGGAAGTTTATCGAATCAATGCAAACCGGCACCGTATTATCGATTTTCTTCTTTCAGCCTATGAAACGGCTGTCTTTAAAAACAAAAGTCTGGTCAAAGCGGATGAGGACTTAAAAGAACTCAACCTCTCGCTGGAGAGGCTTGTTGAGGATCGGACGTCGATGCTCAATCAGAAAATCATAGAACTGAAATTAACCGAGGATGAATTGAGAAAGACGACCGGGAATCTCAAGCAATCCATGATAGAACTCGAAACCGCCAACAAAATAATCCTGGAAGATCAACAAAAGGTGATTGAGGAAGAGCGGCTTACTGTTTTACTTCAGATGGCAGGTGCAACCGCCCATGAATTAAACCAGCCGCTGACAGCTCTGCTGGGCTTTCTCGAATTACTAAACGATCCAGGGAATTCTGATGATGAAATAAAAATGTATAACGATGCAATAAAGACCGCAGGGGGACGAATTTCTGATATAGTTAATAAAATTAAAGACATACACTCTTATGAGACAAGACCCTATGCAGATGGGGGCCTTCACATCAATTTTGATCAGAAAATAAATATCCTTTCAGTGGAAGATTCCGATGCGGATTTTGATCTCTTGAGAACTGTTTTGGAGGAAACGGGCTCGGTAATTTGGACACGGGCCGTTAATTTGAAGGAAGCCCTGGAGTTTTTACACCAGGGGAATTTTGATCTTATTCTGATCGATTATCTCCTTCCAGACGGTAATGGATTCAATTTCTTGGAAATGTTGCATAAAAGCAGCATCGAGACACCGGTTATTGTAGTGACCGGGCAAGGGGATGAAATCATTGCCTCTCAAATTATCCGGAAAGGGGCCTGCGATTATTTACCTAAAAAGGGGATCACAAAAGAAATCCTGTCCCGAAGCGTTCTAAACGTATTAGAGAATGCACGTTTCAAAAAAGAAGTTAGCCAGATGAATGACCGTTTGATGAAAATGGCAACCATAGATGATTTAACCGGGCTTTACAACCGGCGTTATTTTATGGATGCACTGAAAAATGAAGTGATAAGGCACAACCGGTATGGTCACTACCTCGTGCTTTGCATGATGGACCTGGATCATTTTAAGTCGATTAACGATACTTACGGCCACTCAACCGGCGACATGGTCCTCAGAGAAACAGGCAGATTGATCAAGGAATGTTTCAGGAATAGTGATATTGTCTGTCGATATGGTGGGGAAGAATTTATGATCATTTTACCCCATACTCCAAGAGAGAATGCGAGGTTGGCATGTGAAAGGTTCCGTGAAAAAATTGCAACTCATCCGTTCAAAGATAAGGCATCCGGTTTTCGTATCACCATCAGCACAGGTGTGGCACAATTTTCAAAGGATGTGGATGCAACTGCCGAAAAACTGATCGAAAGAGCGGATGAGGCCTTATATCAGGCAAAAAATAACGGTCGAAATAGGGTTGAGGTCTTTTAATGGCGGTTTCGAAATATTGATCGGAACCAAAAAAGAAATACAAGGGATTTTATAATGAATGAAGCGACCACTCTAATCAAGATCCTGATCGTTGAAGACAGCGCCATACAGGCGCAGATGCTGAAACGGATTCTCGAAAAGACGGGCTATATCGTGGCTGTTGCAAAAAACGGCGTTGAAGGCATGGCTATGGCAGGGGAATATCGGCCTGAGCTTATCATCAGCGATATCGTCATGCCGGAGATGGACGGGTTCGAACTCTGCAAACAGATCAAGGCCGACATGCAACTTAAAGGGGTACCGGTTGTTCTGCTGACCTCACTGACAGGCCTAACGGATATCGTCAAGGGGCTAAGCTGCGGAGCGGATGATTTTATTACAAAGCCTTATGAGGAATCCTATCTGCTATCCCGTGTCAATAGAATCCATGATACACAAAAACTCCGAAAAGAAGACAAGCCTCTTCAAAAAGAAACAATAGACCTGAGAGTTGCCGACGAAACCTATCGAGTCACTGCAAGCCGTAATCAAATCATTGATTTTCTATTATCGGCATATGAAACAGCCGTTCATAAACAAAAAGATTTAATCAACGCCCAGGAAGAATTAAAAGCGTTGAACCTGTCGTTGGAAAAAAAGGTTGCGGAAAGAACGGAAGCGCTCAATGAAAAAATCCAAGAACAAAAAGCGATTGAAGAGGAGCTGCGGGAAAGCGAATCCCGGTACCGGGATCTTTATGAAAACGCCCCGAATGCACTTTTTTCAATTAATGCACGGGATAATTCTATCATCGAATGCAATCAGGCAGCACTGAACCTGTTCGGATATACAAAAGAAGAGATCGCGGGAATGAATTTGTTTGAACTGTATCCGGATACCCCGAATGGCAAAACAAAAAGAAAAGAAATCGCCCATCAATTTAATGAGGGGCTTCCCATTCGGGACGCAGAGCTTCAGGTGCGAAACAAAAATGGACACCTTGAATGGGGAAGCCTTTCTCTGAAACCCGTTAAAAATGTTGATGGTGAGACCGTTGAAATCAGATCAACAATGATCAACATTTCTGAACGCAAGAAATTAGAAAAACAACTCCAGCAGGCACAGAAAATGGAGGCCATCGGCACCCTTGCCGGGGGCATCGCCCATGATTTCAACAATATCCTGTCGGCAGTTCTGGGATACACGGAGCTTGCGCTTTCTGATTTACCTGAAGGCTCTAATACCAGAGACCATCTTGAAGAAGTTTTTAAAGCCGGCAATCGCGCCAAAGACCTCGTTAATCAGATTCTTACATTCAGCCGGCAGTCTGAAAATCAGTTTTTAATGGTCCAGATCCATTTCATTATCAAAGAAGCGCTTAAGCTGCTGCGGGCGACCCTGCCCACAACTATTGAAATTCATCAAAACATAAAGGCCTTAGGAACAATCTTCGCTGACCCCACGCAGATCCATCAGATCATGATGAACCTTTGCACCAATGCGGCCCACGCGATGCCTGAAAACGGCGGCGAGCTTACGGTCAGTCTTATTCGGGTCAATCTCCCGGATGATGAATGCGGGATAAATAACTTACCTCCCGGACCCTATATGAATCTGACGGTGAGCGATACGGGCTGCGGTATGACGCCTGATGTTCTCAACCGGATTTTTGAGCCGTATTATACCACAAAGGAAAAAAACAGGGGAACCGGACTTGGATTGGCAGTGGTTCACGGGATTGTTCAAAGTCATGGCGGTCTCGTCACCGTTGAAAGTACCCCCGGCAAAGGAAGCAGTTTTCACATCTATCTGCCGGAGATAACAGCTTCCGGTAAAGACAAGGAGACCCCCAAGGCGATTGAGCCTGATTCCAGGGGGACCGAGTGTATTTTGTTTGTTGATGATGAGCCGACCATCGTACAGATGAGCAAAACAATACTGGAAAAGATGGGATACGAAGTTGCGGGAAGAACCAGCAGCATGGAAGCGTTGGAATTGTTCAAGACCAAACCGGAAAAATTTGATCTGGTCATAACGGATATGACCATGCCGCACATAACAGGCTATCAGTTATCCAGACAACTTATTGAAATCAGACCGGATATCCCGATTATCCTTTGCACGGGATTCAACGAGAAAATGACGGAGGAAGCGGCCAAAAAAATAGGAATCCGGGAATTTGTTATGAAACCGATTTCACGGCAGGCTCTGTCGCAAACCGTCCGGAAAGTGTTGGATGATTCAAAAGGCTGACATGAGATTGGTTATTCAAATGATCGATCCATGAATCATCAAAAAACTAAAATATCAATCAGTTAAATATTTGGGAAGGAGGAGCATGTCTACCACAAGGAAAAATGGACAGATGCCATTGGATAAAATCATCATTAATAAAAAGAGAATATTGATTGTCGATGATGAAGAGGCCGTCAGAAATCTGCTGAAGCAGATATTGGAAAGAGAAGCATATGAATGCGAAGTCGCTGAAGATGCTGAAAAGGCGATTGATTGTTTATCTGAGAGGCTGTTTGACCTCGTTCTCAGCGATGTGGCCATGCCGGGAAAATCAGGAATCGAATTGCTGGAAGAGATTAAAATTAAATATCCGAATATCGCAACCTTATTAATTTCCGGCCATGCTGACAAAAAAACAGCGTCATCCGCCATCTTAAAGGGAGCCATAGATTTTTTGGTGAAACCCTTTCAAAGGGATCAGGTATTAATTAGTGTCTCCAATTGCCTCCGGCGAAGGGCCTTAGACCTGCAAAGTCAGTTCGAAGTTGAAAATCTTGAGTGCATTATCAATGATCAAACCCAGGATTTGCTGGAAGCCAATGAACGGTTAAACCGTATTTTAAACAGCACAGTGGAAGCCATGTCCCTGGCTGTCGAATCAAGGGATCCATACACCGCTGGCCATCAGCAGCGGGTGGCGAATATTGCGGAAGCCATTGCCCAAAAAATGGATTTTAATGATGAGGAGATCCAATACCTCAAAATGGCCGGCTTGATACATGATATTGGTAAAATATCCGTCCCGGCGGAGATTCTCTGCAAGCCGACCCGTCTTTCGGAAGCGGAATTCAATATTATCAAGGCACACCCGTTGACCGGTTATAACATTTTAAAGGGGATTGACTTTCCCTATCCCCTGGCCAAAATGGTTTATCAGCATCATGAACGATTGGATGGTTCGGGATACCCGCAGGGACTTTCAGGGGATCAGATTCTCATGGAGGCGAAAATCCTTGCGGTGGCCGATGTCGTGGAAGCGATGGCTTCCCACCGGCCTTATCGCTCCTCCCTCGGTATTGATGCCGCACTGGATGAAATAACCAAAAACAGAGTCCGGGTTTTTGACCCGGACGTAGTTGAAATCTGCTGTTATCTGTTCAGGAATAATGAATTGGTGTTGAGCTGATAAACAAGAGACAAGGCTGTCTGCTTTTTTCTTTAATATGAAAAAATAAGCATCAGGCCGGTGATAGACAATTCATAGGCGATTGCCCTCACCATGAAAAACTTGAAAATTAAGCAAAAAAACAGTTCGGAAAATATTGGATAGGACAGGGAACCAATGAAGCAAATTTTATCCGCAAAAATTAATTCAGAAATTCTCTCTTTTTTCAATAAGATTACAACGCCAAAAGAAAGCACACTTTCAGATGGTCTGAAATTCTGGCAAGAACGTGTTGTCCTAACCATTCTATTAACCGGTCTTGTTCTTGGGTTATTTGCTTATGTCCCAAGCGTTTTGTTATGTATCAAGGAAAAACTCTGGGCGGTTGCGTTATTTGATACGGCCATTTATGCCATGGTGTTTGTTTTATTGTTTTTCCGGCGCATTCCTTTCAAGATTAAAGCTTATTCTGTAATTTTAAGTTCTTATCTGTTGGGCATGATACTGGTTGCTGTTGTGGGGCCTTCCGCTTCAGGTCCGGTCTGGCTGTTTGTTTTTCCCGTTGTAGCCAGCGTGATTTTAGGATTCAGGGCGTCAATGATTGCCCTGCTGATAAACTGCCTGATGCTGATCGTAATAGGAATCTTTATTTATTTGGATTTTCCCTATTGGCTCCATCCGAAACCGCATACCATAACAAGATGGATCACGATTTCATTTAATTTTATCTTGCTCAATGCTATTGCGGCTTTGTCAATTTCCATGGTTTTGAGAGGCCTTCAGCAAACGTTGAGTGATGAAAAAACATTGCGAAAATCTCTTGAAAAACAGGTCGCAGATCGCATCGAAGCAGAAAAATCCCTGGTGGAATCTGAAAGGCGTTACAGAACCCTTTTCCAAGGAGCAAATGAAGGCATCCTGATTATTGAAATCCATTCGTTTAAAATTGTTTTTGCGAATCATGCGGCCTGCAGAATGCTTAAATACAATAAAGACCATTTAACCGGCAAACACCTGCAAACGATCGTCGATTCAACCTGTATCGCCAATTCCTTTGAAAACTGGTGGAATGCTGAATATGTGAACCATGCCCATATTAGGGATTTATCGCTTCAATGTAATGATGGTTCAATCATCCATACGGACATTTCCAATACAAAAATAAATATTGATAATCAGGATTGTATCGCGTGTTTTTTGACCGACATCACAGACCAGAAAGTAAAGGAAAAAGAAAAGCAAATGCTTCAGGAAAGTCTTCTTCGCGCCCAAAAAATGGAATCCATAGGTATTCTGGCTGGTGGTATCGCTCATGATTTCAATAATATATTATCATCCATCATCGGCTATACAGAATTGTCGATGGATGACGTGGAAAATAATTCGTTGTTGGAAGACAATCTAAAGGAGATATACACAGCCGGATTGCGGGCTAAGGATCTGGTAAAACAGATTCTGGCTTTTGCCAGGCAGCCTGACGAATCGTTCAAACCGACACAGGTAAATTCAATAGCCAGGGAAGTTATACAACTTTTAAGGGCAACAGTCCCAAAAACAATTGAAATTATATATAATATTGATAATAACGCACTGATAATGGGCAGCCCGACACATCTGCATCAGATTTTCATGAATCTTTGCATGAACGCCGTTCATTCCATGGAAGAATCGGGCGGCCGCCTTGAAATAAATCTGTCTAATTTCAACATTAAAAGTTCCATAGATGAATCGTATTTGCAATTAAAACAGGGTGATTACATTAAAATAGAGATATCCGATACAGGTAGCGGCATACCGCCTGAACTGATCAAAACCATTTTTGAGCCGTATGTCACCACAAAAGGGGTTGGAGAAGGGTCAGGACTGGGGCTTGCGGTCGTTCATGGCATTGTTAAAACATATGGCGGTGAGATAGTCGTTGACAGCGAAGTTGGAAAAGGGTCGGTCTTTTCAATATATTTCCCCATGATTGAGAATCGAGGGGAAACCGGAGTCATTGAACCTGAAAGTCTGCCAACCGGCGCCGAACGCATACTGATTGTTGATGATGAATTGCCCATAGTCAAATATGCCGGGCAAACGCTTCAACGGCTTGGTTATAAGATTACCCTTCAAACGAGCAGCAGGGAAGCCTTAAGGCTTTTTCAAGCCGATCCATATGCATTTGATATCGTTGTGACCGACATGACCATGCCCGATATGACAGGAGAGCAATTAGCTGACGCGATTAAAATTATCAGGGCTGATGTTCCGGTTATCCTGTGCACCGGCTATAGTAAACGGATCCCCATCCTTCAAACCAAAGTATCCGTTATAAATAGAGTATTAATGAAGCCCGTATCAAAAACCGATCTGGCAAAAACCCTGCGCAATGTGCTGGATGCGGCCAAGAAAAATATCCCGACTCATATCTGAAATAAAAAGAAGCTGTCTCAGCATAAATGCCACCGCAATGGTTAATGGCATCCATTACCGTATCGGAACCATCTCCAATATTTTCATCGTTCCTTCTAAACCTCTAAAAATCCGCAAAAACACACAGGGTCAATTCACCGGTTAAAATGGTATGGCTTTTCCGCTCAATGGGGTCATAAAGTTTCGTCCGGGCGCTGTCATAAGCGATTTCCATGCCCATTTTCACAGGCTTTTTGTTGAAAAACCGGATGCCCATACCGGCATAGAGCCCCGGCGTTGATTCCGAATGATTTTTTCCATCCGATAAATGATAAGAAATCCCGGTTTTTATATAGGGAGAAACCGGTGATTGGACAAAAAAAGACTGTCCAAGAGTGGCGTTGACCGGAAGCAGAAGATGCCAGGCGTCGCCTGCAACAATGATTAATGGCCCGATGCCCGCACCGATCTGGAATCCATTGTCAAACTGACGATAAGGCTGGATGTTCAGACTTATGGAAAAGTTATAGACATCCCCGTTTTCCCCTGAATTTTCGGCAATGTGTTTGCAGGTGTCTTTCAGTTCATCGGCGTTGTTTAAAAACCGGTATCCCAGTTCCGTTCGCCATGGGCTGCCATCGGCGGCTGCCATTGCCGGGGCGCAAAACATCAGCAGGAAGCACAGAATTGTCGGGAAGGCAGGTTTCATCAGTATTGAAAAGAATGAGGGCGTTGATATTTAATCCGGTCGATGGTTGCCATGTCCGGGGCAAACGGCAGTGAGGGCGCAACCGGTTCCGGCAGACGGTCCACTGATACATGATGGAACCGGCTGATTTTCTGATTAAAGGCCATGACCATCAATCGTTCAAGATTGACGGTATCTTCAATGTTGTAGGCCAAAAGGGTTTCCAGAGATTTGATATTTTTGCGATGGCGGTAGTCATCCCAAAGCATGACGGCAAAAAAACCGTCCACACCATCGAGTCCCTCACGGCGGATTCCCAGTTTTTGTTCGCAGCGTTTCAGCCCCCCCGAATACCCCAGGCTTTTAAGCACATACCGCAAATCAATATGGGCCTGATTCATCCGGATATTAAAGAACGATTCTATGACCGGCACGTCAAAGGTCTTGCCGTTAAAGGTGACAAGTAGTTTATATTGTAAGATATCTTTCTTGAAATCATCGAGGTTTTTACCATTGACATACCAGCGAACGGTTTTTCCATCATAGAGGGCGATGGTGGTGATGTCCGGCGGGCTTCCCGGCATATTCAGGCCTGTGGTTTCGATATCCACATAGGCAACGCTGTTCTGAAAATCCGGAAACAGCCGCCAGGTGTCAGTGGACGGAAGCCTGTCGGCAAACCACCGGGCGTTATGGTCGGCATAACAGGTAAGGGAGTCTTCCAGTTCCTTTTTGACGGGAGGTGCGAGCCTTTTTGTGGACCGGCTGTTTGTATCCAGGGCGGCTAAAAGATCATCCCATGAACAAATAGCGTTTTCCCAGAGGGCGGCCTCTCGTTTGGGTCCGATTTTTGTGAGGTGTGAGAAGGTGTTTTTGAGCATGAAATAGAGTTATCCTGCAAGATGGGTAAAAAAAATACTATAATGTATCCAAACAAAGGATTATAGCCGGAATCAATCAGTTGTGTAAACGGTCGGATCAGGAACGCCCGCTTCTTCAAACCCTTTTTTCCTCAAAAGGCAACTGTCGCAAAATCCGCAGGCACGGCCTTTGAAATCCGGATCATAACAACTGTGGGTGATGGTGTAATCAACGCCAAGCTCAAGGCCCTTCCGAATAATTTCTGCTTTGCTGAGATAAAGCAGGGGCGTCTGAATGCGAATGCTCGATCGGCCCTCCACTGCTGATTTGAGCGCAAGATTGGCCATTTTTTCGAAAGCGGACAGGTATTCGGGCCGACAATCCGGATATCCGCTGTAATCCACAGCGTTGACACCGATAAAAATATCACTGGCGCCGAGAACCTCCGCCCAGGCAAGCGCGTGGGAGAGAAAAATGGTATTCCGGGCCGGTACATAGGTGGCGGGAATGCCGTGGGCCATTTGTTCCATGTCTCGATTTTTGGGAACTGCCATTTCACTGGTCAGGGCAGAGCCTCCGATGCGGCCCAGGTCCAGATTGAGTACCAGATGCTTTTGAACGCCGAAGGTTTTGGCAATGTTTTTTGCAGCCATTAATTCAACTTCATGCCGTTGATCATAGAAAAAGCTCAAACTGTAGCACTGGAAGTTTTCGGACCGCGCAATCGCTAAAACGGTCGTTGAATCCAGGCCGCCGCTCGTGAGCACTATGGCCTTTTTAGGATGGTTTTCCATCTTTTTACCTGCCTTTGCTGTCGCGGGGCCAGAGTATTGTGTGAAGTTGAAGCTGAAGCCTGATGTCGAGCCCATCCTTTAATATCCATTCGGCCAGGGTTGCCGGATCAAGCATTGCGGATACCGGAGAAAACAGAACCGGTATTTGTCGTGAAGCCAAACCGGCGGAACGGACCACTTGTTTGGCAAATTCATAATCATTGGCGTCCATGAGTACAAATTTAACCTGATCGTCAGGGCATAAATAATTTAAATTGTGAAGGTTGTTTTTTTGAAATGCCCCGCTTCCCGGGCATTTGACGTCTACTATTTTTATGCACCGTTCGTCAACCTGGCGGATGTCCAGGGTGCCGTTTGTTTCCAGCAGTACGGTATAGCCTGTGTCAATCAAGCGGGAAATCAACTGCGGGGCAGCCTCCTGGCACAGGGGTTCACCGCCCGTGATTTCCACCCGGCGACACGGATACACAGCGATTTGTTCCATGATGGATTCAATGGACATTTCTCCCCCCTCATCATAGGCATATCGGGTGTCGCAATAGGCGCAGCGCAGGTTGCATCCGGTCAGCCGTATAAATACGCAGGGCAGGCCAGCATACAGGGATTCACCCTGTATGCTGTAAAAAATTTCATTAATTATCAGTTTCATTGAGGAAATTAGGCGCGTCAAAATGATTGCAGAAGGTCAAACCGGCACACCGGCTTTGTAAATCCGGGCATCCCCGATAATTTTATAGCGATCAACGCAAGCGGGAATGAATGCGGCATCCCCGGCATTCAGATGGATGAAAACCGTGGGATTATCGCAAGACAAATCCGCCTTACCCTGTGTGCACAGGACAATTTCAGGACTTTTATGCTCCGATGAACTGAAAAAGGCGGCGTTGGTAATATTGATCACACTAAGGGAAAATTCTTCGGCCAACACCGGATATCTGTCTTCAAAATCAGAAATCCTCTCAGGGTAAAGTATTGAAACCGTCGATTCATTGAAATTCAGGATGTTCATGAGTTCCGGCACATCGATATGTTTCGGCGTCAGGCCGCCGCGCAGAACATTGTCGGAATTGGCCATCAGCTCAATCCCTAAGCCATCAAGATAAGCGTGCAGTTCTCCGGCAGGCAGAAATAATGCCTCGCCCGGCGCCAGACGGAACAAATTCAGGATTGCCGGTGACAGGATGCCGATATCCTCCGGATAATGCAAGTAAAGAGTAAGAATCCACTGAAAAATGGGATTCGCGGCAGCCTGTTCTTTTGCGGTTTTGATTGTTTCACGGATGACCGCTTTTTTTTTTTCAATGGGGATCGCCATCAGGGAATGGAAAAAAAATTTTAAACCTTTTGTCCGCAAAATATCAAGCTCATCTGCCAGACTTTCGGGGCAGAGCGCCGAAAGCAGTGAAGCCATATCGTCAATTTTACGAAACCCTTTGAGTCCGGTAAACGGTGTCAGTGCGCAAATACATTCCGGTTTATGCCGGGGATCTCTATAATTGCGATTTGGCGAGTCCAGTTTTATGCCCAGCCGGTTTTCCCGGTCAAATCCATTTTCCGCCTGCCTCCTGTCGGGATGGGCCTGAATGGAAAGCGGCTTTTCCGCAGCCAGGAGTTTAAACAAATAGGGCAGGGTCTTTTGATATTTTTGGGCTGTTTTTTCTCCCAGCATTTGTTCGGGCGATTGGCGGATGAAGGAATCTAATGAAACCCAATCATTGTGAGTATAAACTTGGGACGGCGCGATCGGATGAGCGCCCATCCATAATTCCGCCCAGGGATCGGTGGTCGGCGGAATGCCCATCACTTGCTGAATGGCTGAATGAGATCCCCAGGCGTATGTTTGAATGGGGTTTTTTAATTTGAATGGCTGGTTCATATTATAAAGTGAAACGGCCGTCTTCATAGATGACTGTTTTTTCGCCTGACTTCAGATGGGCGGTAACCCGCTTGTTTTCAGTGTTCACAATATCCCAGTGCAGGGCCGAATCATTAAACCCAAGTTCTGTTTTAATCTCCTTGGTCAATTCGGATGGATTGCCGCTGTATGTGTCGGAATAGGAAGCGCCCAGCGCCACATGGCTGTTGCCGTATTTTCCGCCGTAATTTTCATCAAACAGGGTGTTGGCCATAAACTGATTGATTTTTGAAAACGTTTTGTCGGTTAAGGAGAATTCGCCCAATTTGTTTGCGCCCGCATCCATTGCCAGTTGATTGTTCAAAAATTCTTCACCCTGTTCGGCTGTGGCGTGAATGGCTTTCCCTTTTTTAAACTCAATCCGGATGCCTTTCACATAATTGCCGCTTCGATAGGACGGCTGGTCAGCATAATAAATGCCATTGGTGCCCCGCCAGTCAGGGGATATAAACAGCTCAAAACTGGGGATATTGTGGCCGGAGATGCCGATCCATTTCCGTTGTTCTCCCGGAGTGATGTCCAGATCAATATGGTCTGATTCCACATGAAATTTTTTAACATCCATTTGGTTCAACCATTGTTTGATGGACTGGGCTTGTTTGAAAACAGATTCCCATTGGGCAATCGGGTCAGTGCGGTTTAAAAAGCAGGCGTTTGCAATCTGGCGGGTGTATTCTTCAATGCTCATGCCGGCATGACGGGCCAGTTCCTGAGTGGGAAACATGCACAGGGTCCAGCTGAACTGCCCTTTTTCTTCCCGATGGTCCAGAATCGCCCGGAAGGGTTTACGGGCGATCAATGATTTGGCGATTCTTGACGGATCAACGTCACTCAGGTGGGTCAATGACTCCGGAGCCAGAATGGCGATGGTGCCGTTAAGATGGTTGTAAAGTTCTTCTTCCCCTGGCGGTATGAATGTAAGTTGCTTGATTGAGGAGAGAGAATAAAAATTTTTTTCCATATCCGGTGTTTGCAACAGCCGGTGAACCGGGTTTAAACCGGCTTCAAGCAGTTTTTTGTGCATTATTTCAACAAGTTTTATAGCGGCTATATCATATCGGATGAGAATAATCTCATTTTTTTTAATTTTACCGGTCCGGGCGGTTTTTAACCCCCACAGCAGCACATCCGCATAACGGTGAAGCTGTTTATCGCTGAACATGAATGGTTTCTCCTTCCAGAATGCATATAAATTTCAATCTACTGAAAAATCAGGGGTGGTCTTCTTTCAAAAACAGCCGATGGTATTCGGGTTCGGTTAAATGGGTTTTCAAGAGCCGGTTAATCAGGGTATATACCTCGTCCAGTTCCTCGCCGGAAAGTCTGGTGATTAAATCCTGCATCAGCGCATCATCGGAAAACATCTGAAGATAGCATTTAACGGTGTTTCGGTCGGTTTCACGGTCCCAGCCAAAGGCCATGAAGCCATCATAGGATTCAACAAAATCATGGGAGTACTTTTTCATGGGAATTGCCGTTTTATTAGGTGACTGTCAATAATCAAAGATGGCGTTTTATCCCACCATCTTCATTGACAATAAGGTAAAATTACTTCATGGTAAAAAAAAATCGTCGACCATTGAAGCCGCTCGTTTACCCATCATTGATAATATTTCGAACGTAATGAAAAAAACTCTGAAGGTCAAGACGGCATTTGGACTTTGTCCTCATATTTTAACGCTTCACAGGTAGATTTAAGATTAACAAGTAGTTTTATTGAACCGTGCCCTTGATTAAAAGGGCCAATGTTTGTTTATTTTTGCAAGGAGAAACCGTATGAACTGGAAAACCGATGCAGACAGTGATGAAATTGAAGAAGAGCCCTATACTTCCTTTAAGAACCAGAAATCCGGAAAACTCATAGAAAAAGCGGAGATGCCGATGATTTTAATCGGTGCCGGGCTGTTTATTCTGATCATTCTTTTTATTGTTTTTATTCCCAAAAAAGACAAAGTGGATGTGGATGATTTTAAGGCGATGGTGGCCCAATTGAGCAGCCTGGAGCAAAGAGTCGAGTCCATGGAAAGAAAAGATGCTATCAGCGTTCTGAAGTATGACACCACTGAAAAACCGGTTGATGCTCAGCAAATGGTTATCTGGATAAAATCCAACGCAGAGGCCATTTCAGCAATCATTCAAAAGCTTGATACCATCGAAGGCCATATGGTTCAAGGCTTGCCGATGGATCCATCCATGACTCCCGTTCCAACCCCGTCAGCAGATATGATAAAACCGACCGAACAACCAAAACCGGTCGTTGAAGCAAAACCCGAGCCCCAAACTGAGCCCAAAACAGAACCCAAGCCAAAAGCCGAAGCAAAACCGAAACAACAGCTTCAGCCAAAGGTTGTTGCTCAGCCCAAGCCTGAGCGAACGCCCCAGGTAAAAGCAAAACCGCCTGTTTTACCGGCTGCCACTGCAAACAAATCATCGCATCAGGTGGCTAAGGGAGAAACCTTATATCGTATTGCAAAACAACATGGCATCAGCGTTGAAAAGCTTCAGGAACTCAATGGAATAAAAAAAGGAGATATGACGATTCGTCCAGGGCAGAAACTGATTGTCACCCCCTGAACCAGAAGCGTTAATGAACGAAAAAAGGATTAAGGGCCCCCATGTTTAAGAGAATGGAGGCCCTTAAGCTACCATGCTTTAATGATATTTACATGAGCCGCAACGCATGCTGCTCGGGAAGACCGGCCTTATATATTTTTTTGACAGTATCTGAAATATTATAACTGACGAACTTGACGGTCAGTTCACAGGCGGAAGAATCCCAAATTATATATTTCGCCTGATTGTTTCCATCCCTTGGCTGGCCGACACTTCCGGCATTAATGAGGTATTTGTTTGCGGGGTCAAGCGTAAGGCTTCCCTTTTTTAAGGGTTTCCGGGAAAGCATATCTTTGTCTGCCTCCAGGGTAATAATCTCCAGATCATGGGTGTGCCCGATAAAACAAAATCGTTCATTCATGCTTGCCAGTGTCTGCTTGATTTCTTCGTTTGAAACCTCAAATAAATATTTGGTTGGCGATTCCGGCGGAAATCCGTGGACAAACCGGCAGTCATCCTGAACAATGGTATTGCTGAAACTTTTAAGATGCCGCTTGCTGTCGTCTGACAGCAGATCGATGGTCATTTCAATGGAAGTCCGGGCAACCGGATTGAATATGGCCAGAAATCCCGGTTGAATAACGCCCAGTTCATGATTCCCTGTTACGGAAGGAATTTCCTTGGCCCGTATAATGTTGATGACTTTTTCAGGCTCCGGACCGTATCCGATATTGTCCCCAAGGCTGATAATCGAATCCACTCCGGAAGATTCGATGTTCCTCAGAACCGCCAGCAGGGCGGTTGCGTTGGAGTGAATATCAGATAAAATGGCTGTTTTCATAAAAACCGTATTCCGGTTGACAAGGGTTAAACGCATGGATAATGCCGGTTCTTTAAAACAGCGTGACGCCGTCCGGATTGATCTCTACGTCCACCATCGTGTTGATGCGAATGTTCCGAACATCATATTCGGATGCTTCCATTAACAAACTGATCAAAACCCCGACATCAATCGTGGCGCGAATCCGCTCCTTGTCCTCAGACAAACCGATAACCTTTCCTTTTAATATGGTCAGTCCGGGCTCAGCGTCTTTTTTGTCGGCCACTCTGATGGCTGTGGGATGAATTGAAATCTTTGTTTCCCTTTTATCGGTTGCCGGCGTCGGGATCAATACCTTTTCTGTAATTCGGCAATAATGCCTGCCTCTGATTTTTGTTATCTCTCCTTTAAAGATGTTTTCATGGTTATGGTCCTGGATCTGTCCGGCGAACAGATGGATATGGTGACTGGTTAACCGTGCGCCCTGAGCGAGGTTATGGGTGCAGAAAATGATAGTGATGTTTTTTTGCCGGTGAATATCCAGAATAATGGTTTCGATGGTCATCTGATGTTCCAGATCAAGATCCGCCGTTGGTTCATCCATTATAAGAACATCCGGTGAGCAGGCCATGGCCCGGGCGATGGCAACCCGTCTTGTTTCACCGCCGGAAAGAAATCTGGCATCCGCATTAGTGAATTTTTTCATTCCCACCATATCAAGGGAAGATTGGATGATCTGTTTTCTTTTGTCGTGGGGGATTTTTCTTATTTTTAAACCAAATTCAATATTTTTATAAACCGTTGTACTGAAAAGAATCGGGTGCTGGTCAACGAGAACAACGGATTTCCGGAGCTTTTGCAAACAGGCTGCGTTGAATGTGACCGGTAGGTGATTAAATTCCATCTGTCCGGATGATGGCGGCCGGAGAAAGCTTAATATATTCAGTAATGTGGTTTTTCCGGCCCCATTAGGCCCAGTCAGCGTGTATATGTTTCCGGAAGTAAGTGCTAATTCGGAAATATTCAAGACAGTGCGATGGTTATAATGCTGCCGGATGTCTTTTAAGAAATAGAGCGTCATCCGGTGGATTTTCCCTGAAAATAGGTGAACAGGATATTGACCGCAAGACTGATGCTGAGCAATATGATTCCCAGGGCAATGGCAAGGACAAATTCGCCTTTATCGTATTGCAATGCCATGGCAGTGGTCATGGTTCGGGTATATCCGCTGATATTGCCGCCGAGCATCATGCAGATGCCGATCTCTGATATGACGCGGCCAAAGGCTGCGACAATAGCGGCGGTGATGCCAAATCGGGCTTCTTTGAGAATTACCAGCGCTGTCTGAAATTGATCCGCCCCAAGGGTCATGGCGGTTTTTCGGTATCTTGTGTCAATCCGGCTGATGGCCGATATGGTGAAAGTTGTCATGATCGGGATGATCAGGATAATTTGTCCGATAATAATGGCTTTTTGGGTGTATAACAGGTCATAGACGCCGAAGACGCCGTTTCTGGAGATCAATACATAAACAAACAGGCCGATGACGACCGTCGGCAGGGCAAGCAATGTGTTTAAAATTGTTATCAGGGCTCTTTTAAGAGGAAATTCACCTGTTGAAATGATAAAACCCGCAGGTAAGCCGATAATACCGGCTATCACTGTTGATGTCAGGCTGACATTCAAAGAAACATGTACAATGTCAAGTAGTTCTGAATCAAGGGTGAACATCAGCATGAGTGCGGATATCAAGCTGTCACCAAAAAAAATCATAGAGAAGAATCAGTCGGCAATTAGTTTAAAGATGTTAAATGATTGTCCGGTCAGTCGGAGGCCACGCAATTTCTTCCACTTTTTTTGCAGTCATACATCAGCATATCTGACCGTTTAATGATGGATTCCGGTGTATCATCTGGTTTGACAATCGTTGCGCCGATGGACATCGTGATGCCGATTTTCATTTGATCCAGTGGAATGGATGATTGTTCGATGAGTTTCCGGTACCGGTTGGCAATCATGGCAAGATTTTGAGAATCTACATTCAGTATAATACCGACAAATTCCTCCCCTCCCCATCGTCCGAAAATATCAAAGGGTCTTGAGGCCGCCCTTAGCGTTGCGGCAACGGTTTGGATTACCTTGTCGCCTGCGTCATGGCCCCAGGTGTCGTTGAATTTTTTGAAATGGTCGATATCCAGAAAAAGAACCCCGAAGGTTCGCCCGTAACGGTGAAACTCATTAAATCGAAGCGTCAGTTCTGATTCTATGTGCTGTCTGTTTGGCAGGTTCGAGAGCTGGTCAAACATCGCTATTTTTTCAAGCTCCCGGATTCGGGACTGCATATTTGTTGAAGGATTGGTGTAGGAAAATATTTCGGCGGCTCCGGATATCTTACCTTCTTCATCTTTTAAGGGAAACGCCTGAACAGTGACGGAAACCCGATGGCCGTCTTTATGATGCAAAAAGACCTCCTGTTGAGGCGACAGGCTGTCAATCATTGTCTGTGAAAGCGGGCAGAAGCCTTTACATAGTTTATTCCCCATTTCATCAATGTGCATCAGGATGTTTTCGAAACAAAACGACCCGATGACTTCACTGGCAAGATAACCGGTTAAAGCCTCGGCCCCCTTGTTCCAGAATATGATGTTTCTGTTGCAATCCGTCATGTATATGCCGAGGGACAGATGATCCAGAATCTCCCTGCCGTTGTTTTTGAAAATCGTTTCAATATCCATGGAATAACTTTTTATTTGATTTTAACGCCGGTCATGTCCTGGTAGAGTTGCTTGTTAACCGAATATATAAGCCCATCCTCGAAATCAATGCTTCCTTCCTTGTACAATTGTGAAAGCGAAAGGTCGAGAGGCGTAAATTCTTCGCAACCGGTTTCCATCTGGGAACGTATCTGGTGGAGTTTGCCTTCCCGGATGAGGTTGGCCACGCGGTTGGAATTGGAAAACCGTTCCAGGGCAAGAATCTGCTTGGTTTTATCCTTATTCAGTATCAGGCGTTGTGCCAGGGATAACAACAGCGTGTCCGCAAGGAGCATGGAAATGAGGTTCTGTTGATTTTCCGGGAACATATTGACGATGATGCGAATAACCGCTGTGGAATTAGCGGCATTCATGGTGCTTAAAACCAGGCTGCCGGTTCCGGCGGCCCGCAATGCAATTTCAAAGGATTCCTTGTCACGCAATTCACCGACAACCACCACATCAGGAGTTTGCCGGAAAACCGCACGCAGGCCTTTGGCGAAACTTTCCGTGTCCCTGCCGATTTCCCTCTGGTTGATATTACTTTTTTTGTGTTTGTGCAGGTATTCCACCGGATCTTCCAGCGTGATAATGTTGCACCGCCGGTTTGTATTGATAATATCGATCAAGGTGCACAGAGTCGTTGATTTTCCATGGCCGGCCGGACCGGATATAATGATCAGCCCCTGAGGCTTCATGGCGTATTCTCTGATCCATTCCGGCAGCCTGAGTTCGCTCATTGTGGGAAGGCGGTCATACAGACGACGGATGGTGATGGAGATGGAACTTCTCTGCCTGTAAAAATTGATTCTGAACCGGCCGACATTCGGATAGGTCGCCGCAATATCCAGGTCGTTGGTCTGCTGGAATTTTTCCCAGCCCGCGTCATTGTTAGCGAGAAGCTCTCTGGCGTATAATTCACAGTCCGCAGGGGTTAAGGCAGCGGTCGCCAGCCGTTTGACCTGGTTGCTGACTTTAACGGAAGGGGGAACGCCGACGGTTAGCAGCATGTCGGAACCCCCCGTTTTAACAAGATAAGACAACAGCGATTCGATTTTTGGGGAGGCATGGGCTTCGCCTTTATCTTCCAGCGCGAAATTCTTGATTGTTTCGCCACTGAGACCGTCCTCAAAATTTGAGGATAAAAGGTTTAGTGCGGCTTCCATCATAAAAAACGGAACCACCACGGGTTTGATTTTAACCCCCATGGTAAATTCAAGATCACTGATCACCACAAAATCCTGGGGGCTGACCATGCCTAGCGTCAGTGTATTGTTTTTTTTGGACAGTGGAAGGATTTTATACTGTTTTATCTGGCTGAGAGGAATTAAATTGATGATTTCATGAGGAATATTGACGCTGAACAGGTTAATGTGGGGCACGCCGAATTTTTTCGACAAAAAATTAAGCATGTCATCAGTCGATACAAATCCCATTTTGATAATCAGTGAGCCGATGGGCATGTCAACCTGAGTCCTTCTGACAAGGGCTTTGTCCAGTTGTTCTCTTGTGATCAGATTTGAATTGACAAGTTCTTCACCAAGACGGCCGCGCAGGGTGGGTGAAGTGTTGCTCTTTGATTCGACCGGCATTTCTTGACCTCCTTATTCGTTCACCGCTGAGGTTCAAGACGAACATTAGCAGGAACATGTTGAGACAAACCAGCTGTTATTTGGATGATGCGTGTTTCGAGATATGAATATCTATAAACATATATGGTTTTTTTCAATAAAAATAAATGAATGCCCCAATTTTTTATGGAAAAAAGAAAATCCGCATTTATTGACATATTGATTCCTTCCGCGTAATGGGAACAAAACGGATGGTTTTGTTATCGTTCAAGTTTTTGTTGTGCGTGGCAGGATCTTTTATTTTTTATTTATCGGGAGAGTATATGAAAATAGGCGTTATCGGTACCGGAGCTGTTGGCGGTTATTATGGCGCATTGCTTGTAAAGAACGGATTTGATGTGCATTTTCTCTTAAGAAGCGATTTTGCGCGTGTGCGCGACCATGGGCTGCTAATTGAATCGGTCAATGGCGATTTCGTTTTGGACAAAGTTCATGCCTATGGTACTCCTGAGGACATGCCTGTTTGTGATATGGTTATTGTCGCTTTAAAAACCACCCAGAATGATCACCTTGCGTCCATTCTTCCTAAAATAACCGGCAAAGACGGTATTGTTGTTTTGTTGCAGAACGGTTTAGGCGGGGAACGGGATATATCAAAAATCGTTCCGTCTTCGTCAATTATCGGCGGTTTGTGTTTTATATGCAGCCAGAAGATAAATCCGGGACACATTCGTCATCTGGATTACGGCAGTATTCGATTCGGGCTATATCAAAAGGGCGGCCCATCAGGCCGTGAATCACTACAACTAAAAACCGTTGCGGATATTTTCTCCAAATCCGGCGTACCCGTTCATTTGGCTGAAAATCTCGAAAAGGCCCGTTGGGAAAAACTGGTCTGGAATATGGGGTTTAACGGGTTAACGGTGATATTAAACGCCACCACCGATCAGATTATGAAAAATACTGCTTCCCGAACGCTGGTCAGAGAACTGATGATCGAGGTCATTGCCGGTGCCAGAGCCTGCGGTTATGACATGGAAGACAAATTTGCGGATACGGTTTTAAGCGCAACTGAGCAGATGCCGGCATACAGCCCCAGTATGAAACTTGATTTTGAAGCGGGAAGGCCCCTCGAAATTGATAGTATCTATTGGCGTCCCATTGCAGCAGCAGAAAAGCATGGTTGTGATATGCCAAAAACAAAGGTTGTGGCAAGGCAGCTCGATTTTTTAAATCGGGCACATAAATAGCGGAGAACATCTTGTCCCACCCCAGAGTTGTGGAAATTAACCCCCAGCTTCTGGTCCAGAAGTGTTCTCCGAATGACCGCGAGAGGACGCAATCAATTGTTTGCTATCGTATCAATTATCTGATGCGTTTTATAGAAAGGTTTTTTTTGGAAATGGGAATCGGATATTAATTTCACATAAAGAGAGATGAACATAAATAACACTTCTTACTAAATTTTAGAAATTTCTTGACTTATTGATCGATTCAGGGAATGTTTTTCAAATTTGTCGAACCCTGCTGTTAAACAAAACAGGGGTTCTCGGGTAATCACTTTAAACACGTAGAAAGGAGATTATGATGGTCCGTTTGAAAAAGTTTTTTTTCGTGATGACAGTGATCGGGTTCGTTTTAGGTTTTTCAGGTTTTGTTTCTGCTGAGGACAAAGGCGCTGTTGAAAAAATCAATATCAATACCGCTTCAGCAGAGGAATTGACCCAGTTGAAAGGGGTGGGGAATAAATTGGCTGCTCATATCGTAGCATATCGTGAAGCAAACGGTCCTTATAAAACGGTTCAAGATCTTGAACTGGTCAAAGGCATCGGCCCCAAAATTCTGGCGGACAATGCGGATGTTCTGACTGTCGGTGCGCCAGTAAATCCTGTTCCTGTTCCTGCGCCTAAGTTATAGAAAAATTAACACATAGCTGTTTTTAATAAATTTAAAGCCCCGTATCCGTCAAACGATACGGGGCTTTTTTTGTGCTCATACATCTGGAAAACCGATGGGGAATTAAAAGAATAATTTTAACCCGAGATATCCCGTGCTGTCTATTTTTTTCCAATCGCTATAGTGGTCAAACTCGATATTTATATACCGGTAGCTGACGACCACGGCGGCCTGTTCCAATACTTTCCAGTCGGCTTCAGCCAGGAATTCAAAAAAACCGTCTGTATCCTCAAAACACAGGGGTTCAGGAGAAACAAACAGGCTTGACATCAAAGTGACAGGGAAATCATTTCCCAATTCTTTGGACAGGTCATAACTGATAGCGCCGGTAAATCCGAGATTCCCGATGTCGTCTTTTCTATATCCTTTTTCAGCTTCACCCACAGCGCCCTTCAGGCCCAATCCCCCTTTCAGGCCCCGTATAAAAATATCATTCCCGAGCAATGCCTTGGCGTATCCTATTTTATAATCATCACTTTGATATACGCCACCGGCTCCTGCTGTAATGGTGCTGTTGAACGATGGAATAACGGCTTCAAATTCGCTTTCAATGGCTGACTGATTGGCGACGAGCTTGAATCCGTAGTCCACTGCCAGAGAAGCAGTCGAACAGCATAAGAAAATACCTGAAAAAATGAGTGTCAGGAGGACGCTGGGCTTTATTTTTCTTTTCATGTTGCTTGTCTCCATTTAATGGTTGTGTCTTATAATTGATGAGTCTGCACGGAACAGTCACAGACAAAAAATGATGGATTTAACTTTTTGAAATATATGGAAAATAATTATCAGGAAACAACGGATGATTGTTTGCCGGTGCAGGAAATCCCCTTGGCCAGAATCACGCGGATGTCATCAAGAATGACACAGGCATCAGAACATTTTGGCAGGTTATTAAGATTCGGGCACTCTCTACAGGGGCTTTTTACCAGATAACCAATTTCAAAATCAAATTTATCTCGTTTAATAATCATTATCGTACGCCTTGTTTTTTTTGTTTCAGCGTATCATAATAAATTTTTTTATTTCAAGTGTTATCTTCCGGATGAATTTTGAGAAATGCCGGACCGGATGGCTGGATTTCAGGGCCACAGAATCAGAAAAGGCTCTTGACACGGTTGCTCATTATATTTAACAAAGGCCATTTAAATCATATTGCTGTCAATGATTTCATGGCGTTTTTGGCGGTTCAGGCGGCTTCTGATCTTGGCTGACCTTCATTATCGGATTTTCTTTAAAAAATAAACAGGATCATATGTGATGTCTAACGGAGAGTGTCAGATGAATGTTATCCAATCGTGTTCCCGCCGATTACTGGGATGGACCTTTTTTGTCATGCTGGTGATTGCCCTGTTTTTTGGTGCCGCCGGTATTTTGGCCTGGCATGTCGTAACGAGTGCGCTGCCATTGCAATTACTGGAAGCGGTTTCTGCTCAGTCCGAAGCCCTTAAATCCGGGCTGGATCAGGTGTTGCCCGTGACCGTCCTGATAAAGAGTTTTTATATCCCAATGGTTGCAGGGGTTTTTATTGTATTTTGGTTATTGCTATGGGTGGTTCTTCGGAGTTCTATCGTCCGCCTGCTTCGAAAATCCGGGGTCGGCGGTCAGACGGTTGCCCTGTCAGGGAAAAAAGACAACAAAGCGGCGACGTCGCCTGACAGCAAAGCTGCACCCCTCATAGACAAAAAGGAGATGATGGAAACCAACAAGCGTTTTTACCTGCATATGCTGACGGTCTTGCAACGGGAAGGGCGGCTGATCGATTTTTTCGCCGAAGACCTGACCGGATATGAAGACGCCCAGATCGGCGCAGCAGTTCGCAGCATTCAGGACAATTGTAAATCGACATTAAAAAAGCATTTAAATCCGAAAGCGGTGATGGAGCAAAATGAAGGGGACGAGATCGTTGTGCCGGCTGATTTTGACACGAACGCGGTCAAACTGACGGGGAATGTATCCGGTGAACCGCCGTTTCGCGGCGTATTGCGGCATAAAGGATGGCGGGCGTCCAAACTGGAACTGCCAACGTTGTCGGCCGCCAGGGATTCACAAATTATTGCCCCGGCTGAAGTCGAAATTATGTAACGCCATCTGCAAATGGAATGTTTTTTCATTTGTCCTTGGAATTGCTTTTTTTATCTCTCCGGTTTGTCCGGGTTCAATAGTATCAATTGTTAGCTCAACAGGAGTCTCGGGTGCATCATCCAGAATTTATAATCGGAATTGATTTAGGAACCACCAACAGCATTGTCGCGTATACTGAAGCTGCGGTCACAGATGAACACACACCGCAAATCAGGATCCTCGACATCCCCCAGATTGTCGATAGCGGAGTGGTGGAAAATCGCAGTATACTGCCGTCATTCATATTCCTGCCCGCCGCCCATGAAATTTCCGACGGCAGGATAGCCCTCCCCTGGAATGAAGGGAACAACCGCATCGTTGGAGAATACGCCAGACGCCGGGGAGCGGAAGTACCGCAGCGGCTGATCTCATCAAGCAAATCCTGGCTGAGCAACACAATGATTGACCGGAACCAGGCGGTGCTGCCTTGGGATGGCCCGGATGATGTGGCAAAATTGTCTCCCATTGAATCTTCGGCTCTGATTTTAGAGCATATACGTGATGTATGGAACCATCTGATGGCCTCCGGCGATGAACGGTTGAAGATTGAATATCAGGAAATTTTGTTGACTGTGCCGGCGTCTTTTGATGCGGTGGCGCGGGAACTGACTGTCAAAGCCGCCCAGCAGGCAGGATTGGCCCATGTTACATTGCTTGAAGAGCCCCAGGCTGCTTTTTATTCCTGGATCGAAGCCTCACAAGACCAGTGGCGGAAAAATGTCAAAAAGGGAGATCTGGTGCTGGTGTTTGATGTGGGCGGCGGCACTACGGATTTCAGTCTGATCCGGGTGACGGAACAGGACGGGGATCTGGTGTTGGAAAGAATCGCTGTGGGGGACCATCTGCTGGTGGGCGGAGACAATATGGACCTGACGCTGGCCTACGGCATTGCAAAAAAGTTATCGGCTGCCGGGACCCGCCTGGATGCCTGGCAGATGCGGGGGCTGGTTCACAGTTGCCGGAACGCAAAAGAAATTTTGTTGTCTGATCCGGATATCCGGGAGCATCCCCTCACCATTTTGGGCCGGGGTTCCAAGCTCATCGGCGGAACCATTTCCTCTTCTCTTAACAGAAATGAAATTGAACAGACCATTCTGGACGGATTTTTCCCTGCATGCGGATCAACATCCATGCCCATGAAAGCTGCAAAAGTCGGTCTTCAGGAAGCAGGTTTGTCCTATGAGTCCGACCCGGGCGTTTCCAGGCATCTGGCAAAATTTCTGACTCAGCAGAAAAAAGATGCTGAAGAAAATATTCCATTGCCCACGGCTGTTCTGTTTAACGGCGGGGTAATGAAATCTGAATCGGTTCGTCAGCAGATACTTTCGATCCTCAACACCTGGGGCGGTTCAACGCCTGTCCGGGAAATTCATTCCAAAGATTTTGATCTGTCAGTAGCCAGAGGCGCCGCCTATTATGGTTTGGCCCGCAAGGGTAGGGGCGTTCGAATTCGCGGCGGGCTGCCAAAATCCTATTATATCGGCATTGCTGCATCCATGCCGGCAGTTCCGGGTATGCCCGCTCCGGTCAAAGCGCTTTGTGTGGCAGGTTTCGGAATGGAAGAAGGAACGGACATCAATGTTACCGGCAAAGAATTCGCGCTGGTTGTCGGAGAGCCGGTACGGTTTGATTTTTTAGGCTCCTCCGTCAGGCGTCAGGATACGGCCGGAGAAATTGTGGAAGATTGGCAGGAAGAAATCGAAGAGATCGCAACCATTGAGACCACCCTTGACGGCGAATTCGGCAAGGTGGTACGAGTGACCATTGAAATCAAGGCGACTGAAATCGGCACGCTGGAATTATGGTGCGTATCCATCGAAGACGGGCATAAGTGGAAACTGGAATTTAATATCCGGGAGCAAGAAGCGTTTGGAAGTTAGCAACATTCATTATATTATCGGCATTGATCTGGGAACCACCAATTCCGCAGTGGCTTATGTGGATTTAAAAGGTGATTTGTCCAGAAACAATGGCATACGGCTGTTCAAAGTTCCCCAGCTTACCGGTCTCGGTGAAGTCTCAGCTCAGCCCGTGCTGCCATCTTTCTGTTATATTCCGGGCAAATACGATATCTCAAAGGAGCTGATTACCCTGCCATGGCAGACGGGCGATCCCAATTTTGTCGGGCAATTCGCCAGAGATCATGGGGCAAAAATTCCTTCCCGTCTGGTCTCTTCCGCAAAAAGCTGGCTGTGCCATTCAAATGCCGATCGACGGGCGAAAATTCTGCCCTGGGGCTCGGGTGATGATGTTTCAAAAATTTCACCGGTTCAGGCGACCGCCGCTTATTTAAACCATATCCGCATGTCCTGGAACAGCAGCAAGGGAGATGAGGATGAACTGTATCTTGAAAACCAGCTGGTCATTGTTACGGTTCCCGCCTCTTTTGATGAAGTGGCGCGTGATTTGACGACAGAAGCGGCCGCAATGGCAGGCCTGCGGAATGTGACATTGCTGGAGGAACCTCTCGCGGCTTTTTACAGCTGGCTGACCACCCATGAGAGCGACTGGCTGAATTTCATCCGGCCGGGAGAACTGGTGCTGGTTTGTGATGTGGGCGGCGGAACCAGTGACTTTACGTTGATAACCCTGCGGGAAACTGAAGGCACCCCGCGCTTCGAACGCATCGCCGTAGGGGATCATCTGATCCTGGGCGGTGACAATATTGACCTGGCCCTTGCCCGGACGATTGAGCAAAAATTTAAAAACCCGAAACCCTTGAGCCCGGATCGATGGAAAACTTTGTGTCATCTGTGTCGGCAGGCCAAGGAAAACATTCTGAACAACTCAAAAAACGGTGAAACCATCACCATGATGGGAGAAGGCAGCGCTCTGATTGGCGGCACGCTGAGCGCAAAACTTGAACGAACTGAATTGGAGGCTATTGTTCTGGATGGATTTTTCCCTGTTGTGGAAAAACAGGATATAGAAAAACAAAAAGTCCGGAAAGCCATATCGGAATTCGGCCTGCCTTATGAGACGGAGCCTGCCATCACCCGGCATATCGGCATGTTTTTAGAAAAACACGCCGATGATGTGAAAAAATATCTGAACAAACCGCCGTTCCCGGATTTGATTCTTTTTAATGGGGGGTCTTTAAAATCCGATATCGTCCAGCAGCAGATCCGGGAAGCCATTCGTCTGTGGTTTTCAGCAGCAGATGAAAAACGACCTGAAATTCTGGAAAATCCCGTTCCGGATCTGGCGGTTGCTCTCGGCGCAGCATATTATGGGCTGGTCAAGCTTGGCAAGGGCGTTCGGGTGGGCAGCGGCAGTGCCCGTTCATATTACCTGGGATTCGACAGAAAAACTGATCCGGAAACCAGTCTGCCAATCGACGAAACCTTATCGGTCCCGACCAAATCTGCGATTTGTCTGGTGGAACGCGGGCTGGATGAGGGCACCCAGATCACCTTGCCGGATAAAAAATTTCAGGTTATAGCCAATCAACCGGTCAGCTTTGATTTGTTCAGTTCCACCTACCGATCCGGAGACCGGTGCGGGGATGTAATTGTCATTGACGAGACACTAAAGCCGCTGCCGCCGATTCAGACCATTATCCAGTTTGGCCAGAAAGGGTTGAAAAAAGAAATCCCGGTTCAGGTGGAAGCGGAATACAGCGAGGTCGGTGTTCTGTCTCTGTGGTGCCGGTCCTTATCCACTGATCACCGGTGGCGGTTGCAGTTCCAGCTCCGGGATTCAGCAGGGGTATCCGGTGTTTCAGATTCGGAAATTTTTGATGCAGCGATTGTTGACGCGGCTGTTTCCGATATCCAGATGGCATTTTCAGAAAATTCCGATTCAGCAACCCTGTCCAAATTGATTAAAACCATTTCCAAAACCGTTCACAGGTCCCGTGAAAAATGGCCTTTGAGCCTGATCCGGCGAATGACCGATACTCTGCTTGCAGATATGGATGCCCGAAAATTTTCAGCAGAGCATGAAATCCGGTGGCTTAATTTAACCGGGTATTGCCTCCGGCCGGGTTTTGGTGACGGACTGGACGAGCAGCGAATTCAGCGATTGTGGAAGATATACAAGCCCGGCAAAGTGTTCAGCAAAAATCTTCAGGTCAATACCGAATGGTGGATTTTATGGCGAAGGGTGGCTGGCGGATTACCATCCGGTAAACAGCGTCAGATCATTCAGGATCTGCGATCGGTTCTGATGCCGAAAAAAGGAGCGAAAGTTCGCATTTCCGTGCAGGAACGTCTGGAAATCTGGATGGCGGTTGCGAATATGGAACGTCTGACAATCAAGGACAAGATCGAACACGGGAGGACCTTGCTTTCCGAGCTGCACCCGACAAAAAGCAAACCCCAGTTGTTTTGGGCGCTTTCGAGAATCGGTGCCAGGGAATTGCTTTATGGGCCGGTAGATCGGGTGGTGCCGTCCGGAGAGGCAGGCGAATGGATTACCCGGCTGATGCTTACCGACTGGAATAACCCAAAGCCTGTTGGTGCCGCCATCGCACAGTTGGCCAGAAAAACCGGGGACCGGATGCGCGATATGGATCAGAATCTGATGGATCAGGCCATCGCCTGGCTGGAAAAATACCAGTTGGCGGATGAGATCCAGTGGCTGACTTCTGTTAAGCATATGGCCAGACAGGAAGAAAACGCTATTTTTGGCGAATCATTGCCGTCGGGCATTGTGTTGCATGAATAAGGGATGCCTTTTGAATCCTATAGGAATTTGAATATGCCGGAATCTCAAGATAAAATTACGATCCATGCCACAATCGAAATAGGTGTGGTCACACTGCAAACCATTGTCCAAAATGCCAAGAAACTGGCCGGGGCGGATGAAAAAGGGAGGTACCGTGTGGATACTGCTGAAACCGTCAATCATCTGGTTTCCTCTTTTCTCAGCGCCCATGGTTTTGATGAGTATGTCGACAATCTAGAAAATTATAAATAATAACGGGTTCAATCCGGGTGATATCATGCTCCCTTTAAAAATTGCCCATCGCGGCGCCATGGCGGAAGCTCCTGAAAATACAAGATCTGCTTTTGACCGGGCGATCGATTCCGGAGTGGACGGCATTGAATTTGATGTCCAGATCACTAAAGACGGAATTCCGGTGCTCTATCATGACGCATTTTTGCAGAAAATTAACGGCACTCAGAGCGTTATATCGGATTTCACACTTGGGGAGCTGTTGGGTTATGACTTTGGCCGGTGGTTTTCCGAAACCTATTCAAACGAAAAAATTTTAACCCTTGAACAGATGCTGATCGCTTACGGAACGCGGGCCCGTCTGTTTATTGAAATCAAATCGCCTCCAAATGAACAAGCCAAACCTTTGTATGATCAGCTTCCCGGTCTGGTCGTGGAATTGGTAAAAAATTCCATCTCAAAAGAACGGATGGATGCTATCTCCATTCTTGCCTTTGATCCGGGGATGATTCACGCGGCTTTTTTGAACGCCCCGGATTTAAAATATATACTGAATATAGAAGACCCGTTTTCAGAAAATGCGCCCCTGAACATGGATGTGAAAATACTCCATGGGTACTGCCTGGAACATACAAAACTGGACAGTCGCTTTGTAGACGATGCACACGATAACGGTAAACAAATATTCACCTATTCCTGTGATACCCTTGCGGAAATCTATCGCGCTCGCGATTTTAAAGTCGATGGAATCATGACGAATGATCCAGGCGGCAATGCCTGGCAGCAATTTACATAAATCCTGAATAAATAATTTTCATCTGTTTAAAAATTTAATAATTTGGGATATTAAATACCAGGTTATAAAGCCAGTTCTCACCCGGAGCCCGGCTTTGTGAAAAAAGTGGATGTTCAGTCATATAATCAATGCAACCTTGTTAAGTGGAGCATGCACATGAAGCGTCAATGGATATTCAGTTTAATAATTTTCTTGTTAATCCCCCGGTTAAGCATTGCGCAAACCGATTCACCGAATGTTCCTAACAATGTCCAGCTCACCGCAACGGAAACAACTGTTACCGTTGACTGGAACGGCGACAGCGATGCAGATGGCTATTATGTGCACTGGGGCACCGCGTCCGGCAGCCTGAACAATAAAGAAACGGTAAATGGCACGAATAACACCGAATATACCATCTCCAATTTGACGCCGGGAACCACCTATTATGTGGCGGTATCCGCTTTTGATGATTCCGGGGATGAAAGCAGCCGATCCAATACCCAAAACATCACCACAACAAGAGACATTGCAAAACCGGCTACGCCAACCGGGTTTGACGTCACCAGCGTTCAGAGCATCGCCGAAGATTCCGTTATTCTGAAATGGGACAAAAATTCGGAATCAGACCTGGATCATTATACGATTTATTACGGGACCACCTCCGGGTCTACCGCCCAAAATCAGGAAGCCCAAAACGATGATGCTTCATCATTTACCGTTTCAGAGCTTTCCGCTTCCACACGATATTATTTCAGTATTTCAGCCACGGATGTCGCAGACAATGAATCCGATAAGTCTCAGTCATTGATCGTGGACACGCTGGTGGACACATTGCCGCCATATGCCCCGGCCAAAGTCTCCGGATCACTGTCCAATATTAATGAGATCACTATCACCATAGCGGACGGAAACGCACAGATGGCGGATTTTGCTGGGAATAAGCTGTTCTACAGCACCACCTCCGGAAACCTGGACAATGAGGTGGATCTGGGCAATGCGTTTACCTATGCGATCCCTAACCTTGAAGAAAATACCACATTATACTTTGCCGCTTTATCCTATGACAGTCATGGCAATGAAAGTGATCAGACGGATGAAGCTTCAGCGACTGTTGAAGAAACCAAAAGATATCTCGATGAGTCAGGCGATTTTGATGGCGGGTGCTTTATCGGTTCTTCTGGATCCGGAACAGGCGGCGCGTTAACTGGCGGTTTTTATCTGATTTTTCTCGTCCCAATCATTGCATGGCTGTTTTATCGACGCCGAGATATCACCATCATCATGATGGCATTCCTGCTGGCCGTCTCCTTTGCCGGCTACTCATCGGCTGCAACGTCCGAGGATTTCGGACCTAACATTGCCGGGATTTTTGCCGGGTATTACCTGCCTGTGGAATCTCAGTTTGAAGACTTTTATGACGATGATGTTCTACTGATTTCGGCATTTTATGAGCGGCAATTGAATGATCTTATCTCTATGGATCTGGAATCCGGATTTATGAAACAAGATGGGCATCTGCTGACTGAATCAGGAGCTGAAACAGGCATCGGTACAGACCTGACAATTATACCTGTCTCCGTATCCCTGAATGTCTACCGGAAATTACTGAACTACGTTGTGGGATATGTCGGGGCGGGACCGGATTATTGGTATTGTATGGAAGAAACGGATGCAGCCGATGTTTTTCCTAAAATAGAAGAATGGGTGGGTGGCTGTCACGCAAAAGCCGGTCTTAAATTGTACAACACTGATCCACGGTTTGGAAATACCGGGGCCATCGTAGAAACCAGTTACTCCTGGATAGACCGGTTCGGGGGCAATGACACGGACCTTGGCGGCTGGGCATTTAAGTTCGGCCTGTTTTACCAGTTTTAAATATTTCTGTATAAGTCTGGTTGGGCACTTTAGTGCAGATTCCGGTTTCGACTGAAAATCGTAAAAGTTCAGATTGAGATGGTTATGACGCTATCGGACAATCCATTCAAAGAATTAACCTGGGTTGATCTGATGCTCTGGACGAATAAAAGGACAGTTGCTGCCGGCAAAACGTTTTTTCAGACAAAAAAGGTCAGGCAGCTTGCGATGACCCGCACCGGCGGCATTCTGGCCTGGGTGGATGCAGAGGAACCCTTTGCCACCCGGGTGGAATACAATGAAGGGGATCTGATTGCGGAATGCACCTGCCAGCCGCTGGGAAACGCCTGTATTCATGCCATCGCCGTGATTATCGAATACATAGCGCATTTAAAAAAACAACTGGACGTGCCGGTTGCGCCTCCCAATGATGAACGTTTTTATTTACTTTAACAGCTTCGGGACGAGTCATGCGGATAGGTCAGGGAATTGATATCCACCGGTTTGTGAGGGGGCGGCGGCTGGTTTTGGGTGGCGTTGAAATCCCTTATGAGAAAGGCCTGGATGGTCATTCGGATGCGGATGTGCTGCTTCATGCCATATGTGATGCCTTGCTTGGCGCTGCGGGCATGGGCGATATCGGGATGCATTTCCCGGATACGGATGCGGCATATAAAAATATAGACAGCATGGATTTGCTGAAAAAAACCTGGGACATGGTCCGGGTGAAATACCCCGTGATTCATAATATCGACATCACGCTTCTGGCCGAAGCGCCTAAAATCGCTCCTTATTCAGAAGCCATGAAACAAAGAGTTGCCTCCTCCCTCGGTGTCGCACCTCAACAGATCAATATCAAGGCAACCACTTCGGAGGGACTGGGCTTTGTCGGCAGAAAGGAAGGCATTGCCGCCATGTGTGTGGTTCTTATTGATTGACGCACCTTTCAATAATGGGTTATGACTTAAAACCGGATTCCAGCGGCACGATTATCAACCCTATTCATTAATTTCTTAGACATTAAAGCGATATTTATGACTCTGACGATTTATAATTCCCTTAACCGATCCAAGGAACCGTTTGAAACAGTCGACCCCGGAAAGGTCAAAATGTATGTGTGCGGCCCGACTGTTTATGATTCCTGCCATATTGGACACGCGCGATCCATAATTGTGTTCGACGTCATCTACCGGTACCTGACCTTTGCCGGGTATGATGTCACTTATGTGCGCAATTTTACCGACATTGACGACAAGATCATTAACCGCGCCAATGAAATTGGCATCTCACCGGCGGCCCTGGCGGAAAAATACATTCAGGAATTTTATGTGGACATGGACGCGCTCAATGTCCTGCGCCCCACCTCAGAGCCCCGTGCAACCGAACATATCGGTAATATTCTCCGGTTGATTGAAATACTGATTGAAAAAGGGATTGCCTATGCTGCGGAAGGCGATGTCTTTTTTTCCGTGGATAAGTTTGACGGTTATGGAAAACTGTCCGGACGCAAACTGGACGATATGGAAGCCGGCGCACGGGTCGAGATTGATCTCAGGAAAAAAAATCCCTTTGATTTTGTGTTGTGGAAAGCGTCCAAGCCCGGCGAACCGGAGTGGGACAGTCCCTGGGGAAAAGGGCGGCCCGGCTGGCACATTGAATGCTCGGCCATGAGCAAGGATATTTTGGGCGCCAGTCTGGACATTCACGGAGGCGGCAAGGATCTGATTTTCCCCCACCACGAAAATGAAATCGCCCAGTCCGAAGCGGCTTTCGGCAAGACTTTTGTCAAATACTGGGTACACAACGGGTTTGTGAACATCAACCATGAGAAAATGTCCAAATCCCTGGGCAATTTCCTGATGATCAAAGACATTTTGAAGGTCTATCATCCCGAGGTCTTGCGCCTGTTTCTTCTGTCCCATCATTACCGTTCGCCCGTGGATTTTTCCGATGAGACGGTCCGGAATGTGGCCGCGGGCCTTGACAAGATCTACGCGATGCTGGAGCGGGTGGAAAAATTTCTGGGCAAGTTGCCGGATACCGGATCTGAAAAATATGCGACCTCCCCGGATGCCGAAAAGGATTTCTGGTCACTGTTCACCAACGCCATGAGCGATGATTTCAACACGGCCCAGGGCATCGGCGTTCTGTACGACGCGGTCCGCAATCTCAACAAGATCTTGGATTCATGTGAAAAAGCCGAACCGGAGCATCCGGATGATGCGGTGAATCGCCAAACTATCTCAAATGAATGCCTTGGGATCATGAAAATCGGCAATATCCTGGGTATTTTGTCCCAGCCTCCGGGCGATTATTTTGCCCGTAAAAAAGAAGCGGTCTTGGAACGTCAGTCCGTGGATGCGGGACTGATTGAAGCATTGATTCAGGAAAGAAAAGATGCCCGGAAATCCAGGGATTTCAAAAAAGCGGACGAGATCCGGGACCGGTTGAAAGCCATGAATATCGAAATCGAGGACCGGCCGGAAGGGACAATCTGGAAAGTGATTTCCTGAGTCGGTTTCAAGAATCCCGCCCCGAACGCTGTTTATAATCATGGGGAGTTATTTGGGTCCTATAACACCCCATGATAAATCATGAATTGATCATAATATATATAATTACAGTATTTTATATTCATTTTTTAAATTCTTTATTGCGTATTACACGGACAGCAAACCAAGAATCAGAGTTTTATACGGACCCGTATACACACTGGTTTGGCCTTTTAAATTCCGCTGCGAGGTTGAATTGAGTAATAAATTGCTGCTTGTCGATTTTGAAAACGTTCAACAAGTCGATTTGAGTCACCTTGGCGACAATTTTCATGTGGTGATCTTTGTTGGGTCTAGTCAGAAGAGCGTACCAATTGATCTTGTTGCTAGTGCGCAAAAACTTGGTGAGCGAGTTGAGTGGCAGCGAGTCGAAGGCAATGGCAGCAATGCTCTTGATTTTTACATCGCTTGCCAACTTGGGCGTGTGATTGAAAAATCACCGAGCCTTCATTGCATAGTCCTGTCCAAAGACAAGGGGTTTGACCCGCTGCTTCGGCACTTGAACAAGAATGGCTTGAAATGCAAACGAATAAATAGCCTGCTTGAGCTTGAACCAAAGACAGCTACAACAGAAGAACCAAATTACAAACGAGTTTTCGAAGTGTTAAGCAAGTCAGAAAAGAAATCACGGCCTCGCAAGCGAGCAACCTTATCTCAGCATATTTTGTCAATGTTTCAGAAGAACATCGCGCAAGCCGATGTCGACAGGATTATTGATATTTTGTTTGCCAATAAAATGATCTCCGAATCAAATAACACCATCACCTATGAGTTCTAAACGGCCAACCCATTATTCCACAGAAACTGCTCAAAAAGCCGCGCTCGCTGATACCTGCTGTTGGCTGAGTTTTCCCAACCGCTGTAAAGGCAAAGCACGTTGAAAAAATAAGCAAATAATCATGAGCGATGAAACTAAATCAATTCATGAATTTGATTTTAAATTAATCTGCGAATATTTTTCGGGCATGGAACGGCAAGGCCCTGGGAGCTCTGAAGTTACGAGCAAGGCCTTGAGCTTTATTGATAACCTGACGAATGAATCAAAAATTGCCGATATCGGTTGCGGCACCGGCGGTCAGACGATGGTATTGGCTCAACATACATCAGGTCACATTACCGGCATTGATCTGTTTGCCGACTTTATCGATATCTTCAATGTGAATTGCCGGAAGCTCAATCTCCAGGACAGGGTGGAGGGTGTTGTTGGCTCAATGGATCATCTTTCTTTTCAGAATGAGGAGTTGGATTTAATCTGGTCAGAAGGGGCGATCTATAATATCGGGTTTGAACGAGGTATCAACGAATGGCGCAAGTTTCTGAAGACAGGGGGCTTTATTGCCGTTTCAGAAGCCTCCTGGTTCACCGAAAAGCGGCCTGACGAAATTGACAGGTTTTGGAAAGATGCTTATCCGGAAATTGACATCATTTCACATAAAGTCAAGCAGATGCAACAAGCCGGATATATTCCAATGGCTACTTTTGTTTTGCCGGAAAATTGCTGGATGGAGCATTTTTATGCTCTGCAAGTGCCTGCCCAGGAGAAATTTTTAAAAAAATATGCAGGCAATAAAACTGCCGAAGAGCTCGTCAAAAACCAACGGCATGAAGCTGAGTTATATTATAAATACAAAGAGTTTTACGGATATGTGTTCTATATAGGAAAAAAGATTTAAAATCAGATTTCCCGCCATGACCTCTTTTAAAATCATCTCCGATATGACCCCCAGAGGCGATCAGCCCTCGGCCATCGAAGCCATCAGCAGGGGTGTGCTGGAAGGCAAGCCCCACCAGGTGATGCTGGGGGTGACCGGTTCCGGCAAAACCTTCACCATGGCCCACATCATTGAAAAAGTGCAAAAACCCACCCTGATTCTGGCCCCGAACAAAACCCTGGCGGCCCAGCTTTACAATGAGTTCAAGGGCCTGTTCCCGGAAAACGCCGTGGAATATTTTGTCAGTTATTACGATTATTATCAGCCGGAAGCCTATCTGCCCGTATCGGATACCTATATTCAGAAAGACTCGTCCATTAATGAAATGATCGACAAAATGCGGCATTCGGCCACCCGATCCGTGCTGTCCCGGCCCGACGCCCTGGTGGTGGCCAGCGTGTCCTGCATTTACGGTCTTGGCGCGCCCGAAGACTATATCGCCATGCGCATCGAGCTGGAAAAAGACGCTGATTTTTCGCGGGACCAGTTGATCTCCCGGCTGGTGGAAATTCAGTATGAACGCAATGACATGGATTTTCACCGGGGCGTGTTCCGGGTCCGTGGGGACCGGGTGGAAATTTTTCCAGCGTATGAAGAAGACACGGCCGTGCGCGTGGAGTTTTTCGGGGACACCATTGACGGACTCTTTGAAATCGACCCCCTGACCGGCAATCAGAAGAAAACCCTAAAGAACCTTATGATCTATCCGGCCAGTCATTATGTGACCCATCAGCGCACCCGGGACCGCATCATTGAGGACGTGAATGCGGAACTGAAGGACCGGATTGATTATTTTGTGAAGAACAGAAAACTCATTGAGGCCCAGCGTATTGAGGAAAGAACCGGTTTTGATCTGGAAATGATTCAGGAAATCGGGTACTGCAACGGCATTGAAAATTACGCCCGGCACATCACCGGAAGGGCTCCCGGCGAGCCGCCCCCGACCCTGCTCGATTATTTTCCGCCGGACTTTCTGGTGTTTATTGATGAAAGCCACATTGCCGTTCCCCAGATCGGGGGCATGTACAAAGGCGACCGGTCGCGCAAGGAAACGTTGGTGGAGTTCGGGTTCCGGCTGCCGTCAGCTCTCGACAACCGGCCCCTGAGGTTTGATGAATTCAATTCCCGCGTAAATCAGGTTGTCTATGTTTCCGCGACCCCCGCGGATTATGAAGTGGAAAAGAGCAGGGGAGAAATTCACGAGCTGATCGTCCGGCCCACAGGACTCATCGACCCGCTGATCGAGTTCCGGGACGCGAAACGGCAGGTGGATGATCTGTTTGATGAAATCCAGCTTCGCATTCAGAAAAAAGAACGGGTGCTGGTCACCACCCTGACCAAACGGATGGCCGAAGATTTAACGGATTATTATACGGACCTGGGAATTGCGGTCAAATACCTGCATTCGGACATTAAAACCCTGGAGCGGCTCGAAATTATTCAGGAATTGCGCACAGGTGAGTTTGATGTGCTGATCGGTATCAATCTGCTGCGGGAAGGTCTGGATATTCCGGAAGTGTCGCTCGTGGCAATTCTGGACGCCGACAAAGAGGGGTTTCTCCGTTCCGCCCGGTCGCTGATCCAGACCTGCGGGCGGGCTGCGAGAAATCTTAACGGCAAGGTTTTAATGTATGGCGAAAATATTACGCACTCCATGCAGAGCGCCTATGATGAAACCATGCGCCGGAGAAAAATCCAGACGAAGTACAACCAGGACCACGGCATTGAACCGGCAACCATTATAAAAGAAATTTCCGGGGCGCTGTTGTCAAGGTTCTATCCATCCATGGACAGCCAGGCCGCCATGCAGGTGAGCGAATCCATGGCCACCTATACGTCTTACGAAAACCTGGAAACCCAGATCGCTTCTCTGGAAAAACAGATGAACGCCGCAGCCAAGGAACTGGCGTTTGAAAAAGCGGCCGAGATCCGGGACCGGATTATTGCCCTCAAGAAGCTGCATGTATTTGATTTTGAAACATAGATGATTGGTTTTTAACTTTGGAAAACACCCTCGCCCAGCAATTGCCATCCATTTCGTCCGGCCCCGGCGTCTATCTGATGAAGGACGAAAGGGGCAAGATCATCTATGTGGGCAAAGCAGGAAACTTAAAGAAACGCCTGGCGTCCTATTTTATCAAACAGTCGCATCCGGATTTAAAAACCGGCGTACTGGTGAAACAAATCGCCTCATTTGAAACCATTGTCACCCCTTCTGAAAATGACGCCTTAATTCTCGAATCCACTCTCATTAAAAAATATAAACCCCGCTACAATATCCTTTTAAAGGACGACAAGCGGTATCCGTCCATCCGCATTGACCTGGAGAGCGATTATCCCTGCCTGCAAGTTGTCCGGAAAACCGGAAATGACCGTGCGGTCTATTTCGGCCCATACACATCACCGGGGTCCGTACGCGACACCATCAAAATCATCAACAAAGCCTTTAAATTGCGAAAATGCCTGTCCGATCAGGTAGTCTCGCGATCCAGACCCTGTCTGAATTATCAGATGGGTTTGTGTCTGGCTCCCTGCTGCTATCCTGTGGACCGGCAGGCGTACAGGAAAATGGTGGACGAGGTCCGGATGTTTTTAAATGGCCGGATTTATGACCTGATCCGAAAATTTACCGATGAAATGACGGCTGCCGCAGAGAAACAGGCGTTTGAAGAAGCCGCCAGGTTGCGGGATAAAATTTTCGCCTTGCAGACCACGGTGGAAAAGCAGATAGCGGTCACCAGGGATTTTGTTGACAGGGATGTCATCGCTATTTCGAGAAATGATATGGTTGCGGTGCTGGTTGTGCTGCTTGTCCGGAACGGATTTTTTCAGGCGGTGCGCCAGTTTGTTTTCAAGGATGCGATTTCCCCGGACCATGAAATTGTTGATGCGTTTGTGAAACAGTATTACGGCAAATCCGATTATGTCCCCAAAGAAATTATTGTTCCGCTGCAACTGGAGGATGCACCTGTCTTTTCCGGATGGCTGTCTGAAATCAAAAAAACGTCAGTTCGCGTCATCTTGCCAAAACGCGGGGATAAGCTGCGTCTGCTCTCCATGGCCGGAGAAAACGCCAGTACCCGGCTTACCCGGATAATGGATGAAATGGCGGCAGGAAGCGAGCTGCTTGAGGGCCTGGCCCGTCGGCTGCAATTAAAGGCTGTGCCGAGGCGCATTGAGTGCTTTGACAATTCCGGCATATCGGGCAGCAATCTGGTGTCCGGGATGGTGGTATTTGTCGACGGCAAACCGGAGAAAAAAAGCTACCGCCGCTATACGATCAAAACCGTTGATCTTCAGGATGATTATGCGTCCATGAGCGAAGTCCTGGCACGGCGGTTTAAAAAAGGCCATCAGGATACCGACTTGCCCGATCTGTTGATGGTGGACGGGGGCAGGGGCCAGTTGAATATCGCGGTATCGGTCATTGAGCGGCTGGGACTGAAGAATGCCTTTGGAATTATCGGCATCGCCAAAAAAGACGTGGACCGTAATGAGCCAACGGATAAGATCTATTTGCCGGGCCGGGTCAACCCGGTGAATTTCGGAAAAGATATGGAGGCAATGTTTTTACTTCAGCGCATCCGGGATGAGGCCCACCGCTTCGCCATTGCCTTTCATCGCCAAAAACGCGGAAAAACCGCTTTGCACTCCTGCCTTGACGCCATACCCGGTATCGGCAAAAAGCGCAAAGCGGCTTTGATGAAACAATTCTCCAGTTTTCAGAAACTGCGCGAGGCGACGGTGGAAGATCTGACTGCCACGCCCGGCATCAATTTGGCAACGGCAAGGACAATTTTCAGCGCATTGTCGACGCTTCCTTAATAAAACGACGCGCAGAAAAGCTTTTATGCCAGCTTTTTAAGATCCGCCACCAGTCCCTTTACGGCATCCGCTGATTTCTGAAGCGCAGCGTTTTCGTCATCCGTCAGCTTTATCTGAACGATATCTTCGATTCCTTTTGCCCCCAGTTTGACAGGTACTCCGATAAACAGTCCATTGATGCCGTATTCGCCTTCCAGATAGGCGGCGCAGGGCAGAATTTTTTTCTTGTCTTTGAGTATCGCTTCGGCCATTTCCACGGCTGCGGCGGAAGGGGCGTAGAATGCGCTGCCGGTTTTCAGCAAGCTGACGATTTCGCCGCCGCCGTTGCGGGTGCGGTTGACCAGGGCTTCGATTTTTTCCGCGGACATGAGTTCCGTGATGGGGATTCCAGCCACCGTTGAATACCGGGGCAGGGGAAGCATGGTGTCGCCATGCCCGCCCAACACAAACGCGTGGGTGTTCTCAACGGAAACATTCAGCTCCATGGCAATAAACGCCCTGAACCTGGCGGAATCCAGAACGCCGGCCATGCCGATCACCCGGTTTTTGGGAAAGCCGCTGGTGTCAAAGGCCACATGGCACATGGCGTCCAGGGGATTGCTGACAATAATGAGCACCGCGTCCGGTGACAGCCGGGCCGCCTCGGCAGTGACCCCTTTCATGATATTCATATTGGTTTTGATGAGATCATCCCGGCTCATGCCCGGTTTTCTCGGAATGCCTGCTGTAATGATAATGATATCGGAACCCGCAGATGCCGCGTAGGTATTGGAACCATGAATAAATGCGTCGTGCTTTTCAATGGGCGCCGCTTCAACCAGGTCCAGGGCCTTGCCCTGAGGAAGGCCTTCGGCAATGTCAATCAGCACCACATCGCATAGTTCTTTTTCCGCCAGCCGCTGGGCTGTCGTGGCGCCGACATTTCCAGCTCCGATTACCGTCACTTTTTTGTCCATGATCGTCTCCTTTAAAAAATTCTTGGCTGTTATAATCCATGATCAATCAGCAAGCTTGACAAGGTTCCTGATTATAAGTATTTAATAAATAAGGCGGGAGCCCATAATTGCATGACAATAAAAACAGAATGTCATGAGGGATGCAATATTAAAAAATGCAGAAAAACTTTATTCCCGGCCTTTAATATGCTAACTGACAATAATTACAGTTAATCGTTGACCGGGGACGCAGATGAATCTTGGGGAAAAAATTAAAGCATACTATCAGGAGGCAGAACTTTACGAGACCCATGGTCTGCTGGTGGAGTCCCTCGAAAAATTCCGTGCCATTGAAGGCCTGATCAAAGCCAATCAGAATATCCGGAACCGGAATACGCTTCTTGCGAAAATTTCGGCCCGCATAGAAACACTGAAAAAGACCATCCAAAGACTTGACGGCACGAAGAAGGCGCCTCAAGCCTCGCCAGACGCGCAATCATTGATGAAAGAAATGTACAGTTTTAATGATCCGGAAGCAAAAGGGTCATCATCGTTGGGCGGCGCCATCGCACTGGCGAAATTCGGACAATATGATAAAGCCATCGAAGAATTTAACCGGTTGCTGGATCAAGATGCGCTTCGTCTGGATGCGGCGAAGAATATTTTATGGTGCTGGCTTGAACAAAATTACGGCGATTATGCCGTTTCCCTGTATCAGAAATGGCGTAAAACCAAGCTGTTCCCTCCTGAAGAAATCGCATCCATTCAAAATTACTTTTCTGCACTAGTTAAGCAAAAAGGTCTTAATCTTGAAATTGAGATCGACGGTCTGGAATCCCAGCAGACCGTGGAGCCGGATTCTGAAATCGATGAGGATGAATTGCTCGATATTAACTCCGTCCGTTTTGCGTTGCCGAGAGGTGCGAGGGAAGGTGAAAAAGTCGAACTGGAAGTCAGTTTCCAGTCCGGTCAATATATTCAAATGATTATGCCCCGAAAGCAAAAAGAGTTAATAGAAAGCATCAAGCCCGGTGATCTTTTTAAAGACATGACGTTTTATTCTTCCGTCGCCATTTTTTCAGGGGAAGGGTATGTTTCTGCCAGAAATGAAATTAATGCGGGGCCTAAAAAAGGTGACTCCAGCCTTGAAATTAAAATCATCAAAATTATTTCCTGAAAGGTATTTCAAACAGCGGCTGTTGATTTTATCAATATGTTAACAATGGAACTCATTGGAGCTCTTAATGGCGGTCATTAACCTTAAAAATCGGCAGATTGAATGCAAGATTGTGTATTATGGTCCCGGACGCAGCGGTAAAACCACAAATCTTGAATATATTCACAAGGCATTTCAAAAGCAGGTTATCGGCAAGATGATTTCCATCGACACCGAAGGGGACCGGACGCTTTTTTTTGACTTTTTACCGTTAGGCCTCGGCAAAATAAAGGGTTGTGATGTCAAAGTGCAACTGTATACGGTTCCCGGCCAGATAAAATACCAGGCAACCCGTCAACTCGTTCTAAAAGGAGTGGACGGGGTGGTGTTTGTGGCTGATTCCCTTGCCGTCCGGCGGGAAAAAAATATGATTTCACTCAAGGATCTGCACGAAAATCTCCTGAAAATGGGCTTGAGCATCCGTAAGATTCCGCTGGTCCTGCAATATAATAAGCGGGACCTTGAACAGATGGGTTTGCCGGTAATGTCCATTGAAAAAATGGACCATGAGCTCAACCGCCAACTCAAAGTACCTTTTTTTCCCGCCAGCGCTTTATCCGGGCAAGGGGTCGGCAATACATTAACTCAGGTGCTTAAACTCACATTACAATCACTGCAAAATGAATTTAATTGGGCCCAATAGTAATTATGATAAATTCGAACAGTGCGTTAAGCGGCAGGTTGAGCTTTCTTGGTCTTGCTGAATTACTTCAACTTCTCGGCGGACTCGGAAGCACTGGCGTCATTAAATTGTCCAGTATGCATGCTGATGGGTCAGGGTTGATTTACTGCGTGGACGGCAATCCGGTTGATGCTGAGTATCAGAATGATACCGGCATTAATGTTTTAAATTCCTTTTTCGGCTGGCTGGATGCCTATTTTGAATTCAATGAAGAACCTGTTCTCGTAAATAAAAATATTCACAAAAGCCGGATGGAAATCATTCTTGACGGGCTGAGGATGTTGGATGATGGCCTAATCCAGACGTTTGGAAGTACTGAGACACGAAAATTGAATCTGGATTTAAAAGACGCCTCCGGCCTGCCGGTCATCAAAGGGCCGATTGTTGACTATTTATATATCGTTGATGAAGATGAATTCGAAGACGGCCAGGAAATCGTGGTCCAGGAGAAGTTCGGCAACTGGCTGTGGGTTATTCTTGAGGGGACGGTGGAAGTCGTCCGGTTGCTGCCCGAAGGACAGGTGCCCATCACTAAATTGTCCGATGGCGCATTTATCGGCAGCATTACCTCCCAAAACGTCAGAAGCAATGTGCGGAGCGCCACAGTTACTGCCATCGGGCGGGTTCAATTGGGGGTTCTGGATTATCATCGTATTTTAGAAGAATATTCTAAATTGTCCGAAGAGTTAAGAACTGTCTTGGCGTCATTTGACAATCGTCTGAAGCGAATCACCCATACCTGCGCAACTGCGGTTTTCGAAAAAGTGGCTCTGCAGAAGAGCATGAGCCCAATGAAGCACCTGCCGTTGCCTGATAAGGCGAACAATTATGTTATGAAAATAACCTCCGGTAATGCTGTTATCGTCAGAAAAATCGATAACCTGTATATCCCTTTGTGCGCCTTAACCATCGGTGATTTTATTGGGAATATTGCGTTTTTAAATACCTCGCATGAGCCCCATTCCGCTGAGGTGTTTGTTTCAGATGATTTTTCAATCCAACAAATCAATCTGATCGGGTTAAAAAAAGAGTACGATAAACTGTCATTGATGCTCAAAAACATGATCCAGCATACCTTCACTTGCCTCTCCATAACCACCGCAAGGTTGGTCGATATTTTAAAAAAAGACCCGGCGGGCAAGGAATGAGTATTGATTCTTTTTGTTTTTTTTTGTAAATGTCAAATAGCCTTTAAATAAATGGGTATTTTTTTAATAGTGAAAATGATTTTCAACCAGAAGGAGTTCATTCATGGGAGATAATAAACGAAAGCATGACCGGGTTGAAGCATTAAATCTTTTATCGTATGTCACTCTTGATCCGGACGGCAAAGCATGGAATCAGGGGATGGGCCGAACGTTGAACATCAGCGAGACCGGCCTCCAGCTGGAAACCCATGAGCCGATTGACACTAAATATATCCTATTGATTTCAATTGGAATTGAAGATGACTTGATTGAAATAAAGGGGAAAGTGGTGTATGCCAACCGGGGAGAAGGGAAAATGTTTGAGGCTGGCATTGAGTTCATCCAGGTTAACAAGGAAGCGCTTGTTGTCTTAAAAAAATATATCAATGAATTCAATAAACAGTTTAACGTTTAACACACAAATCGATTTATAGATTCATATTCAACCCTTACGGAGTAATTGATGTCAAGCAATGCCCTTTTTCAAACTGAATTTCCGGAGTTAAATTTACTTCAAAGAGGCAAGGTCAGGGATATTTATGACCTGGGTGACAAGCTGTTAATGGTCGCATCGGATCGCATTTCCGCTTATGACGTGGTGATGCCGGATCCTGTCCCGAGAAAAGGGGAGATTTTAACCCGTATTTCCTTGTTCTGGTTTAACCTTATGGGGTCCATCGTTCCCAATCACGTGATTTCAAGTAATGTCGACGAATACCCGGCGGTTTGTAAGCCTTACGCTGATATCCTGCGCGATAGAAGCATGCTGGTTCATAAAGCTAAACCGCTTCCCATTGAGTGTGTCGTGAGAGGGTATATTACCGGATCAGGCTGGCAGTCATACAAAGAGTCCGGAACTGTTTGCGGCATCCAACTCCCCGAAGGACTCAAGGAATCCGATAAGCTGCCGGAACCCATTTTTACGCCTTCCACCAAAGAAGCCATGGGCACTCATGATATTAATATTGATTTTGACGAAGCGGCCCGTCTGATCGGCTCCGATCTGGCCGAAAAGGTCAAACAGTTAAGCTTGGCCATATATAAAAAGGGCGAAGCTGTTGCCGCTGAAAAAGGGATTATTATTGCAGATACCAAGTTTGAATTCGGCATACAAAATGATCAGGTCATTTTGATTGATGAAGTATTGACCCCGGATTCATCAAGGTTCTGGCCCAGAGCAACCTATAAACCCGGCGGGTCTCAGAACAGTTTCGACAAACAGTATTTACGGGATTATTTAACGTCCATCCGCTGGGACAAAACCCCGCCCGCCCCGTCATTGCCTGATGAAGTGATTCAAAAAACATTTGAAAAATATATGGAGGCTTTGACCTCCCTCACCAGTTGAAACCCCCATCCATTGCCGAATGCAATTTTTTTCTGAAACCATTGAACTCGGTCGTGTCGATTTAAATGACACGACCTATCAAATATCAACGCAACAATCCGTTGAAGATCTGATAGCGTCCATCGGGCAGGTGGGACTGCTTTCCCTGCCTTTGCTGCGGTCGGTGGAGGCCGGCAGATACATTGTTATCAGCGGATTCAGAAGAATTACGGCCTGCCGTGAACTGGGATGGGACCGCATTGAAGCCCGGATTGTTGAAGGTACTGCGGGCGATCTGGAATGCTGCCGCCTGGCCATTGCGGACAACGCCTGCAACCGTGCCCTCAACACCATCGAACAATCGAATGCCATAACAAAATTATCGGCATTTTTTGATGATGACCGCATCCTGAGCCATGAAGCCCAAAAAATTGGCCTTCATGTCAACCCGGACTTGACCAAAAAACTTAAAAAACTGACCATGGTGTATCCTGAATTGTTTGGTCCCATCATTTCCGGCGTTCTTTCGCTGACCATCGCCCTGGAACTTGGCAATTTCGATCGTGACTCAGCGCTTATATTTCTGCATGTGTTTGAAACATTAAAACCCACACTCAATCATCAGAAGGAAATGCTGACCATGGCCCGCGAGATTGCCTTGGCGGCTCATGTGCCAATTCTTCAACTGATCAGGGAGGTGCTTGGGGCAGTTATAATTGACGATCCAGGCCTTGAGCGGCATCAGAAAATCCAGAAAATCCGTGAACAGTTTCAGCGCATGCGCTATCCTGAAATGGTGCGGTTTGAAAAGAATTTTCAAGACCGGTTGCAACGGCTCAAGTTGCCGGAGGCCATCCGCTTGATCCCCCCGGCCAATTTTGAAAGCGACCGTTTCAACATTTCGTTTACGTTTCAGAATATCAGCCAATTCCTGTCCGGCAATGAGTTTTTGGGCGGTCTTGCGGATGTTTCTGATTTTAAAAAAATATTAGACAAAGATATTGAAGATAACCCAACTATATGTTGATCGGGATGTCCTGGATCTTCCGGCAGCCAAAGCCATTTGCACCCGTCTGGATATCCCTTTTCAGATTGTTCATGACCCAAAAGAGGTGTATGATCCGGTTGCCCGCTCCGAGAGTCCTGTGGATACCGGGAAAGCAACTCTGTGGCTGACCCGGAATAAAGGGAAGTTTGTCCGGCCTTGTCCCGGCACCGAACAGTATACCTGCTGCGATTATACGATACTGCATATCGGGACGTTTTGTACCATGGATTGTTCTTACTGCATTTTGCAGTCCTATTTCCATCCGCCGGTGTTGCAGTATTTTGTCAATCATGCGGATATGGAGCAATCTCTGGATGAAGTTTTTGCCCGCCGCCAGTTGATGCGCATCGGAACCGGTGAATTCACGGACAGTTTGATTTGGGAAACCCTTTATCCGTATGCGGCCTCGCTGATTCGAAAATTTGCAGGACAGAGCAGCACGGTACTGGAATTAAAGACCAAAACCGTGAATATCGATCATCTTCTGGGAATGGCGCATAACCGTAAAACCATTCTGTCCTGGTCTCTAAACACTGAAACAATCATCAAGACAGATGAGCGGCACACGGCTGGTTTAAATGCCCGCTTTAAGGCCGCCGCCAAAAGCGTGGCCGCTGGATACCCCGTTGCCTTTCACTTTGATCCGATGGTTATTTATCAAGGGTGTGAGAATGACTACCGTGACGTGATTACCCGACTGTTTACCATAATTCCTCCGGACCGGATTGTCTGGATCAGTCTCGGGACTTTCCGGTTTAAGGCGGATTTAAAGCCTGTTATTGAAAAAAGGTTTGACGCATCCACGATCGTTTATGGAGAATTCATCAAAGGCCTGGATGGGAAGATGCGCTATTTCAAACCGCTTCGCATCAGTTTTTATCGAATGATCATTGCACATATCCGTTCCATCGCTCCGGATGTGATGGTCTATTTTTGTATGGAAGACGATGAGGTCTGGTATCAATCTTTTGGATTCACGCCAAAAGAAAAAGGCGGATTGCCCTTCATGCTGGATTCCAGCGCTGAAAGGCATTGCGGTTTAACCAATCAAGAATTGACAGTTTAAAGGCCTTCATGCCCCGAATTATGACCCAGCATCAGGATAAGCCGTTGTATAACAGCCGAATCATTCATTCGTATGTTCAATTGGTAAAAAAAAATTATCCGGATATCAATGTCAAGGGTCTTCTGGCCGACGCCGGGATGAAACCTCATGAAGTAGATGATCAGGGACACTGGTTCACCCAGCATCAGATTGATCGTTTCTACGAACGGCTTGTCGTTCTAACGGAAAATGAAAATATCGCCAGAGAAGCCGGCCGTTTTTCAGCTTCTCCAGAAACCATCGGCGTGATGCGGCAATATATTTTAGGCATGGCCACCCCTGCCAAAGCCTATCAGTTCATAGAAAAAGCATCAGCAGGATTTACACACTCATCGCGATTTGAATCGAAAATGCTGGCTTCGAATACGGTTCAGATCACTGTGACGCCCTATGCCGGAACAAACGAAAAACCCTTCCAGTGTGAGAATCGAAAAGGGTTTTTCGATGCCGTAACTATGATTTTTAACCATCGAGAGCCCCGGATTGAGCATCCGGAATGCATATTTAAAGGAGATTCTTGCTGCCGCTATATCATTTCCTGGGAAAAAACATTTTATAATTATTTGAATCTGATCAAAAATTATATCACGTTATTTCTGATCGCAGCAGGTCTGTTGATGGCGTTTTTTTTCCCGCTGGGGGCTTTAATCCCGGCATATGCCATTTTTGCGGTTTTGATATTGTCTGTTTCTCTCATCGCGGTTCGGATGGAAAAAAACAATCTCAACGACGCGCTCCAAAATTTAAAGGATTCAACAGACCAGTTGGTGGACCAGATTGAAATCAATTACAATAATCGTTTAATTACCCGGGAGATCGGTCAAATCGTCAACCGGTACAATCACCTGGATGATGTGTTGACGGAAGTGGTTTCCGTGCTGGACAAGCGGCTTGATTTTGATCGCGGATTGATCATGCTGGCCAACAAGGAAGGCACGCTGATGAATTTCAGGGCCGGTTTCGGGTATACCGAAGAACAGTATAATGTTTTACAAAAACTGTATTTTCATTTGGATAATCCGAGTTCAAAGGGTGTTTTCGTCATTTGTTTTAAGGAGAAAAAGCCAAAGCTCATCAATGATATCAATGAGTTTCAGGAAACGCTCTCCAGTAAAAGCGTCAGTTTTGCGCAAAAAATGGGGGCCAAGTCTTTTATTTGCTGTCCGATCATTTGCGATAATGAAAGCATCGGCATTCTGGCTGTGGACAATATCCAGTCCAGACGCCTTCTCGTTCACAGCGATATGAGCTTGCTCATGGGAATCTCCCATTTCATCGGCATCAGCATTCGGCATACCCAACATCTGGAATCCCAGAAAAAACAGTTGAAGTCTGTGTTGAAAGTGCTGGTTTCAAGCATTGATGCCAGAGACCCGGTCACCAAAGGTCACTCAGAGTGGGTAGCGGAATTTTCTGCAGGTATCTGCGATGAACTGGGTCTTAATAAGGAAGATGGCGAAGTCGTCCGGGTGGCGGCGCTCCTTCACGATTACGGGAAGATCGGCATTCCGGACTCCATGCTGAAAAAGGCGGATAAGTTGACCGAACATGAATATGAATATGTTAAATATCATGTGGACAAAACTAAAGAAATCCTTGAACAAATCAATTTTGAGGGCCCGCTGAAGGCGGTCCCTGAAATCGCCGCTGCGCATCACGAAAAATTTGACGGAAGCGGATACCCGCAAGGCGTCCGGGGCGAAGATATCCCGCTTGGGGCCAGAATTATCGCGGTGGCGGATTATTTTGAAGCATTGACCGCAAACCGCTATTATAACGAGCCCATGCCGCCGGACCAGGTGATAGAGATATTAAAAGAAAAGAGCGGAACGTTTTTTGATCAGCAGGTTGTGACCGCGTTTATCCAGTATTATCAAAAGAAATTTATCCATAATAATGGTGGATTACTCCGTGCATCAACCGGATAAATCACAATGGGGGTTTACACCCTCTGCATGAAATAATGGGGGTATACGTAAATCGCCGGGGATCCAAAAAGAATGCCTGAAATTCCTCAAAAAATTCATCAAACCCGCCGGGAAACTCACTAAAATCATATCCGGAATTCTTAACCGCTACTTTTGCCTTTGTTGTCCAGTTGAACTCATCTGTTTTATTGAGTTTCCCAAAGAGAAGATGGTGAGCGGACAAGTCCATATCAATGTCTTCAAAATTTAAATCATAAAGATAAGAATATAGTTTTCTACCGGCATAGGGGTCAAAGTTTTTAGTGGTTTCCAATTGGCTCATGATTCCGGAAAGGCTTTTCATTAATAACGGTGGGGCATTATAATGATTCAGGCAATTGTGGTCCAGGTCAATCAGGCAAAGAATACCGCCTGGGTTTAGGATTTTGGAGATGTTTTTGACAATTTCAAAGCTGTTGGACCGGTGGTATTCAAGCAGGAACCGCACCCAGATAAAATCAAAGGTGCCGATATCGTCCAAATCATCTGTGATATCCCGACAGATAAATTTTGTGGTTTCGTTAGAGAAGTTCATTCGGGCATGTTTTATTCTTTCGCTGGAGCTGTCGATGCCGATGATTTCTCCTCCGGGCTGGATTAATTGATCTAAAAAATAAGTCGTCTGTCCCGCACCGCATCCCACATCGGCAACCCGCATACCGGGTTTGATGCCGGCCCATAGCGCCTGTTTTTCAAGGGCAACACGGTCCGTTTTAAGTTTTAGTCTTAGAATTTCCTGATCGTTTTCCATTAAATAGCTGTGTGCGAGCAGAGTCGTCATTTTTCTCACTTTATAAAGGATAAATAGATGTCAGCCAGAGATGCGATTCCAATTGGTGTTGTAACCCCTATCAGGAGAGATGATTGAAATTTTTGAAATAATCATCCGTATGCTGCATATTGAGCGTCCAGAGATCATAAAGTTTCTCATATTTTAAACAATGCATGGTTGCGTATTCCGCAGGGAACAGCAAAACAGGGAATTTTTTTTCTTTGTAGTGTTCTGATAGTGACGAAACAGCGGCAGTGAGGATGGCTGCCGGTAAATTTTCCGGGTCGACAACAAATACACTGATGCAATTCGTTAAATCAGACAGGTTGACGGCAAAATTCGAGACATTCAACATAAAAACAGCTCTTAACTGATTGTTATGTTTTAACGCATACAGTCGCCGTTCTCTTTTCAGTTCAATTTTTGAATACTCGGAAGACAGATCATGCCGCTGGGTCATCTCTTCATCCTCGGGTATGAGGTCCAGCGCATCCAGCATGAGCCCTCCCGATCGATTTTCATAATAGTTTTCAAACGCCGTAAGATCAGTATAGCCGGGTGTTGTTAAGGTCCAGTCTTCCGGTAAGTCAGGCATGGTGATGGCTGATTTACGATAGTGATAATAAACGAATGTATCAATGGAACAGGCTTTAGGGTTTTTAATGCTACGGGCGACGCCTCCGAAAAAATGATTCGGAAATTGATTTTCCGGTCTGAAGTAACAGATCAGATAATCCATGTGGCTGGAATAGAGGCGGTGGCAGTCATAGGCATATGATCCGATCTGATTTAAGATTTCGATGCCGATACGAAGTTGATCTTTGGATGCGATGGCAGCCAGATGTTGAATGAGCCAGGTGTTTTGGTAGAACCGCAGCATGGACAGATGACCGAGAATTTCCCCTTTTTTTTGCCAGGTGAAGTGTCGGGCGATGTTTGAATTTTTTGTATAGAGCCGTTCATATGTTGTTTTTATTTTTTGTTTGCTTTCATGGATAAAGGCATATTTTCTTGGATATAAAAATCCGCTGGCAAAGAAAAACGTCCACAAATCATCCATGTCCACTTCATTGCAGATATAAAAATTTTTATTAACGGTTTGATGCAGAAGCGACAGCAGCCGCATATGATCCTCTGGATTCATATCGAGAAATGCAATGCCGCATTTGACAACCGGTTTTTGCGAATCCGTCTCAACGAGTTTTCTGTAAACCACCTGGGCTTTGCAATGAAAATTAAAGCTGCCGGCAAAGTTCAGGGTCATGGAGGGAATGATCATTCCTGGCAGAAGCACCGCACTGTTTTCATCATCCTCCACCGAAAGACCGGAACCGGACAGGTCAATAATTTTTAAATTGATAAATGTATGACTTAACGGGTGGGTAAAAAAAATATCAGGGGAGGGCGTGAGCGCCAGACGTTTACTCCGGAAAACCTGGGGATTAAAGCGCTGGATGGTTTCATGAACCGGCTGGAGAATAATGGTCTTTCTGCCGGAACACCCTTGTTGTTTGATGATATGGCATTGGCCGGAATAAATGGTCCCTTTTCCATTGGACAGGATCAGGTTGAGATTGTCTTTGGTGTTGATCCATTGGAAGGATTCGGTGGGAGAAGATTTGATTTGAATTTTAAAGGAGTTGGCGCTGAAGTCAATCAGCGCCCCCAAAAAAATAATTCCATTTTGAATTAATTGCGCATCCAGATTCTCGCATGGATAGCGTTTAATTTTCCGGGAAGTGGTTTGTGTTGATTTTTCCGGGAGTGTGAGACAGATTCCCTTGTTGCTGATACCGCGAAGTTCGGCATGAACGGTCGTGATGTTTTGATGATTGATGACAATAAAATTATGGAATTTGTATGTCGTGAGGAGATGGCTGACATCGGGCAATTCCTGCCAGAGGCAAACCAGCCTTATTCCGAAGGTGGGTTGAGGGGTGGCATAAAAGGAAATCGCATGGCCATCACGGATGTGCTTGAAATTGATACGGATCGTTTCATTCTTGAAGTGGATATGATTCAGTTGATTAACAAGAGCTTTCTTTTTAATGCTTTTTTCGTTTTGAATGACAGGGGGCTTTCCCAAAGCATCCAAATCCGTATCAATAATCCGCAAGGCGTTCTGGGAAGAATCTGCTGGCTGGGTTGTTTCTTTGGTTTTTTGGATATAATCCATTAAATTATAAAACCGTGTTCAGTTTTTTGACAGGTATATTGGATAGAAAACAATATTGTTACATTAATACCATTTTTAAATTTCAAGTCAAGAAAAAAACAATATTTTCAGTTAGTTTACAAAATTCACGATTTTCAAATATACTGTGGGCGGGCAATTAGCGATAGTGCGATGAGTTATTTACAAAAATATATCTTGAAATCATACTGTTATATTGACGAAACAGTAAACTCCTTGACTTTTTTTGATTACGACATAGAATAAATACTTAAAATTTTAATCTATTCTTCTATCCTCGGCTTGATACTCTTTCTGACAGGACGCACCCATGCAGATCATCACGACGCATCGAAGCGCTGATTTTGACGGATTTGCCTCCGTAATCGCCAGCACCGTTTTATACCCGGACGCAGTGCCCATCCTCCCTAAGGCAATTAACCCGAACGTGAAAGCGTTTCTATCCATCCATAAAGACCTTTTTGAAACCCAAACCATTAGTGATATTGATCTCGAAAAAGTCACCCGACTGATTGTTGTCGATACCAGCAAGTGGTCGCGGCTTGAACCTATGGGCAGCTTAAAAAAGAATGAAAATCTGGACATCCACGTTTGGGACCACCATCAAAATCCGTGTGATTTTAATGCGTCCTGGAAATGCCATGAAAAGAAAGGCGCCAATATCACTCTCATGATTCGCGAAATCAAAAAACGCGACATTCTTTTGACACCTATGCAGGCCACACTTTTTTTGACCGGACTGTATGAAGACACCGGCAGCCTGACGTTTTCGTCGACAACTGCTGAAGATGCATATGCCGCCGGATATCTGCTGGAAAATAAAGCGGACCTGAACATTCTATCCACTTTTTTGCAGCCGGCTTATGGGGAAAAACAAAGAAACATATTATTTGAAATGATTAAAACCGCGCCCCGGATCAAAATCAATCATTTTTCGGTCAGCATTAATTCCGTCGTCATTGAGGGCCATGTGAATAATTTGTCGCTGGTCATTAATATGTACCGGGACATTCTCAACGTGGATGCTGCGTTTGGAATTTTTGTTCATAAGGATAATGACCGGTGCATTGTGATCGGCCGAAGCAATGTGGACGATATCAATGTCGGTTCCATCATGAGAAGCATGGGCGGCGGCGGGCATCCGGGCGCAGGGTCCGCCATGATCAAATCCGCCAGTCCGGATGCATTGAAAGACTGGTTGCTGGAACTGCTTAAAGGCAACCAGCAATCTTCTGTGATGATCAGTGACTTGATGTCTTATCCGGTTTTCAGCGTTACATCAGATACGCCAATGAATGATGTTGCCAACCTGCTGAAGGAAAAGGGATGCACCGGTCTTCCGGTGGTCGATGATGAACAACTGGTAGGGGTAATTTCAAGACGTGACTTTCAAAAAATTAAAAAATCCAGTCAGTTGAAATCACCTGTCAAGGCATTTATGAGTACGAGAAACATCACCATCGGTCCGGATAAAAGCCCGATGGAGGCCGCCCGAATCATGGTCAAGCATGATATCGGGAGATTGCCGGTGGTCAAAGACGGAAAAATCATTGGGATTATGTCAAGGTCTGACGCCATGCTGTATTTTTATGACCTGCTGCCTGATTGATTCGCCGGCCAAATCAATCAGGCCTGCTTTAAAACTTCGTCCACCAGCTTTTCAATGCCCCTGGCGATATCCTTAATGCCGGGGCCAATCATATAAGCCGGGGTGGTGATCAGCTTATTGACATGATCCACATGGATTCTGTCAACCGGACAGGCGGTATGAGCGCCGCCCATGGCTTCAATGGTTTCCGCTGTGCCGAAGTCATTTCCTATGGTTACTTCAGGTTTTTTATCCTCAAGAATTTTTGCCAGCACTGCCGGGGAAATACACATGGCCCCAACCGGTTTTTCGGCAGCGATCATTTCCTTGACAAGCCTTGACACCTCGGAATTGACATTCGCGTCTTTGCCTTTGATGGCGAAATTGCTCAGGTTTTTTACTGCGCCCACCCCGCCGGGAAGGATCAATCCATCCAGATCATTGGCTGTCACTGTCCTGATGTCTTTGATTTTACCTCTGGCGATACGGGCGGACTCAACCAGTACATTCCGTTTTTCGTCAGTGGCTTCGCCGGTTAAATGATTCATCACATGGTATTGCTCAATATCCGGCGCCATGCAGATGCTTTGCGCGCCGCTGCGGTCAAGGGCAAGCAGGGTGATGACGGCCTCATGAATTTCCGAACCGTCATATACGCCGCATCCGGACAATAAGACCCCAATTCTTTTCATGATTTTATCCTCCGTAATACTCAATGATAAGGAAGGTCTTTTTCAAGAATTTTTCCCTCTCCATCAAGAAGAAAAATAACGAAATTATTATTTAAAGCATCTTTTGCCAGATCTTCAAAAATGATGGCCTGGACTTCATATTTCGCACCTTTTTGAGTGGGCAGGTGGACCAGACAGGATTGGGCGTCCTCTTTGTTTTTAAATATCGGAATAAAAGACACATCTGATTCCTGGTCATAGAGACCTAAAAAATGTTCATTGCCCCCCGGGTCCTGAACAGCGACAAAAACCCATGAATCTTTTTTTAATGATTTTATCATTTTTTATTATACCTTTGTATGCATTATTAAGCATGCTGGAAAAAATTTGGCTCGAAAAATATTCAAAAATTATATATTTGTTAAAGTTAGTTGTCATTTATCAAAGAAACAGATCGAAGGCCAACAATTTTTATGACATTTATTGCAAGGTACGCTTTTCCCATGCATTGACAGAATAAGAACAATAAGATACCTTGCCGATCATATCAAAACAGAGGCTCTTCAAAAATGACGCGAGAAGCGGCATTGATTTTACGAAATTTCCAACCGGATAGCTTGGAAACCAGATGATGACAAGGCGAGTGAAAGTATGGTCCCGGCCCGGCCGCGTCAAGCTTATTGCGGATTCGCACAGCAACCTTGCCGCCATGCAGGCGTGCATCAACCGGTTGCACGGCAGCAATGCGGCAAACCGAATCATCCATTTAGGCGATCTGTTTGATTCCTTGCAGCATAACCAGCTATGTGAGATGATTAACATCATCACCCGTTTTGAAATATCTGCCGTTAAGGGCAATAATGATTTTAATATCCAGAATATGCTGACCAATGGTTCTTCCATGAACATCCAGGGCAATGATAAAAAGGGAATTCTCACATTTCTTGAAAGCCTTCCCATGAAGATCGTTGATGATGAAATCTGTTTTACGCATTCACTCCCGTTTGATTCGGTGAGATCGCTGTATGAACCGGTGGATAACGGCACAACCGGTCGGGCTAAAGAGATTTTTGACAAGACGCCTTATCATCTGATTTGCTGTGGTCATTCTCACACGCCCGTTTTATTTCGATGGCGCTCCGGTACAATTTCCAGAGAAAGCATCAATCCGGAAGAAACTGTTTTTTTGAATCCATCCGAACGCTATATTATTGTTGTCGGCGCCTCAGACAATGGAGAATGCGGGGAGTTGGACACCGGGTTGAAAACCTATACCCGAATGTGTGTACCAATAGGCAGATAAGCTGAGTACTCACAAATTTTTTATGGTTATGGCGGATTTTTATTCCACCTGCGGTCCGTCTCACGTGAAGCAGTTTTATAAGGAACGGGTTCGAATCATCATATGAACGAAAAAACAAAGGCTTTGGGTATTTGTATCGGTGCGTCCAGTATCTCAGTGGTTCAGGTTGAGGATTGCCGCTCACACGATGCCAAAGGATTTTCCACCCTTCCGGATGGCGGGGTGCACATCATTGGCACCGCTATTTATTCCCATGAGGGGAATCCCAGAAAAACGATCCAATCCATTCTATCCTCTCTGAATCTCAGTCAATTTGACCGTATTGCGGCGACAGGCCGCAGGTTCCGCCATTTTGTAAATCTCGTCACCCTTTCTGAGCCGGAAGCCGTTGAATATGCCTATCCGTTTGTCAAACCCGTTGGCATAGACTGTCCTGCGGTCGTGTCGGCCGGCGGTGAAACCTTTATGGTCTATGTAATGAACCGTCAGGGGCGGATTTCAACAGTACTCACCGGCAATAAATGCGCCTCCGGCACCGGTGAATTTTTTATGCAGCAGCTTCGCCGCATGAACGTTTCTCTTGAAGACGCAGCCCGATGGTCTGCAACGGAAGAACCCTATGGCGTGTCCGGCAGGTGTTCTGTTTTCTGCAAATCAGATTGCACCCATGCCATCAATAAGGGGGTCCCCAAATCCCGGGTCACTGCGGGTTTGTGCGGCATGATGGCGGGTAAAATAATTGAATTGCTGAAAAAAGTGGACAAACGGAATATCATGGTTGTCGGCGGTTCTTCCCAAAATCACATGATGATTCAGTATTTAAAAGACGCCATTCCAGGCCTGGTGGTTCCGGAACAGGCCCCGTATTTTGAAGCGCTGGGAGCCGCGCTTTGGGCGCTCGAAAATGAAATATCCGCTAATGCCCCGGCACTTGATGTGATTAATGCACAAGTTTCATCATTTGAGACATTACCGGCTCTTGCAAAATTTCAGGATCAGGTTGTGTTCAATCAGATTGTGAAAGGGACGCCCCGGGCTAATGACACCTGCATTCTCGGTCTGGATGTGGGGTCAACGACCACCAAGGCGGTACTGCTCAACCATGAGGATAATGCCATTCTGGCGTCGGTTTATCTGCTGACCGATGGCGACCCGGTAGGTGCGGCCCGAAAATGTTATACTGAGATTTTTCGCCAGGTAAAAAAAGCCGTAGACCCGGCTGAAATCACCATCACCGGGCTGGGCGTTTGCGGGTCAGGGCGCCAGATTGCCGGCCTTCATGCGTTAACCGACGGCATCATCAATGAAATTATTGCCCATGCGGCGGCAGCGGTGCATTTTGATCCGGGAGTGGACACTCTTTTTGAAATCGGCGGACAGGACGCAAAATATACTTATATCACTTCCGGTGTGCCTTCGGATTATGCGATGAATGAGGCATGTTCCGCCGGCACCGGGTCCTTTCTGGCGGAGTCTGCCTATGAGACTCTGGGCGTAGAGTTGGAAGATATTGCGGATGAGGCATTAAGCGGGAAAAAGCCGCCTAATTTCAACGATCAATGTGCGGCATTTATTTCTTCAGATATTAAAACCGCGATTCACGAAGGCATTGACCGTAATGATGTGGTCGCAGGGCTGGTGTATTCCATCTGTATGAATTATATTCAGCGCGTAAAAGGCAACCGTCCGGTGGGCGAAAAAGTCTTTATGCAGGGCGGGGTGTGTTATAACCGGGCCGTGCCGCTGGCCATGGCGGCCATATCCGGGAAAAAAATCATCGTTCCCCCTGAACCCGGGCTCATGGGCGCTTACGGAGCGGCCCTTGAAATCAAAAAACGGATCACCCTTGGATTAATGGGGAAAAAAACGTTTGATCTGGATCAATTGGCCCATCGGACGGTGAGTTACGGCAAATCATTTATTTGTGCCGGAGGAAAAGACCGTTGCGACCGCCGGTGCGAAATCAACATGATTGAACTGGAAGGCCGGCAATATCCGTTTGGCGGCGCATGCAACCGGTATTACAATCTGCGGTATGATCTTAAATATGACATCAGCAGTCTGAATCTGGTTCGTGCAGGTGAAAAATTATTATTTGAGGAATTCGTCCCGCCATTACCAACCGAAAACCCCGTATCGCCCCGTCGAACCGTTGGTCTCAATAAGAGTTTTCTGGTGAACAGTTTTTATCCGTTTTTTGCCGCTTTTTTTGATGGCATCGGTTTTCGTGTTCTGATGCCGGACACCCCCTCAAGAGAAGGCATTGATCAACGGAATGCGGCTTTTTGTTATCCTGCGGAACTCGCTCATGGTTTCTTTTATACCTTGATCAACCGGAATCCGCCTCCTGATTTCATTTTTCTTCCTCATCTGCGTTCGATTCCCGTCAAAAACGGTGACCCCATGGCCCAGACGTGCCCTTTTGTTCAGGGAGAGCCATTTTATCTGAAAGCGTCGTTTAAGGACTCGATTCAGAAGCTTAAGGAAGACCATGGGGTTTCAGTCCTGACGCCTTTGCTGGATCTGGCCATGGGACTGTCGCGGGCAAAAGCGCCGATGGTGGAGACCGCCATGCAAATGGGCGTATCCCGAAAAATTGCCGAAGCCGCATTTGAACAGGCGCTGCAACAGCAGGATGACTATACTGAAAAAAAGAAGGCCATCGGTCGATTGATGTTGGCGGAGCTGGCGACTGAACCGGACCGGATCGCTGTTGTGGTTTTCGGGCGGTCCTACAACGCCATGGTAAAAGAAGCGCACATGGGGATTCCCCATAAGTTCGCCTCACGAGGGGTCTTGGTGATTCCCTACGATTTCCTGCCTTTTGATGATGAACCCTCCAAACGCCATATGTACTGGGGAACAGGCCAGATGATCCTGAAAGCAGCGCGTCTGGTGGAAAAACATCCGCAACTTTATGCCACATATATTACGAATTTTTCCTGTGGTCCGGATTCTTTTTTAATCGGGTATTTTCGCACCATAATGGGGCGAAAACCTTCTCTGACCCTTGAACTGGACAGCCATACAGCAGATGCCGGCATTGAAACCCGAATCGAGGCGTTTTTAGACATTGTGAGCGAATACCGTCAGGTGATAGAGACCCATCCAGTGGTAAAGCAGTCAGCGCCTTTTGTTCCCGCAAAAATATCCATGAATAACAGTTACCCGAAAATTACCACATCAGATGGGAAAAGTCTTGCGTTGACCGATCCGAGGGTGACGCTTCTTATCCCGTCCATGGGCTGGATCGCCACCCAGTCACTGGCTGCTGTGTTTCGCGGGGCCGGATTCAATGTCGCGTCTCATCCGCCGTCGGATGAAGCCATATTAAAAATCGGACGGGCCCATACTTCCTGTAAGGAATGCCTGCCGCTGATTCTGACCACCGGGACGATGCTGAATTATGTCTACCACCACCAACAACCCGATGAAGTCCTGGCCTATTTCATGCCGTCTGCTTCCGGGCCGTGCCGTTTCGGTCAATATGGCGTATTTATGGAGGATTTGATCAAACGATTGGAACTGAGGGATGTGGCGATTGTTTCCCTGACCTCAGATGACACCTATGCCAGCATGGGGAGCGGATTCAGCAATAGAAAAGCCTGGTGCTCGATTGTGTTGTCCGACATCATGGAGGATTTGCGTGCGATGCTTCTTGCCAACGCCGTTAGTCCGGAAGAGGCGATGCCGGTATTTAATAATGCATTACAGAATTTGCTGAAGGTCCTGAGCAAATGCAGTGTCGATGATTTGATGAAGCAACTGGCGTATGAGCTGAAACAGTTGCAGCGGATTCCCGTGAAACGGCCGCCCGGTGAAGTGCCGAGAATTTTAATGACCGGGGAAATGTTTGTGCGCAGGGATTCCTTGTCACGTCAGAAATTAACCCGGAAACTGGCGGAGATGGGGTTTGCGGTGGCGTGTTCCCCGGTTACCGAATGGATCCGATATTCTGATTATATGCTCTCCAGGGATGGGCATTGGCAAAATATGTCCATTGCCGAGAAAATCAAGTTTTTCTTCCGCCAGAAGTTTATGAATCGGTACGAAGATCAGATGACATCCATCTTTTCGGATATCGGATTATTGCCGCTGAAACCGATCCACCTGCAATCCATTATCAATACGGCAAAGCCCTATATTTCTGAAAATTTAAGCGGAGAGGCCATATTGACCATCGGCAGCGCCATTTCAGAAGTAGCCACAAACGTATGCGGAGTTATCGCCATCGGTCCGTTCGGGTGTATGCCTAACCGAATGTCGGAAGCCATTTTAATCGAGATTATGAACCGGGAAAATAAACTGAATTCCGCACCATCGGAAACAAAGCTGGAAAAGATCCTGGCAGGAATGGATGACTTACCGTTTCTTGCCATTGAAAGCGATGGGTCGCCTTTCCCCCAGGTGATTCAGGCGAAACTGGAGGCGTTTTGCCAGAGCGCCCAACGGTTGCATCAGCGGATGAGAGAACATGGATAATGAAAACCGTCAGAATCAAAAAAGGCTGGCGATTTAAAATCGCCGGAAGGCCGACCGATCAACAAGAGATTCGACTTGCAAGCCAGACAGTGGCCCTTGTCGTCGACAAGCTTCCATTTGTGAAGCCGCTCCTCCTTGTAAAGGAAGGGGATTCTGTCAATATCGGTTCATCGCTTTTTTCGGACAAAAAAAATCCGGATATCAAATTTTTGTCTCCCGGCGGTGGCAGGGTGTCCGCCATTCATTACGGACCCAGGCGGGTGATTGAAGAGATCGTCATTTCTCTGGATAAAAGTGAAAATCAGGAGACGTTTGACGCGTTTACTGAAAAAGCTCTTGACCATACAAGCCGCGATTCCTTGATTGCCGGTCTCATGACCAGGGGCATGTGGCCGCTGATTCGTCAATTGCCTTTCCGGAGCATTGCCGATCCCAAATCGCAGCCTTCCGCCATCTGGATTTCCCTCGGATCGGCCGACCCTTTTCAGCCCCTTTCGCAGGTGTATCTGAAGGGGCAGGAAGAATTCTTTACATTCGGAGTTCGTGCGCTGAGCCGGATGTCGGACAGGATAAACATTTGCTGGTATGGAGACATTCCGCCGGGTTTTGACTTTCTGAATGAATCGGTGACCCACCGGATAACAGGGGAATACCCGGCAACCGACCCCGGGGTGGTGCTTTATCATACCAAAACGACACCTGCTGAGAATCAGGACTGGTATATTAATGGGCAGGATGTGATCGGGATCGGGAAATGCCTGAAAACCGGCGTCTATCCCGTAGATCGGATTGTCGCTTTTTCCGATGGAACCCCTGAAAACAGCCGTCATTTGAAAACCCGTACAGGCATCCGGTTGCAGGATTTGGCGGCAGGGCTTTCCATCGGTCCGGATAAACAATGGATCGTTGGGGGGATTCTGTCTGGTGATGCGACTGCGTCTGACAAGTATTTAGACCTGAATCAAACATCGATCATGATTGTGGATGTCTCCCCTCAAAGCGAAATGTTTGGTTTTTTGCGACCGGGTCTTCACCGGCTGAGCCGTTCCCGTACCCTGATATCAACCTTTTCATCCGCCTTGCTTCCCGTGAATACAGATATGCATGGAGAAATAAGGCCTTGTATCAATTGTGGATATTGTGCTTCCGTCTGCCCGGTTGATATCCTGCCCCAGTTTACCTGTAAAAGCCTTTGGGCCGATGAAATTGAAGAGGCCCTGGCATATGGGCTTCTGGATTGTGTTGAATGTGGTCTCTGTTCGTTTGTCTGTCCCTCCAAGATCGAACTGGCCGAATGCCTGAAAGATGCCAGAAAACACTATCACAAGGAGCTGAATCAGGTTGCGTAAACGGGTAGAAACATATTTGCGGGGGTTTTTTGAGAGAAACAGTCGATATTTCTCCCATGGCGGCAGGCTCTATCCGCTGGCGTCTTTATTTGAAGCTATCGAAACCATATTTTTCACCCCGGCCATTGCGGCTGGAAAAGCCCCCTATGTCAGGGATGGCGTCGATTTAAAGCGCTTTATGAGCATTGTTCTGCTGGCCCTGGTCCCGCCGCTGATTTTCGGAATTTATAATACAGGGTATCATTCACGGCTGGCAATCGGCAGTGACTTAAGTTTTTTCAGTGTGGTGGCGACCGGCCTGAAAATTGTCATGCCCCTGATCATCGTCTCCTATGGCGTGGGTTTTTTTTGGGAAGCCCTGTTCTCGGCCATCCGGAAACATCCCATCAGCGAAGGATTTCTGGTTACCGGCCTTCTGTTTCCCATGACCCTTCCGCCCACCGTTCCCCTGTGGCAGGTTGCGGTGGGGATTTCTTTTGGGGTGGTGATTGGAAAAGAAGTGTTCGGCGGTACCGGGCGCAATATTTTTAACCCCGCATTGACGGCCAGGGCGTTTTTGTTTTTTGCCTATCCTGCCAGAATGTCCGGAGACAGCGTGTGGGTGGCTGTTTCCGGCGCCGCCTCATCGGCGGTTTCTGCGGTTTCGGGGGCCACTCCACTCTCCATCACCACGCTTGCTCCTGGGTTTAAAACATTTGAATCCCAGCTCCATCAATCCGGCTTTAGTCTTACAAATCTGTTTTTTGGCCTTTATCCCGGATGTGTCGCTGATTCAAGCGCCCTGTGCTGTCTGATCGGGGCCCTGATTCTGATCATCACCGGAGTGGCAAGTTACCGGATTATTCTGGGCGGCGTGGCAGGGCTTCTGGTCACCAGTTTCGGTTTTGGACTTATCTCTCAAGCGCCGTTAAATCCCTGGATAAACATCAACCCTTTATACCATCTGCTTGCCGGCGGGTTTGCCTTTGGTATAGTGTATATGGCCACTGATCCGGTTTCCGCCCCCGGCACCACGGCATCCAAATGGGTATACGGTTTTCTGATCGGGCTGTTGACGGTGATGATCCGGGTAATCAATCCTGCTTTTCCCGAAGGGGTGATGCTTGCCATCTTATTTATGAACCTGTTTTCGCCGTTGTTTGATGTCGTCGAAATCCGCATTCGGGCAGGCAAAAGGATTCCCAATGTCTGATCAGCTCAAATCCATCACGTTTGCCCTGGCACTGTGCCTGGTATGCAGCGTGCTGCTGACTGCGGCGTCTACGATATTCAAACCTGCCCAGGAGCAGAATATCAAAACTGACCGGAGGAAAAATATTCTAAAAGCAGTGGGTTTAATTGATCCTGAGTCTGCGTATTCTTCAGAGAGAGTAGACCAGCTGTATTCAAAGCATATTATGCAACTGGCCGTCGATCAAACCGGTACCATTCTTGAAAGCCTTCAGGGCGCTCAGCCTTCCCAGGAAGCGGCTCTGCCCATTTATTTGGCCCTTGATACGCAAAAGGAGATTGATGCCTATATCCTGCCGATTGAGACAAGAGGGCTATGGGGAAAAATCTATGGATATCTGGCACTTCAAAAAGACGGTGCCACCATCAAAGGCTTCACGGTCTATAAACATTCGGAGACCCCCGGACTGGGAGGCGAAATTGAAAACCGGTGGTTTCAGAAAAATTTTGCCGGGAAAAAAATCGTAAATCAAAGCAACCAGTTTGTATCGGTTTCAGTCAGTAAAGGCAAGGCTTCCGACACCGTTACCGAACAGAATCTGTCCAACTATGTGGACGGCATCAGCGGCGCGACCCTGACCGGACAATATTTAACAAAAGGCTTGCAGACAATTTTAACCGAATATGAACCGCTTTCAATCCGGTTCCGTCAGAACATCCTGCAGTGCCGGATGCAGTCTGACGCCCCGTCTAAAGTGCAGGGGTGTGAAAATGAAAAAAAATAACCCGATATTACAAATTTTTCTGCGTCCCATCTGGGGCGACAACCCCATCAATATTCAAATGCTGGGCATCTGTTCTGCTCTGGCTGTCACGGTTCAGTTGAAAACCGCCCTGGTGATGGCTCTGGCCATGACGTTTGTGGTTTCCTGCTCCAGTTTTATCATTTCCCTGATGCGCCGGCAGATCCCGAACAACATCCGGATCATCGTAGAACTGTCTGTGATATCCACGTTTGTTATTATCACCGACGAATTTCTGCGGGCATATTTTTATGATACCAGTAAACAATTATCCGTGTTTGTCGGCCTGATTATCACCAACTGCATTGTCATGGGCCGGGCGGAATCCTTTGCTTTGTCCAATCCCCCGCATTTGTCGTTTATAGATGGAATGGGCAACGGGGCCGGTTATGGACTGGTTTTGGTGAGTGTGGCATTTATAAGAGAGTTGTTGGGGTCCGGTAAATTGTTCGGGGTCCAGGTGGTGCCGGAATCCTTATACGCCATTGGCTATGAGGATGCCGGTTTCATGCTGCTGGCCCCGGCGGCGTTTATTATTATCGGCCTGATGGTCTGGCTGCAAAAAACCCTTACAAAGGGCAGGGGCGTAAACAAATGACGGAAAATCTGATCAGTCTGTTTGTCAATTCCGTTTTTACCGGGAATATCCTGCTGGCGTATTTTCTGGGCATGTGTTCCTTTATCGCGGTTTCAAAAAACATCAATACCGCTGTGGGTTTAGGCTTTGCGGTGGTATTTGTGCTCAGTGTGACGACGCCGCTCAACTGGCTGATTTATCATTTCCTGCTCGCCCCCGGCGCGCTTGACTGGATCGGATTGCCGGGAGCGGATTTGAGTTTTTTAAAATTCATCACGTTTATTGCCGTGATTGCGGCAGTTGTCCAGGCCATTGAAATTCTCATTGACCGTTTTTCAGCAGCGCTTTATGCCGGCCTAGGGGTATTTCTCCCGCTCATCGCTGTTAACTGCGCCATTCTCGGCGTTTCCCTGTTTATGGTTGAGCGGAATCAGACGTTTATGGAGTCCCTCATTTTTGGGTTCGGTTCCGGGGTGGGATGGATGATGGCGATTGTTTCCATGGCCGCCATTCGTTTAAAGCTGCGGTATGCAAATCCTCCGGAAGGGCTTGAAGGGTATGGCCTGACCATGATCGTCGCCGGGCTGATGGCCATGTCGTTTATGCTTTTTTCCGGGATTTCGACCGGGTAGCCGGTTTATGCCCGATATTTCAATTTTACGAAAGGTTGCAACGGGTTGATATACGCAATCAGCATCACGGTTTTTTCGTCTGTCATCGGATTTTTGGTGATCATGCTGCTGTTTCTTGAAGCAAAGGTCGTCAAAAAAGGGGACCGGCGCATTCTCATCAATGAAGAACCCTCCAAAAGCATTTCTGTCGCTAATGGCGTCACGCTGCTGTCTGCGCTGTCGGGAAAAGATATTTATTTACCGTCCGCCTGCGGGGGAGGGGGCTCCTGCGGTCAGTGCCGGTGTGAAATTTATGAGGGCGGGGGAGATATTCTTCCAACGGAACTGCCCCATCTGTCCCGAAAGGAAAAAAAAGAACACATCCGGCTGGCCTGCCAGGTCAAGGTCCGGGAGGACATGAAAATAAAGATTGCGCCGGAGATTTTCAGTATCCGGAAATTTAACGCCACGGTCGCGTCCAATGATAATGTGTCCACATTTATCAAGGAGCTGGTGCTGGAACTGGATCCGGGCGAATCCCTTGAATTTAAGGCAGGCGCCTATATTCAAATTGATATTCCCGAATACGAGACCCGTTTTACGGATTTTGATGTGGCCGATCGGTTTAAGGCGGCATGGGAAAATTTTAATTTATGGCAACTGAAAGCATCAGCCAGCGAACCGGTTTTCAGGGCTTATTCTCTTGCCAGCCCGCCCTATGAAAACACCTGTATCCGATTTACCATCCGCATCGCCACCCCGCCGCCGGGCGTGCCGGAAGCCCTGCCGGGAATCGGTTCGTCCTATGTGTTCAGTCTGAAACCTGGCGACCGGGTGACTTTCAGCGGCCCTTATGGGGATTTTTTCGTTAAAGACACGGACCGGGAAATGTGTTTTGTGGGCGGCGGAGCAGGTATGGCGCCCATGCGGAGTCATATTTTTCATCAGCTGATTACGGAAAAAACAAAGCGGAAAATGACATTCTGGTATGGGGCCCGATCCGGGCAGGAAATTTTTTATGAAAAAGACTTCCAGGATCTGGAAGCCCAAAATGCTAATTTCAAGTTTTATATCGCGCTGTCCGATCCCCAGCCCGAAGACCACTGGGAGGGGATGACCGGGTTTATCCACCAATGCCTGTACGACCATTATCTTGAAAATTATCCGGACCCGGGGGAAGTGGAATATTATCTTTGCGGCCCCCCCCTCATGCTTGCGGCGATCAGGGACATGCTGGACAGCCTGGGTGTGGAGCCGGAGATGATCGCTTTTGATGATTTTGGGTAAAAAGGTCGGCTGCTTATATTTAGAAAAGAAGTCGCATTCAGCCAGGCATCAAATCCCAGAGAATCTCCAGTTGTTCAAGTTCACCGGATACCCTATGGATGCAAGCATTCCCAGCATTTTGGCAAGATCCATCAATCCGGATTGTTTTCCGGAAGACCCGTCCACGCCCATTGCGAAAATTTCATGGTCTTTTAATATTGCCTTGACCAGTCCGGTAAGCACAGTGCGCGGCCCGGCTTCCACAAAAATGCGGATCCCGGCATGGTGCATGTTTTCAATTTCTTTGGTAAAATTGACCGGGTTCATCAAGTGTCCACCCAGGAGTTCCTTGGCTTCTTTTTCCGGGTCCGGGTAGGGCAATGCAGTGGTATTGGAATACACGGGAATCCTGGATGGCGAAAATACTGCTGCCGCTATCTGTTTTTTAAACGGAGCGGCTGCCGACTCCACCAGGCGGCTGTGAAAGGCCCCGGAAACCGGCAGGATGGCTGAAATGATTTTGTGTTCCCGGCAAATGGATTTCATTTGGGCGATGGCGTCGGTCGGCCCGGATAACACGCCCTGATCCGGGCTGTTTCGGTTGGCAAGAACCAGATCAAGATTGGACTCCCTGATCAGGTCATCAATTTTTTCAAGCGGCGCTTTGACAGCCAGCATCCCGCCCTTGTCGCCGCCACTGCCACCGGCCGCCATATATTTTCCCCTGGCAGCCGACAGGGTCAAAAACGTCATTTCATCAAACCATCCACCGGCATGCAAGGCCGTAAGTTCCCCGTAACTGTGCCCGCAGGCGGCATCCGGTTTTATACCAAACCGGTTGAGAACTTTCATAATAGCCAAACTGACCGCGCCAATAGCCGGCTGGGCAACGTCCGTGCAGCGGAGGTTTTCTTCACGAACGGCCGCCTCTTCTTTTTCGTTGTCAAGTAATGGGTAAATATAATCCGTCAGTTTTTTGTTTCCATTAAATATGTTGTTGGCATGAAGGAGCGTCTGCCGGGCCTCTGGAAAGCAGGAAAGCATATCCTGTCCCATGTTGACATATTGGCTGCCTTGACCGGGAAATATAAACGCCAGTCTGCCGGGGGATTGTATTTCACCATAGAAGATATTTTTTAAACTCCAGCAGGCGGCTGTGTTTTTTTTTAAATTTTCGATCGCTTCTTGGATAATTTGCGGCCATTCATCAGGAGTTCCGATGGTGCATACCAGTCGACAGGCATTGTCCGAAGCAAAAGAAGCCCGGCTGTCTGCAGCAAATTGTTTTAAGTCATCCTGACCAGGCGATGTTAAAAATTTATCCCCCAAAGCCGTAAGCCTGTTTTCGAGATCAGAACGGCTGGACCCGGAAAGCGCGATAATCTCCGGCGCCCCTTCCCAGCAGGTATCTGAAGAGGGATTTAATAAGTTATTATTGCTCATTATTTAAAGCCTTTATTTATTAATAGCTAATGTATGGTTTTAGATATTATGTTCGTGTCTTATCCCGGAATAATATTACAACCGGAGTAATATTATAAGTCGTTATTTAATATCATTCGTATTTGTTGCAATTCAATGGGTTTGAATTTCCCGATATGCGGCAGAAGATTCCAGCCGGAAGATATCAGCCATTGTCTGCGCATGGCCACGCAGGCGCCTAAAAGCAGGTTCATGGCAACGGTTTGAAAATTCCTGCTTGCAGGTGTTTCCAGAAAAGAACCCCGGCTCCATTCATTAAAGGCCCCCATGGCAGGGCCGCACCAAATTTGAAAGTCTTTTTTCCGGGACAGATCCCCCGAGATTGCCCATTTGGAAGATTGGCCCAGATAAGACCGGAACATCAGCGCCATTTTGCGCTTGGGTTCTTTTTCCGCCAGTTCAATCTGGGCCGGATCATAGGCTTCGAAAAACTGCCGGGTGGACTGCCATTGTTCGTCAAGGGTATTTTGAAAGAAATTGGCTTCAAGATCTTTTTTCTGATCATCCGGGAGATGGTCAATACTGTCATGGGCGCGGTAGAGCTCATAAAGTTTCGCGGCCCGCTGTGCAAACAGGGTGCCGCGCTTTAGGACCTGAACCTTGATGCCCCGCTCAAACATGTTGGCGGATGGGGCCATGGTGATGTCGGTTTGGGAGGCTTCGGCCAGCATTTTACGGACAATATCCGATGTACCGGATTCAATACACGACTGATGGACAGAGCCGGCAAGCACATAATCCGCACCCATGGAAAATGCCGCGCAAACCGACAGAGGAGTTCCGATGCCTCCCCCAAGGCCGATACAGGGAAGGGCAGCGTATTTGAATTCATGACACAGCGCATCGCGCAAATCCAGCATGGAAGGAAGGAGAGAAAAGGCTGCCCGGTTGTCCGTGTGCCCGCCGGAGTCAGCTTCTGCTGTGAGATCTTCGGCCACGGGAATAAGGTGAGACAGTCGGGCTTCATCAATCGTGATGCGCTTCTGGTCAAGCAGCTGACGCACCATTTTCTCTGGCGGAGGAGATAAAAACTGCCGGGCGATTTCCAGGCGGGAGGTCTTGGCAATGATTTTATTCGGACAAATGACTTTGCCGTCCGGGTTTTGATGGATTCCCCTGATCCGGAAACAGAGAAGTGAAGGGGTCAGTTTCAGGTATCCTGCGGCGCTGATACGGCGGATATTATGTTTCATGAACAGGTCAATGGTGGCGCGCTCAAGCGCATCGTTGCCGCTATATACGATATTCACACCAAATGGCAGGTCGCCGAGTTCTTTCTTGAGCTGAAAAATCGTTTTTTCCAGATGAGTTAAAGAAAGCCCGGCTGCTCCGAAAAAACCCATCATACCGGACAAGGCAGCGGCCTTTGTCAGTTCAACCGATGCGATGCCGTGGGCCATTGCTCCAGAAATATACGGATAGCGAAGCTGATAGCGCTTTTTGAATCCCGCGTTGCCGAGATTTTTGGGATGAAGGGGCGGGGCAAAGGCGATTAACGGAAAGCCGTCCGGCTGCGAGGCGGCATCATCACCCATAACCACTTCTCCATTACGGCAAACTCCCGGGGTTCCATGAACGTCAACAATATAGATCGGTTGCAGTACATTTAGCATGGCCGCGGCCATTGCCGGAGCATCGGTTTCAGGGTTTGACCGGGGTGATTTTAACCAGCCGCTGAATGGCGTATGCAAAATACTTAAAATTCCTTACTATTCTTATGTGTTCCGGGAAATAAAAAGCTTGAAATTTGCAAACAGTTTCGATAGGTAGACTCTGTAAATTGCCTCATATCATTTCATTTGTTATTTTTCCACTATATTGCAAATACAGGCGTCCAAATATGCAAAATCAAAATATTCTTATGAAGAAACAAAATATGCGAACTCTTAATGACAGTCAAGGTTTTACCCTGATTGAGCTCATGGTGGTTATTGTCATCCTGAGTGTGCTGGCTGTCTGGGTGGCGCCCAAAATTATGGGACGTCCGGAGCAGGCCAAACAGGTGAAGGCCAAGGTCGATATTCAGAGCTTTGAAACCGCTTTAAAGCTTTACCGTTTGGACAATGGGATGTACCCCACCACAGAACAGGGCCTTGATGCACTGGTAACCCAGCCGAGCACCGGAAAACTCCCGACCAACTGGCGATCCGGCGGATACATTGAAAAGGGGAAAATCGCAAAAGATCCCTGGAACAATGACTTTGTGTATCTCAGCCCCGGAATCCACGGAGAATTCGACATTATTTCATACGGCGCAGATGGCGAGCCCGGCGGCGAGGAATATAATCAGGACATCAATAGTTGGGAAATTGAATAAGTTTCCAACATCAAGGTTTAATAACCATCAAGGTTTTACCCTGATCGAGTTGATCGTCGTCATCTCATTGATCAGCATTCTTCTGGCTTTTGCGCTTCCCAAATTAAACGTTTCTTTTGTCGCAGACCATCAGCGCAAGCTTTCCACATGGATTGTCTTAACCGTTAAGTCCCTCAAAGAAAACGCCCTGAGAGATCAAACCCTTTACGTCCTTAACCTGGATTTTGACAACCAGCAGATGTGGACGGAAAAAAGCGTGACCAAAGAAGAAACGCCTGAAGAAAAAGCAGTCGAAGAGAAAAAAGCCCCTGAAGAAAATAAATATTCCCTGCCGGAAGGGTATCGGCTGATGGATGTTGAATTTGTCGATGATAAAAAAATAAAAGAAGGCATTGTCCCGATTCATTTTTATCCCAAAGGTTATTCCGACAAGGCGATCATCCACGTTCAAGATGAAAATGACAACCGGAGTTCCTATCTGATTGAATCATTTATTTCCCATGTCAAAATCCACGAAGAATATATTGACTTTTAATCTTCCCAAACCATATGCCGCTTCGGACTGTCGCGGCTTTACCCTGCTGGAAGTCATGGTGGCGGTCGCAATTATTGCCATTGTGCTGGTCAGTATTGTTCGATTGCAGGGCCAGACCATTTCAATGAATGAAACCATTCGGTTTTATGCCATTGCGCCTCTGCTGGCCCAGGCCAAACTGTCTGAAATCATATTAAAACCAACTGATTTTGAAACTTCCCAATCCGGTGATTTCGGCGATGATTATCCGGGATATGCATGGACGGTGAAAATAGAGGAACTGACCATTGAAGTGATGGAGAGTCCGCCCCTTGAGTTAAAAAAAATTGATATGTTTGTTGATTTGAATCAGGGTCAAATGAAATTTTCCCTTCGTCATTACCTCAACGCTGAATCCGGAAAACAAGATGAATAGGCAAAACCCTCCTTCCGGTTTCTTCTCCAGGCACAGCCGCCAGGGGTTTACCCTGCTTGAGATTTTAATCGCTATTTTTATTTTTTCAATTGTGATTACAACCATTTTCGGGACGTTTAATGCCGTCATTTCCCGGACCGAATCCATAAAAAACGGCACAGGGGATTATGAGATGGCACGAACGTGTTTAAATCGAATGGTGTCCGATTTATCCGCCATCTATATCGATCAGAAGCCTTTGTATGAACCCCCTGATTTTGATGATGATCCGGACCCCTATGGTTTTGTGGGTAAATCGGAATTTTACGGCGGCAAAAGTTTTTCACAACTTCGGTTTGCCTCCACCGAGCATTTGTCAATGACAGGGAAGATTGAAAACGGCATCGCAGAAATCGTGTATTATGTCAAGGAAATCAATGACCCGGATACCGGAACCCAATATGTGTTAAAGCGGTCTGATACATTGTATCCGGAAAAAGACGCCGGCGAGTTTGAACCAAAAGACTCTGATCCGGTTTTATGTGAAAATATTGAAGAACTGACGTTTGTTTATTTTGACGCAGAAGGCAAAGAATATGAAGAGTGGGATTCGGATTCGGATAATGTCAAATATGCCACCCCATCTGCAGTGGAAATCCGTTTAAAAATTGCTAACGGGGCTCAAGGGTATCCGTTCACCACAACAACCCGCCTTCCGGTTTACAGAGATAAAATTGAATAAAGATAACACGATGGACCGTCATTTACCCGCAGACTATAAGGTTCATAAAGATAATAAAGGCATCGCCCTGATTCTGACCTTGTCAGTGATCGTGGTTCTTGTGGCCGTGACCTTCGAGCTTAACTGGCAGATTCAGGGCTCCCTTACCGGTGCGGCCGTGATGCGGGACCGCCTCGTTTTGTCCCAAATGATCGTTTCGGGGGTTGACATTGCCCAGGCGATACTGATTAAAGATAAAACCAGTTCAGAAATAGATTCCGTTCAGGAAGACTGGGCGAATCCGGAAAAAATAGAGGCTTATCTCTCCCAGATCCCCTTTGATAACGGAAAAATCCGGCTGATTATCTCTGATGAGCGGGGCCGTATCCAGGTCAATTCCCTGGTTCAATTTCCGGACGGCAAGGAGTTTAACGCTCCCCAGCGTGACTTCTGGTTCCGTTTTATGGCCTTGATCCTTTCCCAGCAGGAAACGGCGGATGCGTCCCTGACTGAAGAAATCGTTGAGCCCAGCGCCATCATCAATCCGGTCAAGGACTGGCTCGATTCCGGCGACAATGATGCGATTACCGGATTAAACGGCGCCGAAAACGATTATTATAAGGACCTTGATCCCCCCTATGAATGCCGCAACGGTCCCTTCCGAAATGTTGAAGAACTTACCCGGGTCAGAGGCATTACCCCGGATCTTTTTTATGCTGCCGATGCGCAACTGATGGGTATTTCTAATTATTTGACGGTATACGGGCTGAGCGCGGCCAAGGACCGCTTCACCTATGACGGGAAAATCAATATCAACACGGCGGACATACCGGTGCTGGCCGCTTTATTGCCGATCGGTCAGGAATTTTTCGCCCCTGAAATATTTAATTACCGGCTGGAATCTGCTGATGGGCAATTCCTCCATGAATTGACAGGCCCAACCTGGTATAAGGAAGTCCCCGGCTGCGCTGATGTGGATATTGATGCCGCCCTGATCACCACCCAAAGCGATCTGTTCCGCATCGACTGCGGGGCCATGATTAACGAGATCCAAATGACTGCCTCTGTTGTGGTGGAACGGGTAAAAGAAAAAGAATCCGGAAAATGGTATTGTAAGGTATTGAATTGGTCTAATGAATAGTGTAGAGTCTATTATTTTTCAATCTTAAAACAGTAATCAATTATGAGCAGAAAAATATTTTCGCTGGATATTCAGGACAACGGTATTTCCGCTGTACTGGTTGAAAACAGCTTAAAAGGGAACTGGATTCAGTTTCAACGCTTTGTTCCGTATGAGGATGCCGACCCGGATGCGGATGCCCCGGTCAATAAAATTTCAGAGGCATTACAGAAAAGCGTTGAAGGAATCAGCTTAACCGGCGTTGAAGCCATTGTGTCCATTTCGCCGCGATTCATATCCTACCGTAACTTCCAGGTGCCTTTTAAAGATTCAAAAAAAATCAGACAGGTACTCCCGTTTGAGCTGGAACCCACACTGCCGTATCCGGTGGAAGAGCTGACCTTTGATTTCCAGACCATTTTTCAGGGAGAGAAAACCGACATTCTCGTGGGATTGATCCACACGGCGGAACTCACGAAAATACTGGATGCCTTAAAAGATTTTCAGATTGAACCGCGTATGGTGGCGCCTTCCGGATTGTCTTCGGTCATGTGCCTGGCAAAGTACTTGGAATCCAATGAGGATTTGTTCTTCATCAGCGTTGATCACACCTATTCCACAGTTTTTGCGGTGGCATCCGGCCGTTTGCACATTGCCCGATCATTTTATTCCCACCTTCCGGATCTTCAGTTAAAAGCCAAAAAACTTTCCGACACCATTATGCAGGTAATAGGAGCATTTGAAGCTTCATTTGCATCTGATTTTGAACCGGCCAGGATATTGATTTCCGGAAGCGGGATCGATGTGGTGTCTTTGCAGGACGAGATTCATCGTGAGATGGAGATCCCCGTCAAGCATGTGGATCTGCTCCATGACATTGATTTAAATATCAAGCTCGACAGTGACACCGGTTTTGATCCGAATTTGATGAACAATGCCTTAAGTCTTGCAGCAGTGGAAATCCTTGGGCTGCAGACGATAAATTTTTACGGATCGCGTTCCATTATCAAAAAATACTGGGAAGAGTACAAAAACGATTTTATCCGTACCGGGGTGATCGCCGTTTTTGTATTTGTTGTCGCTTTGTTCAACGTCTTGCTGGAAGCGCATTACCTTCAAAAAGAAGTCCTTAGGATCAATCAGCAAATCGCTTTTTTATTTCAGTCGACATTTCCGGATGTCACCAAAATCGTCGACCCGTTGCAACAGATGAGGGCCAGGGTCCAGGAAGAAAACAAAAAAGGCTTATTTACCGGAGAGATGGAAGATGAGATGCTCAACATCGACATCTTAAACGAAATCAGTTCACGTATCCCGAATGATCAGGATGTGGAAATCACCAATTTTGTCCGGGGAGACAAAAGCCTGCTTGTGACGGGCAATACGGATTCCTTTAACACTGTTGATGATATTAAAGGACGGCTGGCCCAGGCCGAAGGGCTGAAAAATATTACCATCAACTCGGCGAACCTTGAAAAATCAACCAATCGCATTCAGTTTAAACTGAAGATCGATTTATAGAATGGTTTTTAGGAAAGACAACGGATGAATTTAAATCTTAACCAGCGTGAAAAGATCGCGATATCCGGCGCCGGGGTGTTTCTGATTGTTTTTATCATGGTGCAATGGCTGATCGTTCCGGTATTTGAAAAACGGGATGAACTCAAAGGCCGCCTGGATTCAAAAAGAAGCATCCTGGTTGATATGAAAATCTTACGGTCTGAATACCTTGCCATGCAGGGAAAACTTGAATCCTCCCGTCAGAATTTAAACAACAGACAACCGGGGTTTACCCTTTTTTCATTCCTGGATCAACTGGCGGGAGATACCGGCTTAAAAGATCATATCGAGTACATGAAGCCATCCTCTGCTGTTAAGGAAGATTCCGGTCTGAAAATATCCAGGGTTGAATTAAAGCTTCAGGAGATTACGCTGAAGGATTTAACCTCTTATTTATTTAAAGTGGAAACTTCTGCAAATATGCTGATTGTCAGACGGCTGTCAATCACCAAAACCGGGAAAGACAGCGGCTTGATCAGCGCCGTTTTACAGGTGGAGACATTTGAATCATAAAGGTTCTCCATTGGCTTTGTTTTTTACAGGATCATCATATTCAGGATAGTGTATAAATGAAAAAAAGGCTGGCCTATACGGGATATATTATTGGGGTGACAGTCCTTTGTCTCTATTTTTTGTTCCCAAGCAATGCCGTAACATCCTATATAAATTATAGGGTTAATTCGATGTCCCCGGATGTGAAATTTACGGTTCAGGGCTTAAAACCCGGTTTCCCTTTAGGATTATCCCTGGATGCACTGGAAGTGTTTCGCCAGGATAAGAAAATTGCCGTGTTGGATCATGTGAAAGTGACCCCATCCCTGCTTTCACTGTTTACGGCTGACAAAACCATGCAGGTTACAGGGAATTCCTGTGACGGGACAGTGGCTGCAAAAGTTATTCTCTCGGAAATAATTTCCAGTCCTAAAATAGACCTCAATGCGTCATTTGAGGATGTTCAAATATCGAAAATACCGGCACTTAAAGATTTGAAACTCTGTCAGGTATCAGGGATTGCCAGCGGCACGGTTTTATTTTCCAACAAAGAGACCGGTTCCGGCAGGGGTAACGCCCAAATCAAAATTGCTGAGAGCAGCATTCAGTTTACGCCTGCCTTGTTTGGCATTGGCCAGGTGACGTTTAAAAATGTTGATGCGGATTTTGAGCTGGCAGGTCAACAGCTGATGCTGAAGCGCCTTGACGTCGACAGTCGCGAAGTCTCCGGGACGGCAAGCGGGTCAGTGATCATCAACACTCCCATCGAAAAAAGTCCGATCAATATTATCGGAGAAGTGACCCCGCATCCCGGCATCATCAAACAGCTGGGCGCCCAGTTCCCTGTTGATCTGATCTCAGGCATGAAGACAAAAACCGGCGGCATCCCTTTCCGTATTTCCGGATCTGTGGAACAGCCGAATTTTTCATTAAAATAAGTGGCTTTAAGCAATACACATTTTGATTGATTGTTTCTTATGATTAAAAATCTATTTTCCATAGTCAATTTATTGCTGATTGCGGTTTTTATATTTTTTTCCGTTTCATTGGGTTACCAGGTGCTTTCAGCAGCATTAAATCAGGCGGCATCTTCCGACATGGCGTCCGTCATTGCGACAGGATCAGATATAAAAAATATCCATGTCAATAACCAGCCACAGGCCCGGCAGCTATCCGCTTATCAATCCATCACCAGCCGGGATCTGCTTAAGACCCTGCAGGCCCTTAAACCGGCCAAAACGCTTGATATCGACCCGGATAAACTTCAGCAAACCACCCTGAATCTGAATTTGCTGGGAACGATTACCGCCGGGCAGGGGGACAGCGGGTACGCGGTCATTGAAGACGTTCAAAAACGCAAACAGGGGCTTTATAAAGCCGGCGATGCCATTGTCAATGCCCAGATCAAAGCGATACTGAGAAAAAAAGTGGTTCTCAGTGTAGATGGGAAAGATGAAGTTCTGTTGATGGAGGAAGACAAGAATAAAACAAAAAAACGGGGCGATTCGTTTTCTCCGGATGCATCGGAAGAATATGATCCCGGTCTTCCGGATGAAGGCGGCGAAATGGATGAGTCCGTCAATATTGACCGTGATAAAATCAATGATTCCTTAAAAAATATTAATCAGTTAATGAGCCAGGTGAAAGTCAGGCCGCATTTTAGAGATGGCAAACCCGACGGTTTGCTGTTAAGCCATGTTCAGCAGAATTCCATATTCAATGAAATGGGGTTAAAAAATGGCGATATTGTCAAAGGCGTAAACGGTAAAGAAATCCAATCAGTGGATGACGCACTAAAATTCTATGACAGTCTCAAGTCTTCAACATCGGTTGAAATCCAGATTGAACGCCAGAATGACATGATGACGATCGGTTATCAAATTAGAGAATAGTTCACTTTATTTATAAGAAATCGGAAGATGACTATGCGAAAAATTCGGAAATTTTCAATTATTATGCCAATCGTATTCCTTGTATGTTTTGTTGCCGGCAGTGCCCATTTGTCCCTCGCCCAGCCCCGCCAGCAGAATCCTTCAAGCCAGCCGGCTCCGTCCATGACACCGGGACCGTCACCTTCCGAAGTATCTCCGGACAGCTTTATCTCAATTGATTTCAATGATGTGGAGATCGAAGTATTCATCAAATTTATCAGTGAACTCACCGGCAAAAATTTTATCATTGACCGGCGGGTCAAGGGAACGATTTCGGTTATTTCACCTACCCGTATTTCCGTCAATGAAGCATATGCGGTGTTTGAGTCGGTCCTTGATGTTCATGGATTCGCCGCAGTGGATGCAGGGGATGTGACCAAAATTATCCCATCTCCCTATGCAAGGACCATGAGCATTGAGACCCGCTTAAAAGAGGAAGCGGATTCTCCCAATGATAAAATCGTCACCCAGCTGATTCATCTAAAATATGCAGATCCAAATGAAGTCAAACAATTATGCGCGCCGCTGGTTTCAAAAAGCAGTGTGGTCCTTTCATACGCGCCGACAAACATGCTGATTATCACCGATGTGTATTCCAATATCAAACGCCTCATCAATATTATTAACGCCATTGATGTGACGGGCATCGGCAAGGAAATTTCCGTGCTGCCGGTGGAACATGCGGATGCGGAAGAATTGTCGAAAACCATTGATTCGGTGTTCAACGCCGAGCAGCAGGCCAAAAAAGGCCAGAAGGACGTGATTCTGGTATCTGATAAACGCACGAATATTATTATTGTTTTAGCCAGTCAAACCGGTACGGAGCGGGTCAAGAAACTCATTGCCATGCTCGATAAGGTTACGCCCAAGGGCAATGAAAGCATCCATGTCTATTACCTGGAAAATGCAAAGGCCGAGGACCTCGCAAAAGTGCTTCAGGAATTCCCCACAAAACAGCAGGGAGATTCGGACAAAGGCAAGAAGATGGCGCCCGTACTTTCCGAAAACGTGAAAATCACAGCGGACAAGGCCACCAACAGCCTCATTATCGTGGCTGAAAAAGATGACTACGAGGTGCTGAAAGAGATCATCAAAAAGCTCGATATGTTCCGGTCCATGCTCTATATCGAATGCCTGCTCATGGAGATCAACAAGGACGAGTCTTTAAATATCGGCACCGAATGGTTGGTCGGCGATGATACCAGCATTAACGGTAAGGACGTCCTCTGGGGCGGCGGATTTAGCGGCGGGGCGACCGGCGGTGACCCCGGATATCTTCAGTCCGCATATTCTGCATCAACCGGTCAGCCGTCTCTCCTGCCGCCTGGTTTTTCCATGGGGGTTTTCGGCGAAGCCATTCAGATTGGCAATGTCGTGTTCCCCAACATCGCGGCGATCGTTAGCGCCTATAAAAAAGACCGGTCCTATCATATCCTGTCCACCCCGCAGATACTGACATCGGAAAATGAAAAAGCCAAAATTACGGTTGGCAAAAACATACCTTACCTGACAAAGGCCAGCTCCGGTGATACCGATTACGCCAATTATGAATATAAGGATGTCGGCATCAGTTTGGAAGTCACGCCGCAAATCAACAAAGACAGGCAAGTCCGGCTGGAAATCGCCATGGAAGCCACCAAACTCGAATCCACCACGGATTTATTCCAGCCGACCACCCTAAAACGAACAATTACGACTGTCGTGGTGGTTCATGACGCCCATACGGTGGTCATTGGCGGTTTGATTGACGATGCGCTTTCTTCAACCGATTACAGGGTTCCCTGCCTGGGGAGTATCCCTGTCGTCGGCTGGTTGTTCCGGTCCATGGGAAAAGCCGCCGATCAGACGAATCTGTATGTTTTTCTGACGCCGCATGTCCTCGAAACCAAAGCGGAAATTGATGCGATATACGACTCTAAAAACCTGAACATGCAGGATATTGAAGCAGGCAACATTAAACTTTTTAAAGACAAGATCAGTGTGCCCACTCTGATCATGAATGAATAACCCGGATTTGATTGTAACCGGTAATACAACGCTATTCCATAACTTTGGACCGACCATAAAAGAATATGTTTAAACGCCTTTCACAAATATTGAATCAGGAATTTGACGTTTCCGAAGACGCTTTTAAAGACATCCGGCAAACCTGCCTGGAACAGAACGCCATACTCTCGGAAATGCTGGTCAAAAAGAAACTGGTCACGGAAAGTCAGCTTTTGGAGGCATTCAGCAAATTGTATCAGATGCCTTTTTTACCGAAAGTGACTTTGGATGAATTCAGCACGGAATTCACCCAAAAACTTTCCATTCAGTTTTTAAAAAAATATGTCATGGTGCCAATCAAAAACATGGAGAAGGTGCCAATGACAGCCGCACAGGATGAGACGATAGAAGCCGGCAGGGCTGTCATCCTTTTAAATAACCCCACTGTTTTCCAGCCGGTTGATGACATGCTGAAGATTCTTCAATGGGATGACGCGACCCTGGTCCTGTCTACCCGAGAATCCATTCTTTCCCTTATCAATTCCGCATATGACAGCAGCCGGGACACTGCCCAGCAGCTGGTTGCGGATATGGAAGGCGACGGCAACGACATTATCAGCGAAATCGAAGAAACCGCAGACCTTTTGGATGACACGAGCGATGCCCCGATTATTAAACTAGTCAACCATATTATCTCTCAGTCGGTCAAAAGCGGGGCCAGTGATATTCATATTGAACCCTACCAGAACAGTTTTAAAGTCCGTTACCGGGTGGACGGAATTTTGTATGACCTTCTGAGTCCTCCGAAATGGATGCAGTCATCCCTGATTTCAAGAATCAAGGTCATGTCCAAGATGAATATCGCGGAAAAACGCCTGCCCCAGGATGGACGGTTTGACGTTAAAATCGGCGATCAGAGCATCGATATCCGGGTGTCTACCATACCCATTACTTATGGGGAGCGGATCGTTCTGAGATTATTGAACAAATCAAGCACGTTGCTTCGACTTCCGGATCTTGGATTGAAAGACGAGAAGTTAAAGTTGATCGAAAGCCTGATCCATCTGTCCCATGGCATCATTCTTGTCACCGGTCCCACCGGCAGCGGGAAAACAACCACGCTGTATGCGATTCTTTCACAGATCAATTCGCCGGACATCAATATCATCACCATTGAAGATCCTGTGGAATACCAGCTCAAAGGCATCGGTCAGATTCAGGTCAATTCCAAGATTGACCTGACTTTTTCCAGAGGCCTCCGGTCCATTGTGCGTCAGGATCCGGATGTCATTCTCATTGGTGAGATGCGGGATCAGGAGACCGCAGATATCGGAGTTCAATCGGCATTGACCGGTCATCTGGTGTTCTCGACCCTCCATACCAATGATTCCGCCAGCGCCATCACCCGCCTGGTGGATATCGGCGTTGAGCCGTTTCTGATATCTTCTTCCGTCATCGCAGTCATCGCCCAGCGGCTTCTCAGGGTATTGTGCAGTGACTGCAAGGAGCCATATCATCCGGATGCGGAAACATTGCAGCAGCTTGGAAATATTAAAGGAGCCGCCAGCGCTGACGGACCGGTGACCTTTTACCGAGCCAAAGGATGTCCCCGGTGTTTCGGAAGCGGATACAAGGGCAGACTCGGCATTTACGAGATTATGGTTTTGAATGAATCCCTTCAAAGCATGATCCTGAAATCCCATGATTCCCACCAGATTAAAAAAGAAGCGGTAAGCCAGGGAATGACGACCCTGTATGACGACGGCATTCAAAAAGTGCTTGAAGGAATCACGACCATTGAGGAAGTGCTGCGCGTCACCCAGACCTGATAATGGTTTATTCGCCGGGAAAGAAACCCGATCTGCGAAAGGTATATATTCGATTGTTTTTTATCTTCCGGCATCAGCCATCAGCTTCTACTTTCCAGCCCCCCACTGCATCCCTGCATATTCGTAAATTTGTTTTGACGTTGCGGATGGTTTTTGTGTTGCTCATACTCCCATCAGCATCCGTTGTTTTAGGAGGTCAAGAAAATATCCTCATCAACGCGGATACCCAGATGAAGTATGCGGATGATTGTTTTGCCGGTCATGACTATGGCACGGCAACGGTTGAATACAAAAAGTTTGTTTATTTTTTCCCCAGGGATGAACGGGTGCTCCATGCCCAGTTCAATATCGGCATGTCGCTTTTTCATCTTAAGGATTACGCCGCCGCCATAAATCAGTTCACTTCCATCCTCGACAAGCAGGGCGCATCACCCGTTGGCATTGAAAGTGGGTGGATGATCAGCCGGAGTTATCAACGTTCAGGCAATTACCGGGCGGCAGTCGACCAACTGACCTACCTGATACAACTGTCCGGCGATGCAGCAGTGGCGGATAAAGCCTGGCATCAAATCGGGTGGCTCTATCTTGAGTCCGGCGATTTCGACAAGGCGCAGGCTGCATTTGACCGGATCAGCCTGTCCGGCCGGACGGCATTTGACATTCAAACCCTGGATACTCAGTTAAAGGAGCAGGCGGCCATCCCGCAGAAAAATCCGGTGACTGCCGGCATTTTATCCGTGGTTCCGGGCGGCGGCTATTTTTATTGCGGCAGATACCGGGACTCTCTGATCGCTTTTTTTTTCACCAGTGTGTTCATGGTTGGCGCAGTTGAAAGCTTTGACCAGGACCTCTATGCCCTGGGAGGGATGATGTCGCTAGTCGGGCTGGGATTTTACAGCGGAAGCATCTATGGCGGTATCAACAGCGCGTATAAATTTAATCAGGCAAAAAAGAGTGAATTCGTCCAGCAACTCAAAAAAAGTGCGGGGGCCGATTTTTCGGCCCATATCCAGAAAGATAAAATTTTATTAGGTATGACCTGTCAGTTTTAAAAGCCGTTACGTCATCACTTGATCAACTGGTTCATCTCAAAGATCGGCAATAGAATCGACAGAACAATAAACCCGACGAGTACGCCCATAAACAAGATAATTATCGGTTCCAGCAACGTACTCAGCCCCACCACTGTGTTTTCCACATCATTTTCATAAATATCGGCCATTTTGCTCAGCATGGTCTCCAGCGCACCGCTCTGCTCGCCCACCTGTATCATCTGAATGGAAATATGGGGAAAAATTTTGGATGCGTCCAGTGCTTTGCCGAGTCCGCTCCCTTTTTCCACTTCCACGGCGGCAGCTTCAATAGCATCTGCAATGACCCGGTTGCCGACGATATTTTTAACGATCCGCAAGGCCTGAAGCAGGGACACGCCGTTTTCCAGAAGCGTGCCAAGGGTCCTGGAAAAACGGGCCACTGCCAGTTTGGTGGTCAGGAGGCCGATGCCGGGCAGGGACAATTTGGTTTTGTCATACCAGAGCCTTCCTTTTTCAGATTTTTTCAGCCGGTTGATGCCGAAAAAAATCCCGGCAATGACCAGAAGAAGCATCCACCATCCGGATTTAAAAAACTCGCTGGTGGCGATAAGAAATCGTGTCGGGGCGGGCAGGGTTTGCCCCATATCGGAAAAAATAGCGGTAATTTTCGGGACGACATAGGCCAGGAGAAAATATAGCACCAGAATGCCGATGATCAGCATCAATATCGGGTAGGTAAGAGCGGAGCGAATGCTGTTGGTCAACTTCTGCTGTTTTTCAAGAATGTCCGCGAGGCGTTCAAGAACCAGTTCAAGGGTTCCGGAAGATTCTCCGGAGCGGACCATGTTGACGTACATATCGGAAAATGTTTCCGGATAGCTGGATAATGCGTCGGCAAAACTGCTACCTGCTTCAATGGCGTCTTTAGTCTGAGACAAGACCTGTTTAAAAATATGGGAGCTGGTTTGCGGAACCAAGGTATAAATGCCTGACACCAGGGGAAAACCCGCGCTGATAAGCGTGGCCAGTTGCCGGGTCATCATGGCCAGTTCGGATTGTTTGACTTTGGGAGAAAAGTATTTGGTGATAAACGGCAGTTGGGCGGATTTTTTGGTTTTTTTGTCGTACACTTCGCGAATGGCCAGGGGATAGATATTGGCGCTCCGGAGTTTTTGACGGGCGGAGTTTACGCTTTCCGCGTCCATGATGTCTGTGACTGTTTTGCCTTTGGCGTTTAACGCGCTGTATTCATAAATCGGCATTGATTAAAAGGCTCTTTGCGTCTGTGGTTGTTTAGAAGTATACGAATGAAGGCGTCTTCTTGAAAGATGCGGCGCGGCGAAGAATACGGTCCGGGATTTTGTAATCCATATGTTATTATTGACAAAGAAACGGGAAGCTTTATAAGTTAAAATAAATTAAGAAACTCATTCGTACATTTCTGTTTTTTTGGATATTCTTTCTATGACCTGCCGACAATTGACGGTTTCGGCTATTGTGCATGGATTAAAATTATAAATCAAGAACTTTGAAAGGGGCTCGGCAATGTTAAAGGTTGGTTTTATCGGCTGGCGGGGCATGGTCGGTTCGGTGCTGATGGACCGAATGATGGAAGAAGATGATTTTCATGGATTTGAACCGCTGTTTGCTTCGACATCCCAAATAGGGCAGAGCGGTCCTGAAGTCGGGCTGGATATTCCGCCCCTTCAGGATGCTTTTGATATCAAAACCCTTTCCGGCATGGATATCATCGTCACCTGCCAAGGGGGAGATTATACCAAAAAAGTGTATCCGGCCCTTCGTTCCGCCGGATGGAATGGATACTGGGTGGATGCGGCGTCTTCTCTGCGAATGGAAAATGACAGCATTATCGTCCTTGATCCGGTCAACCGCCATGTCATTGACAAGGGGCTAGCCAACGGGATTAAAAATTACATCGGCGGCAACTGCACTGTCAGTTTGATGCTTATGGCTGTGGGCGGCCTGTTTGCAAAAGGGTATATCGAATGGATCACATCCATGACCTATCAGGCGTCTTCAGGCGCCGGTGCCAATAATATGCGGGAACTGGTCAAACAGATGGGCGTGATCAGCCAAGCAGGTGAAGAATTTATCTCAGACCCCGCATCGTCTATTCTGGATCTGGACCGCCGCATTATCCAGACCATGAGAGGCGCCGAGTTTCCGGTGGATTATTTTGGGGTGCCTCTTGCCGGCAGCGCCATCCCCTGGATTGACACAGCCGTTGCATCCGGACAATCCAAGGAAGAATGGAAAGGCTTTGCTGAAACCAATAAGATTCTCCAAACCGCTTCGCCCATCCCCATTGACGGCATCTGTGTCCGCATTGGCGCCATGCGATGCCACAGTCAGGCATTAACCATCAAGCTGACAAAAGACCTGCCGGTCCAGGAAATAGAACAGATCATCGCCTCCGCCAATGATTGGGTAAAGGTTGTTCAAAATACCAAGGAAGATACCATCAAACACCTGACCCCGGCAGCGGTTACCGGCAAACTGGAGGTTCCGGTGGGCCGGATCCGAAAGCTCAATATCGGGCCCGAATACATCACCCTGTTTACCGTTGGGGACCAGTTGCTCTGGGGAGCTGCGGAGCCCATCCGGAGAGTGCTGAAGATTATTCTTGCCCATCTTTCCTGATGTGATGGCATCGTGATTATCCCTTTGCTCATCATTTTACTTGCCATCAGCATGGTTTTGCTGCTGCTGACGTTTGTCCGGAACCGGAAGCTCGATGAGAAGTTCCGTCAAACGTCAGCAACCAACCGGCAACAGGAAAACCGTTTCAGGGTCATATTTGAAGCGGTTGACGATGCCATGCTGCTTTACAGCCCTGAAATCGTGCGGATAATTGAATTCAATCCCTCACTATGCGATGTTTTCGGGTATTCCCCTGAAGAAATTCATCACCTGAATATCGGTATTTTATTCTCAAGTGACCCGCCGTATTCTTCTGCCGAAGGTGAACCCAAACTGACTGCCGCCTTAAACGGACAACCTCAGGTTTTCGAATGGGAAACCCGGGATGCTTCCGGAAACAAACTTCCCGTGGAACTCCGGATCCAGGGAATATTTCCCGATGAAAAACCGTTACTCCTTGTTGTGGTTCGCAAAATCGCCAAACAAAAGCAGATCGAAGGGCGTTTAAACCGGTTTGTCAATATTATCGATCAGATAGGCGAAGGCGTGGCCACTGCGGATTTAAACGGGATCATCACTTATGCCAACCAGGCATGGGCGGATATGCACGGATACTCTCCCCAGACCATTGTCGGCAAACATTTAAGTATGTTTCATACGGATGCGCAGAACCTGAATGAAGTCATTCCCATCAATAAAAAAGTGCTGAGAAACGGCCATCACCGGGGGGAGGTCGGACACAGGCGCTCGGACGGAAGTGTGTTTTCGACTTATATGACATCCACCCTGCAAAAGGACGATAACGGAAGAGTTATCGGATTTATCGGCGTGGCCACGGACTTGTCTGAACAAAAAAAGGTTGAGGACGCGCTTCGGGCCAGCGAGATTAAGTTTCGGCATCTTTTCAATATCTCGCCTCAACCGATATCAGTCACGGATTTAAATGGCACTGTGCTGGACGTGAACCAGAAATTCTGTGAAAAAATGCAGTATACGCGCTATGAAATCATTGGAAAAAGTACTCTGGATTTGGGGTTTCCGGCGGAAGACCGTCAGAGGTACATGGATTTATTGATTGAAAAAGGCGACATTGCCGGGTTCGAGATTTCCTATAAAGTCAAAAACGGCCAGTTTATTCAAGTTCTCTTGTATTCCAGGCTCGTTCAGATCAAAAATGATTTTTTTACGTTGAATGTTTTTCATGACATCACCACCCAGCGGCAACTGGAAACGCAACTGATTCAATCCCAGAAAATGGAGGCCATCGGCACACTGGCAGGAGGCATTGCCCATGACTTCAATAATATTTTATCAGCAATTCTTGGATATATTGAACTGGCGAAAATTTATACCGAAGCGGACGGCAAAGTATTTCAATATCTTGAAGAAGTCTTTAAAGCAGGCAACCGGGCAAAAGATCTCGTCCGGCAGATTCTTTCCATCAGCCGCCAGGCGGAACAAAGACGAAAGCCTGTTGATCTGGGCATCATTATTCGGGATGTGCTGGGGATGATGAGGCCCACAATGCCGCCATCCATTGAAATCCATGAAAATATCAATGAAAACGCCGGCATGGTGGAGGCGGACCCGGTGCAGATGCACCAGGTGATCATGAATCTGGTCACCAACGCCGGGCAATCCATGAAGGGGCGGAGCGGCACATTGACGGTTTCCCTTGAAAGGGAAACTCTCCAAGCGGATGACCGCCGGGAAAACATGGAATTATCTCCCGGCAACTATGTGAAACTGACCGTAAGCGATACCGGGCACGGAATCGACACCAAAGATAAAAAGTGGATTTTTGATCCGTATTTCACGACCAAAGACCAGTGCGTGGGTACCGGTTTAGGCCTTGCAGTGGTTCAAAGCATCATCAAAAAACATGGCGGCGCTGTCCTGTTTTCGAGCGAACCCGGAAAAGGCTCTGATTTTTATATTTATTTACCTTTGTTGCATGTGGTCAAAATACGGGAAATCGAACCCTTGGCCCAGGAAGAGTCCTTATTGCCTGTGGGTACTGAACGGATTTTACTGGTGGATGATGAGGACAGCATTATTGAAACCGGAAGGGAAATGCTGGAGTATCTGGGGTATTCGGTGGAAACGTGCGCTAAAAGCGTTGATGCATGGTGCCAGTTTCTTCAGTCTCCCGACCATTTTGATCTGGTGATTTCCGATATGACCATGCCTGAAATGAATGGCGATGAACTGGCCAAAAAAATGATCGCCATACGGCCGGAACTTCCGGTGGTGATCTGTACCGGTTACAATCCGAGAATCGATGAAGCGGCAGCCAAAGCTATGGGTTTAAAGGCTTTTATTTTCAAACCCCTGACATTCCAGAAACTGGCCACCACCGTCCGCAACGTGCTGGATGGAAAAATGTAAAGAACCGGGTTTCAAAAACAGGACACGGTGAACAGCGCCAGGTTACCCAGAGAGTGGATGATGATGGGTGCAAACAGGGATTTTTCGATTTCATAGGCCACGCAAAATACAACTCCTCCCGCAAGCTGGGGCAGGGGAATGCCGGAACCGACCTGATGGGCCATGACAAACAAGGCAGTGCTGATGAAGAGGGCCGGCAACACCCCCCATCGGTCCATTTTTTTAAACATAAAGTCTCTCAGATATCCATAAATGATCCCACGGAAAAATATCTCTTCGGCTATGGGCGCTATCACGCCGCCCACCAGAAAAAACAGAATTATCTGGGGTCTGGTTTTTGGCAGCCCCACGTGAATAAGCGCAAACGGATCAAACCCGCAAATAAACAAAATAAGCCCTCCCAGTCCCGCCAGCGCACCAAACCCGGCCGACCATACCAAACCTTTTTGAATCCCCCGGATTATCCGGTATTTTTCGAATCCGATAGCCGAAATGCCGTTTTTTGACATATAAAAAATGAGCAGGATAACAAGAGCCTCAACGCATCGGGCAAAACCGATCAGCATCAGGGGAGCCAGATCCAGAAACCGAATCCCGGCTTCTATCGCAAACACACTGAGTATCGATAATATAAACGGTAAGGCGTTCATTTGGGTTGTTCCTGCCCGATCTGTTGTTTCCATCCGAGCCGTTTCAGGGCTTTATACCCATACCACTGGACATACCAGTGATCAGAAGATGCCATCTTTCTTTGAATTTCAGGAATGGCAGCCGGCTGGTTTCTGTTCCCAAGGCTGAACAAGGCCATGCATTCCACATTGGGCTGGGGATCATTCAGCAGGATGAGGGCCAGTTGACCGGTTTTGGGTGATCGGCTGTTGCTCAGGGATTTCGCCAGCCAATACCGTTCGGCTGTCCAGGGACTGTCGACCAGCCTGAAAAGTTCATTTAATCCGTCAATGGGAATATCATCATTTGAGATGCATTTTAATGCGCTGACACGGTCCTGCCAGCGGTCTGACTCCAGATAGCGGCTGATTTCAGATGGGGCAGGGGGGGAAGCGTCTATATATAATGGCAAGGCCGCTATACCGGTGGCCAGCAGGCATGCCGTCGCTGCGCATCCAGAGCGCATGACAACGGAAGGGATGGGAAACAGGAGAATCGTCAAAACCGTGTGCAGGATCATATAACAGATCAGGGGAGAGGCGGCAATCAGGCCGATAAAGGTCATTTTTCTAAAAAAATGATAGTAATCGCTTTTTTGGGATACCGTAGTCAGGTGATCTGAAGGCGATGCGAAAAATTCTGAAATGGTTGATATGTGGACGGTGCGCCCGTTATTTTGGAATAATATGCGGTTGTTTTCCTGGATCACCACGATATCCGCCGGGTGGGTCGCAGCCACTGGAAAGTAATCTTCCTTTAATAACCGGCTTTCAATACGTTGACTCAAACCGTTGTCCGGTATTTTAATATTAACGGTTTTAAGCTGCTTTTGATCCAGGGACTTGAAGGCTTCCGCTGGATACAAGGTGTACTTATAGTAAAAATCGTTGATTTTCTGTCCTGTAGGATTGGTCAAAAGCAGAGAATCCCTAATGGTGGTAAATACATCCGCGTTGACTTTCGGCATCCAGATCATTCCGATCATGACAATGACTGCCATATGGACGACAGGTATTCGAAAATTACCTGAAATACACAGTCCCGCATAAAATTGGAGAGCCACAAATCCTGAAATAGCCGGAATCAGCATACAAATGAAGGTTATCGGCAGGTTGACGCCCGGACTATTGAGGTTTATCAGAACATAGCCACTGAAAAGAAGCAATGAACCTGCGATTATCCAGCGAAGCCTGGGAAAAATCCGCCATAAGTATACGCCGAACCACCCCATCAGCGATAGGCCAGCGCCAACAGTTAAAGTGAAAAATAACCCGCCGTAAACAGCGGGGGCCCATTCCTGAAGCGTTGGCATCACCAGGGTATTGGGCACAAGCAAATGGTATCCGGCCTGTTGCATGGCTATCAGGTTGTTATACAGATAAGTATTTGAAGCTTTGACAAAAAAAGTAAAAAAGAGTTGTGCGGCGATCATGCCGATGATCAGTGAAACTGCAGGGGCGAGCGCGCGTCTCATATATATTGTGGGGCAGCGGGTCAGGATTTGAGGATATGGAGGATGGCGTCAAGGGCCATGAAATACCCCTGCATGCCGAATCCGGCAATCTGGCCGGCAACCACATCCGATAAAAACGAGTGATGCCGGAAGGGCTCCCTTTTGTAAATATTGGACAGATGCACTTCCACCACCGGCATTTTAAGCAGCAGAACGGCGTCCCGGATGGCGATGCTGGTGTGGGTATAAGCCGCAGGATTAATAATTAAACCATCATAGATACCAATGGCCTGCTGGATTTTATCAACAATTTCACCTTCAAGATTGGACTGGAAAGTTGTTACCTCGGCATCCTGATTTTTGCCGTGAAGGACCAGGGCGGTGTTGATGTCCGACAGGGTGTCCGCACCGTATGTTTCCGGCTCTCTTTTACCGAGCATATTCAGGTTGGGTCCGTGAATCACCAGGATTTTGTGCGCCATTAGATCTCTCCCTATTCAATATGTTGCCGTAATGCATTAATTTTTTCCCTGTAATCCCCTTTGCCGAATATCGCGGAACCGGCCACAAACACATCCGCGCCGGCATCGGAAATGCTGCGGATGGTTTTCGCATTTACCCCGCCGTCAATCTGAATCAGGGCGGAAAGCCCCCGGTCGTCGATGGTCTGTCTGAGTTGTTGTATCTTGTGAAGGGTGTTGGAAATAAAGGACTGTCCGCCAAAACCCGGATTCACGCTCATCAGCAGAACAAAATCCACATATTCCAGAATCCAGTCTATGGTTTTAAGCGACGTGGCCGGGTTCAACACAACCCCTGCGCGGCATCCGGCAGATTTGATCAGGTCCACTGTCCGGTTTAAATGTGTGCAGGCTTCCACATGTACGGCAATCAGGTCTGCCCCGGCTTTCACGAATTCGGGGATAAATTGATCAGGACGTTCAATCATCAGATGAACATCCAGGGGCAGATCTGTTACCCGGTTGACAGCCTCGACGATAAGCGGGCCTATGGTAATGTTGGGAACAAAATGGCCATCCATGACATCAATGTGGATCCAGTCTGCGCCCGCTGCCTCCACATTTCGAATTTCGTTCCCAAGGATGGAAAAATCGGCGGAAAGTATGGATGGCGCTATTAATTTCATAAATATGTTTCTCCAGCATTAATGGTTATTTTTTTAAAATACATCATATCATCTCATCCTTTTCATGGAAACCGCAAAAAAACCATCCATGCCGTGAATGTGGGGAAACGTCCGGATAAACCCTTGAACGTCCATAAATGGTGCGAATGAAAAGGGTGCGTCCGGCAATGTTTTCTGAACCTGAAAATCAGGAGAAGACAATAAAAACTTTGCGATCACCGACTCGTTTTCTTCGGGTTCCACACTGCAAACCGCATATACTACAACTCCGCCGGGTTTTACCAGGGCGCTGACCTGCCGCAATAACACCAGTTGTTTTTCCCGGAATCGGGCCAGATCTTTTCTGGAGCTGTCCCATTTGATATCGGGATTGCGGCGGATTACCCCAAGGCCGGAGCAGGGCGCGTCAAGAAGAACCCGGTCAAACAGACCAAGGGCAGTGTCAGCAAATGGTCGGGTGAAATCGTGAATCCGGGTGGAGACATTATGGATTCCCAGTCGCTGCGCTGTCTCTTTTAATTGTATCAGCTTATTACCATCGCTGTCTGCAGCAATGATTTGCCCGGAATTTTTCATTAACTGAGCGATATGACCGGTTTTCCCGCCAAGGCCGGCGCAGGCGTCCAGGATACGTTCCCCCGGCTGGGGCGACAGAAGAAATGAAATGAGTTGGGCCGCTTCATCCTGGACCTGAAACAATCCATTTTTAAATGCTTCAAATTCGTGAATGGATTGTTTGGCTCCCTGAAAAAATAGTCCGTCCGGCGAATAGGGTGTGGGAAAGACAGCCTCTGTCTCGTCGGCAAGAATTTCCGACAATTTCGCACGGTCCATCAGAATCGTATTGGCCCTGATGGTGATGGGCGGAATTTTATTGTGGGCGTCACATAAGCGGGCGGTTTCTTCACGCCCGAAACGCTGGAGCCATCTTTGGATTAACCACAGGGGAAAAGATTTTGAAATGGAAAGCGCGTGCGCCGGGTTGTCTTTGATGGAAGGGCGGGGAAGATCGTCCCGGTTTCGAATGGCGTTGCGAAGAATCGCATTCACAAATTTCACCACCCAGACCGGAGCAATTTCTTTTGCCATTTCGACAGAAGTATTAACAGCTGCGGAATCCGGTATGCGGTCCAAAAAAAATATCTGATAGAGTCCGAGGCGAAGAACGTTGAGAATTTCAGGGCGAATCTTTTCCAGAGGGGTTTTTGAAAAGTGACCTATGGTCCAGTCAAGATTTTCCCGCCACCTTAAAACGCCAAAGACAAGCGCATTGACCAGCCTGCGGTCGCGTAAGGACAGACCTAACCCGGCATTATCAACAGAATCTGTGATAATCCGGTCTAAATGGGAGTGGTGTTTTTGTGAAAGAATATTTAACACGCTGAGGGCCGTGTTTCGAGGGATATCGGTCATAGAACCTTTAGTATAATAAGGACAAACATGGCAGACGGTTTTTGTCCGGAAATCACGTGAGAAGCGTTCCCGTGGGAATGGTCGCCCCCCTTAAAAAATCACTGATGTGCATTCGCTTTCCGGATGAACCCTGAAGCTCAATGATGGACAATGCGCCGCTCCCGGCAGCTACGCGCAACTCATTGGAGAACCCTTCAATAACGGTGCCTGGAGGAGCCTTGGAAGAATCCGGTTTTGGCAGGGCTTTAAAAATTTTAATTTGTTTGTCGTCCCAAAACGTAAATGCGCCGGGCCAGGGTGTCATGCCGCGAATCATCCGTTCAATTGTTTCTGCCGAAAGCGACCAGTCGATATGGCCGTCTTTTTTGGCCAGCATCGGGGCATACGTGGCCATGGCATGGTTCTGGGAAATGGGGCGGAGGGTGGAACTTTCCATTCCCGCCAATGTTTTTTTGAGCAATTCCGATCCTTCTATGGCCAGCCGGTCATGAAGGGCCTGGGACGTATCATCCGGTTGTATCGGTATTTCGGCGGTCAATAAAATTTCACCGGTATCCAGTCCCTTATCCATCAGCATAGTGGTGACGCCGGTGTGGTCGTCACCGTTGATGATGGCCCACTGAATCGGTGCCGGTCCCCGGTATTTCGGCAGCAGGGAGGCATGAATATTGATTGCTCCCCATGCGGGAATTTCAAGAATTCTTTTGGGAAGTACGTGCCCGAACGCGACAACCACCAGAACATCAGGAGCGATCGCAGAAATAATGTCATAAAATTCTTCTGTTTTAACCGATACCGGCTGTAAGACCGGATAGCCGAATTCTGCGGCTGTGTTTTTTACCGGCGGGGCAATGATTTTCCGGCCCCGTCCTTTGGGCTGGTCGGGCCGGGTGACCACCAGTGAAACCCGGCATCCATATTCATGCAGGGCTTCCAGGCAGGGCACCGCAAAGTCCGGTGTCCCCATAAAGACCACATTAAGCGGTTTCTTCATTTTTGAGCGCCTTTTTTCGCCGGTTTTTATAGAGCTGCCGCTTGAGTGCGCTAAGGTGATCAATAAACAAAATGCCGTTTAAATGGTCAATTTCATGTTGAAGAATGATGGACAACAACCCTTCGGCTTCAATGGTCAGCGGGTTGCCGAACCGGTCCAGTCCCTTTGTGGTGGTAAATTCGTACCGTTTCACATCTGCCCGGTAATCCGGAACACTCAGACATCCTTCATTTTCGGAAATCATCTGTCCCCGGGCAGAGACAATCTCCGGATTGATCAGTACGGAATATTCCTTTTTTTCCACATCCGCAGCCGGGTCGAACACGATCAGGCGCATGTCGATGCCTGCCTGAATGGCCGCAAGACCGACGCCCGGAGCGTCATACATGGTTTCGGCCATATCTTCGATAATGGTCTGAAGCGCGTCATCAAAAACGGTCACCGGATGAACGGGTTGTCTTAAAAACGGATCCGGATAGGTTAGAATATTGAGTATCGTCATGATTCCTTCTCAATTTATGAGGGGTTGCCTGACAGGATGTCGCGGGCGGTTTGAATGTCTTTGGTGATTTGCGCGGACAATTCATCAAGGCCGCCGAATTTTTTTTCATTTCGGATGCGCTGGATGAAATTAACCCGGATATCCTGGTCGTATAAATCACCGCTAAAATCCAGAAGGTGGACTTCAACGGTAAAGATATGATCATCAAAAGTCGGGCTGTAGCCGATATTGGCCACTCCCTGATATTTTTTATCCTGACACTCGACTGTCACGGCATACACTCCCGCCTTGGGACAGAGTTCATCTATCAGGTTAATGTTGGCGGTTGGAAAACCCAGCAGGCGTCCCCCGCGATTGCGGCCGGAGACCACTTTTCCGCGAATTTGATAGTATCTCCCCAAAAGCTGGGCCACTTCATCCACTTTTCCGGCCATGACGGTTTCGCGTATCCGGGTGCTGCTGATGCGGTCAGCGGTTTTAAGGCTTCCCGGAATCCAGTCGGCAACAATCACTTCATATCCGAACCGGTCCGCATGTTGCCTGAGGAATGCGACATTGCCTTTACGATCCTTGCCGAAGGAATAATCGTTACCGATCACAATAGCGCTGAGCCCGATGGTTTTAACAAGGATATCCTCGATAAACCTTCGGGCGGTGATGGCGGCAAAGTCTTTATCAAAAGGGATGCAGATGAAAACATCAATGCCGGTTTTGGCAATCAGTTCTTTTTTTTGTTCATATAAAGTAATCAGGGGAGGGGATTTCTTTTTTTTCAAAACCCGCATGGGGTGCGGCTCAAATGTCATGGCCACGGATGTCCCCTTGATGGATTCCGCTTTTTCTATCACCTGGTGGAATATTGCCTGATGCCCTTTATGGACGCCATCAAAGTTTCCGATGGTCACCACCGGACGGGTAAAAGGCTGTTCGATGGTACTTAAATCTGTAATTACGTTCATTGTAAAAATTACCAAAATTAGAATAGATTCAGCTTGACACAAACTTTTTATGGCTATATAAGAAAAAACTTCTGTTAAAGCAATGGTTCTTTTTTGAGTTTAAATAAATTTGCCGAAGTGGCGGAATTGGTAGACGCGCTAGGTTCAGGGTCTAGTGGGCGTACGTTCGTGGGAGTTCGAGTCTCCCCTTCGGCACCAATATAAGGGGGTCAACCCAATGGGTTTACCCCCTTTTTCTTTTGATAACTGACTTGAATTTCAAAGAAAATTCTTGAAACAGATTCTAAATATCGTTATGCAACACACAGTTTTCAGATGTCGAGCGTATTGATAGCGATACATAATAAATAATTTTTTCAATTAGGAGAACAACATGATGAGAAAGAAGACAATGTGGAGTTTTTTACTGATTGCAGGGCTCCTGTGCGCTGCACAGGCGGGATGGTGCGAAACCAGGCAGGGAGATTTTTATATTTCTCCCATGTTTGGCGGACATGTGTTTGAAGGGAACCAGAATATCGACAATGGGCCGACTTACGGACTGGGGCTGGGTTACCAGTTCACAGACAACTTAGGCGCGGAGTTGATGGGCAACTACACAACGACTGATTCAGACCCGGGAAGCCTTGACATTGACGCGTGGCCGATGCATCTGGATATGGTATATAATTTGACGCCGGACCAGCAACTGGTGCCTTATGTTGCTGTTGGAGCTGGTGCAATCATATTTGATCCGGACGGATATAGTACAGATACCGATTTCCTGCTGAATTACGGCGCGGGCCTCAAATATTTCATTTATGAAAACACCGTCGCGATCAGGGCCGATGTCCGGCATCTGATTACCTTTGATGACTCTTACAACAACCTGCTTTATACTGGTGGCTTGATGTTTAACTTCGGCAAAGACAAACCGGCGCCAGAGCTTGCGGTAACTCCGGTCGCAGCGGTTGCCCCGCCCAAACCCGACACCGACAAGGACGGCGTATATGACTGTGACGATGCCTGCCCGAATACACCCATGGGCGTAAAAGTGGATGCAAAAGGCTGTCCGCTTGACACTGACGGCGATGGCGTTGCCGATTATTTGGATGAATGCCCCAACACCCCCAAGGGCGCGCATGTGGATGCCCGCGGCTGCTGGGTCGTTCAGGGGGTTTTGTTTGATACGGATAAGGTAAATATTAAGAATCAATATGTACAGGAACTGGATGATGTGGTCACGGTGATGAACCGTAATCCCGGCTTGCGGTTTGAAATTCAGGGATATACCGATAATGTCGGTTCAGCGGCATATAACCAGAAATTGTCTGAAAAGCGTGCATGGGCGATAAAAAGTTATCTGCTCAAAAGAGGAATCAGCAAAGATCGGTTGACCACCAAGGGGTTTGGAATGAACAACCCCGCAGCAACGAATAATACGGTTGAGGGCAGGGCGTTAAATCGTCGCGTTGAGATCAACCCGCTATTCTAATATCACCCACTTGCAAATAAACCCTGCCGTCTTCCGGGAAAGTATCCGTATAAGAAGAGTAGGGGGGACATTAAAGGTATCACGCCTGTTGATGTATCAAAAAAACAGGCGTGATACCTTTTTCTTTTCGCGATTATGGTTGAAAGATGCCTATCGATGCAAGCCGCATTCCTTTCCGATCACGGTTTTATCTTTTGTGTCGGAAAATTTTCGTTGAAAGTCCGCTCACTGTTTTCGATGAGCATTCTGCCTTCAAGGATTTCCTGGTTTCCTCTTTCAATATTTTCCTTGCCTTCCGCCACCTGATCTTCACCGAGCTGTACATGTCTTTCACCGGTTTCGATGAGTCGCGCCCCCCGATCCCACTCCCTTGCAAGCTCATCCTTTAAATCGACCTCGGTCTGAAGCTCTGAAGCATGCCCGCGCATGTAGTCCGCCGCCGTCGGATCAGCATCCGAAGCACAGCCTCCCAGTACAATTGAAAACACGGCTATTGTGATGAATTTTTTTGCATTTTTCATACTGTTTTTTCCTTAAAAAATTTAAAAATTTGTTTATTTTTCAAAGACAAATGAATGCCATGGTCCCAATATTTTATGTAACCTGATCTTAATCAATCACATTTAGGCTTATTGTCGGGGTTTTCATAATAAGTTCCTCCTTTAAACTTTTGAACTCATTTTAACAAATCCAAAAATGGCTGTAAATAATTTAGAGGCATAAAAAACAATGAAACATTTTGGTTTAAATGCGGTATGATGCTACATTTAAAAATATTTTTTTATCCTTCTCTACCCTGAAAGCTCATTTTTATATTGACTCTTGCCGGGAGAAATCTATGCGATTCTTTGGAAAGAAAAGTATTTGGGCCGTATTGTCAATAGCCGTATTTTTGGTGACAAATTGCGTGATGGCGCATGGTGCAACCCTACCAGACCAAATTTCCACAGTTACAAAGGATTTAACCGGTGACGTCCCTGATCTCGCCGATGTTATCCCTTTGGCTACAAAACTATCCGGACGTTTGCTGGACCTTGAAAATAAGATGGATGCCAACCTGGATGAAGCTGAAATTAAAGATAACTACATCGATATCCAGGCGGATCTGATAGGTTTTACCGACCAATTAAAACAGTTGAAAGATTCGAAAGATTACAAGTTCAATCAGTTGATAATGATAAGGGACGAACTTCAGCAAGAGAAATATTTATTCGAAAAAATCAACGAGGCGCTTAACCAGGAAATCGGTCAGCTTGAGGATTTTCGAAATGAGTGGCTGTCTGAAGAACAATCCTGGAATCAATGGCAGTCTTCCCTGCTCAAACAGGGGCCGATAAATCAAGTTCATGCGGCCGTTGAAAAAGCAAAGAAAACGATCACTTCAGCGTTGAATCGAATCATTAATCGAATGGATGTGATGCTGTCCATACAAGAGGAAGCCGCTACTATCCAAACGAAAATGTACGCACTTAATGCCGAATTAGAGAGTTTGATCCAGTCAGGACGAAGCGGCTCTTTGCTTAGCAAATCACCCCCAATCCTATCTTCTGAATTTATCTCTCAATTCTCAGACGCGTTGTGGTACGCAACGAAAATCGGCGTAAATCAGATCATCTGGCCGGGAAGCGATTTCTTTTCACAAAAGGGGTGGATCATTTTTCTCCAGGGATTTCTTTCTCTGTTCGTATTCATTGCCGTTTATCGGAACCGGCAGGTATTGAAAGATTCAGAGGGTTGGGAATTTCTTTCCGAAAGGCCTTTTTCCGCCGCATTTTTTTTAGGCATCGTGTCAACATTATTTATTTATCAATATGAAGGAACTCCCGCTACGTTTTCATCCATTAATTTGTTTGCTGGGGGAATCTCCTTTGCCAGACTTTCAGGAAAGATTGTTGACTCATCCTGGAAAAAGAATTTTATTTATGGGGTGGTAACTGTTTTATTGATCAACAGGGTCTTATTCATAATCAGCCTGCCGCTCCCGCTTTATAGACTGTATTTGATTTTTGCATCGCTTGTCGGACTTTTCTTCTGCTTCCGATGGTCCATGGAAAATAATAATGATAAAAAATCAAATGTTTATACCTGGGTATTACGAATAATTACTTTCATTTTTTTCGTCAACATCCTCATGAATTTCTGGGGGGAGGCGGGCATTGCCTCGTATCTCTTAACATCGGTGACACAGTCAATCGCCATGACTCTCACCTGCATAATGTTTACATACATGCTTCGCGGGGGCCTGAATTGGATATTTTACCACTCTCCCCTCCGTCAGGAACGGGTTATGGACAGCGAAGCCGATACCATCATTCGCCAAATATCCTTTATCATGAACTGCCTCATATTCGGATTACTGTTGATCCCTGCTGTTTTAATTTCCTTTGGGATTTACCCCAACCTGCAATCGACGGTCATAGGGGTGTTGGCTCTTGGATTCAACATTGGACCCCAGCAAATTACTATCGGTTTGATATTGGTTTCCGCTTGTATTCTTTACGGATCTTTTTTCCTGTCCTGGACGCTGCAAAAATTGCTCATGAAAACGATATTTGCCAAAACTGGCATGGAAAAGGGGAGCCAGCTTTCGATGTCAAAACTGGTTCACTATGTTATCGTATCTGTTGGTTTTTTATTTGCAATTTCAGCACTTGGGATAGATGTCTCAAAATTGACGCTTATGCTTAGTGCTCTTGGCGTCGGCCTCGGCTTCGGCATGCAGGGAATTATGAATAATTTTGTCAGCGGTCTTATTTTGCTGTTTGAACGACCGATTAGAATGGGTGACAGTATTGAAGTCGACGGGATGTGGGCTGAAGTCACGCATATTGGCCTTCGATCGACGGTTGTGAAAACGCTTGACCAGGCAGACGTGATTGTGCCCAACTCGGTTCTGATTGCAAACAATGTGACCAACTGGACCCTCAGCAATCGCCAAATCAGACTTAGAATTCCTATTGGGGTAGCTTATGGTTCCGACGTTCCCCTGGTGATGGAAACGCTGATCGAGAGCGCTAAATCAAATCCAATGGTGGCGAAGAGGGTTTTGCCTCAGGTATTGTTTCTGAGCTTCGGTGACAGTGCTCTCAATTTTGAGCTCCGCGTCTGGATTCTGAACGTGGATGAAAGACTGAGAGTAAGTAGTGAAATCAACCAGGAAATTGAACGTCGTTTCCGTGAAGTGAAAATCGAGATCGCTTTCCCACAGCGGGATCTGCATCTGCGCAGTGTGGATGAGTCGATATTTTCGCGTCATCCGGAAATTATAAAAAAAGATCAAGGTCCGGTTCCTGAATGTGTGAATGGCATTTAAGTATCCTAATTATCTGAATTAAAAAAATATAAGGAAATTCCGAACAGTAAAGAGAAACAGCGGCTTGGCACCCGAAACCTGAGCGAAAACGATATCCGCGAGTATGTAAAAAGGCGTAAAATCAGTGGCTCAAGCCGGAGTTCGCCCGGTCGGCATTGCCGGTTAGGCATATGTAATCTAATGCAATTGTGGACTTTTGGCCAAATAAGAATTTAAACAGAAAAAATCTATTCGATACAATATATTGTTGTTAACTATAATTAAATACCATATATTGAAAAAATAACGCCAAGGGCGTTTTTTATTTGTTCAATTTTTTTATCTGCCTGTCACGGAGGAATGATGATGCGCCGGAGAAGCCGTATATTACAGCCCGAATTGAACCCAAATGCCATGACTGTTTTAGAAAGGCGATATCTGAAACGGGATACGGACGGAAAAATTCTTGAACAACCCGCTGATATGTTCAAACGGGTTGCAGACACCATTGCAGCAGCGGACCTCAAATTTGACAATGCGGCCGATACATCCGCCATTAGCGATCAATTTTATACAATGATGGCCTCCCTGGAATTTCTGCCAAATTCTCCCACCCTCATGAATGCAGGGCGGGAACTGGGCCAGTTGTCGGCCTGCTTTGTGCTGCCGGTAGGCGATTCCATGGAAGAAATCTTCGATGCGGTCAAGCACACCGCACTGATTCATAAATCAGGCGGGGGAACAGGATTTTCCTTTTCCCGGCTTCGTCCGGCCAATGACGTGGTCAAAAGCACCACCGGGGTTTCCAGCGGCCCCCTTTCATTCATGAAAGTGTTTGATATGGCCACTGAAACCATAAAGCAGGGAGGGACGCGGAGGGGAGCCAACATGGCCATACTCCGGGTCGATCATCCGGATATTATGGATTTTATCACTTGTAAGGCAGACATGACACAACTCAATAATTTTAATATTTCCGTTGGAATTACCGAAATTTTCATGGAAGCTGTAAAGCGTGGCGAAACTTATAACCTGGTCAATCCCAGAAACGGAAAAACGATGGGAACCCTTAACGCCAGTGAGGTATTTGAAAAAATTGTGACCCAGGCATGGGAAAACGGGGAGCCTGGCATCGTGTTTCTGGATCGCCTGAACCGTGACAACCCAACGCCTCATATCGGCGCCATCGAATCAACGAACCCTTGCGGCGAGCAGCCGCTCCTCCCTTATGAATCCTGCAATCTGGGCTCAATAAATCTGGGAAAGATGGTTAGAGACGGAAAGATTGACTGGGATCACCTGAAACATACTGTTCATCTGGGTGTGCACTTTCTGGATAATGTGGTAGAGGTTAATCGCTATCCATTGCCTGAAATCGCCCGAATGACCCTGGGTAACCGTAAAATCGGTCTGGGTGTAATGGGATGGGCCGATATGCTCATCCAGCTTCAGATACCATACGATACGGAAGAAGCCATTGAGTTGGCAGGCAATGTCATGCAATTCATTAACGATGAAGCCCACGCAGCTTCCCGGAAATTGGCAATGCAGCGCGGCCCTTTTCCGAATTTTGCGGGCTCTGTTTTTGAAAAAAGAGGGGAGGTGCCGATCCGAAACGCCACGGTCACCACCATAGCCCCCACCGGGACCCTCTCCATCATCGCCAATGCCTCGTCGGGCGTTGAACCGCTCTTTGCCGTCTCATACACGCGCCAGGTGATGGATGATGATATACTGGTTGAAGTGCACCCCATTTTTGAAAAAATAGCAAAGGCCCAGGGTTTTTACAGTCATGAACTCATGGCGCAGATCGCTGTTACCGGCAGGGTCAGGGATAACTTTGGCATACCCGAAGATGTCCAGGGGGTATTTGCCACAGCCCATGATATTTCGCCCGAAATGCATATCCGGATGCAGGCGGCTTTTCAAAAACATACGGACAATGCCGTCAGCAAAACCGTTAATTTTTCAAAAACAGCCACCGCTGATGATGTGGCCAAGGTCTACGATCTGGCCTGGCAGCTTGGATGCAAGGGGGTTACCATATACCGGGACGGTTCCCGCGACAAGCAGGTTTTGACGACCGGATCAGCCCCGGATGAAGCCAAACCGACTGAAGAACATACCGAAAAAGCAATGCAACGCCCAAAACGAAAGCGTCCCAAAATTCTTAAGGGGAGGACCCATCAGATTCAGACAGGATGCGGCCCTATTTATATCACCATCAATGAAGACCAAGAGGGGCTCTTTGAATTATTTACCACCATGGGTAAAGCAGGCGGATGTGCCGCATCCCAGAATGAGGCAATCGGGCGAATGGTTTCATTGGCCTGGAGAAGCGGTATTGAAGCCCGCAATGTCATTACTCAGCTCAAAGGGATTTCTTGTCATTCCCCTGCTGGTTTTGGAGAAAACAAGGTGCTTTCCTGTGCTGATGCAGTTGCAAAAGCCATTGAAGAGCACATGGCCGCCAATGGCTATGGGGAAGTTCCTCAAAGACATACCCTTGTAAGGGGAGCCTGCCCTGATTGCGGCGGAAGAATGCTTCATGAAGGCGGTTGCAGCGTTTGCAAGGTTTGCGGTTATAGTGATTGTGGATAGATGGTTTTAGATCCTTCGAAAATGAGAATGGAAAGAAAAATATGAATTTTTCAGATGTTGAATCATTATATGAACAGGACAAGATTTCCATGGAAGGGCAGCGGCTGGCTCAGCAGGTAAAATTCATCATCGAAATAGACAAACTCAAGCAGATTCATCGCCAAACCTATTTGACAGATGCCTCCCGGCATGAAAATTCCGTGGAGCATTCCTGGCATCTGGCCATCATGTGCATGCTGCTTTTGGAGCATGCCAACCATCCGGATCTTGACTTGGGACGGGTTATCCGCATGGTTCTGGTGCACGATATCGTGGAGATCGATGCCGGGGATACGTTTATATATGATGACGCCGGCAACGGCAGCAAGGCAGAGCGGGAGCAGGCAGCCGCCGACCGGCTGTTTTCGATTCTGCCTGCGGACCAGGGGAACATGCTGCGTGATCTATGGGAGGAATTCGAATCCGCGCAAACCCCGGAGGCCAGGTTTGCCAATTCACTGGACCGGTTCCAGCCCATGCTGCACAATATCGTGACCCATGGGAAATCCTGGCAGGAGCATGGCATTCGAAAATCTCAGGTCGTGGCAAAAAACCAGGTCATGGAAACCGGATCCAATCGGCTTTGGGATTATATTTCGACATCGCTGTCGGATGCAGTGAGTAAAGGTCATCTTCTGGATTAAAAAGAATTTCAAGGATGTCAAAACCGGTCATGATGTTTTTAACGCAAAAATAATAAGGGGTTATTCGGAATCATGTTCCCGAAGCGATCCACCAATGCAGTTGATTACCGGGCCGATTCTATTGGAGTCCTTCGGGGCTGATAAAAGGAGTTGTGGATGGTCCATTTTTTCCGGGCGGCAATATTATCTTGCCTGTGCATTATCGCGACGCAGGTTGATGCACAAGGCCAAGACATACCGCCGGCAGTCGCGGCCTTTAACCTCATGGAAAAAATAAGTGAAGCCAGGAGCCTTCTGGAAAAGTCAAAAGGATTGGGGTATGACGAGCATCCGGTTGCCTCAAGAAGTAAAAAAGCCTTGCGACAAAAGCGCCGATCCCGCCCCGGAAATAATCATCGCGCTCTCCATCGCCAACAAATCGCATTGGCCATAATGGATAAAAAGACGGGCAGCATCTTTGAAAAGCGTTACTGGCTTGATCCGAAAGAAATCGTCCA